>JAYUZG010000102.1:0-9549 GCA_043751985.1 Betaproteobacteria bacterium
CGATGAATGCAGAGCAAAACATGCGCGCGCTGGAAGCCGGCGCATTTTCGATTGACGCGCTGAAGATTGCGCGCCGCCCTATTCCAAAGCCTCGGCGTGGCGAAATCCTGGTTCACCTCAAAGCCGCGAGCTTGAACTATCGCGACTTGGCGATTCTTGCGCAGAAATATATGCCCGCGTTGCGTCTCCCCTATGTACCCGCTTCGGACGCCTGCGGCGAGGTCGTGGAGGTCGGCGAGGATGTGGCACGCTTCAAAGTTGGCGACCGCGTCATGCCGATTTACACGCAAGGCTGGCACGACGGCAATCCGACGCTGGAACTGCGCACGCAGCGCACGCTGGGCGCGCCGCTCGACGGTGTGTTGCAAGAATACATCGCAGTGCCGGCGCAAGATGCAGTGACAGTGCCACGCCACCTCAGCGACGGCGAGGCGGCGACGCTGCCGATTGCGGCGTTGACCGCGTGGTCCACGCTGCAAGAAGGCAAGGTCAAGCCCGGCGACAGCGTATTGATCCAAGGCACCGGTGGCGTCGCGCTGTTCGCGCTGCAGTTCGCGAAACTCGCCGGCGCTAAAGTCATTGCACTATCTTCAAGCGACGCAAAACTCGAGCGCGTGAAGCAACTTGGTGCGGACGCCATGATCAATTACCGGACGACACCGGCGTGGGAAACCGCCGTGAAAGACGCGACAGGTGGTCGCGGCATCGATATCGTGGTCGAGACCGCGGGTTCAACTTTGCAACAGTCGATCGCATCGCTGAGCTTTGGCGGTTTTATCGGAATCGTCGGCTTCGTCGGTGGTTACCAAGCCGAGATTGCGCTGCGCGCCGTCATTGGTCCGATGGTGCGGATGCAAGGTATCGCGGTCGGGTCACGCGCGCGCTTCGAAGCAATGAACCGGGCGATTGACGAACACAAACTCAAGCCCGTTGTGGATTCGACTTTTCCGCTGGAGCGCGCAGCAGAGGCATTTCGGCATCTGCAAGATGGTAAGCATTTCGGCAAGATCGTGATTAACCTCTGAGTCAACGCAGTCAGCCCGCGGAGTTCACACATGCAGCTCGAAAATTTGCGCGATTGGATCGGCCGCACCGAAACGCGCGATGATCATGTTGCACCCGCGCCGGTCGCCGCCATGGCCGCAACCCTGGACCTGGACACGATCGAGCTGCGACCCGGCGCGCCATTGCCGCCGCTGTGGCATTGGCTCTATTTCACGCCGCTGGCACGACACAGCGAGATCGGGCACGATGGCCACGCAAAGCGCGGCGGTTTTTTGCCGCCGGTACCGTTGCCGCGACGCATGTGGGCCGGCGGACGCCTGGCTTTCAGGCATCCCTTGAGAGTCGGTGAGTCCATCACTCGCGTGTCTAAAATTGACGCGGTCAAAATCAAGAGCGGCCAAAGCGGTTCGTTAGTTTTTGTAACCGTCGGACATCAAATCTCGAATGCCGCCGGCATCGCGATCGACGAAGAACACGACATCGTTTTCCGTGACAGTCCCGGTCCCGATGCACCGGCGCCAACACCCCAGGCGGCGCCGATCGACGAGACCTTCCAACGCGAGATCGCTCCCGATCCCGTGCTGCTGTTTCGTTACTCGGCGTTGACATTCAACGGACATCGCATTCATTACGACCTGCCGTACGTGACCGAAGTGGAAGGCTATCCGGGCCTGATCGTGCATGGCCCGTTGATCGCCACGCTGCTAGTGGACTTGCTGCGGCGCCAGTTTTCCCACGCGCGCGTCAGTCGTTTCAGCTTTCGCGCGGTTCGCCCGCTGTTCGATATTCATCGCTTTAGCGTCTGCGGACGCGCGGAGGGTGACGGGTGGGTGAAGCTGTGGGCGCGCGATCACCAAGGCTGGTTGGCGATGGATGCCAGCGCGAAACTGGTCAGAGAAACTTTATGAGCGACCCGATACTGGAAAAGTACCAAGACATCCGCGACGGGGTACGAGCGCTGTGCGCCGAATATCCCGACGAATACCATCGCAAGATAGACGAGGCACGCGCCTATCCCGAAGCGTTCGTCAACGCGCTGACGAAAGCAGGTTGGCTCGCTGCAATGATTCCGCAGGAATTCGGCGGTTCGGGCTTGGGGCTGGGCGAAGCATCGGTGATCATGGAAGAGATCAACCGATCGGGAGGGAATGCCGCGGCATGCCACGGCCAGATGTACAACATGGGCACGTTGTTACGCCATGGCAGCCCAGCGCAAAAAAAACGCTATCTGCCACTGATTGCGACTGGAGAATTGCGCCTGCAATCGATGGGCGTGACCGAACCCAGCACCGGCACCGACACGACCAAGATCAAGACCGTCGCGATCAAGAGCGGCGATCGCTATGTCGTCAGCGGTCAGAAGGTGTGGATCTCACGCGTGCAGCACTCGGACTTGATGATTCTGTTGGCGCGGACGACGCCTATTCCCGAAGTGAAAAAGAAATCAGAAGGCTTGTCCATTTTCATCGTCGATCTGCACCATGCGATTGGCCACGGCCTGACGGTTCGTCCGATTCGCAACATGGTCAACCACGAGACCAATGAGTTGTTTTTCGACAATCTGGAAATACCGGCGCAAAACCTGATCGGCGAAGACGGCCAAGGCTTCCGCTACATCCTCGACGGTTTGAACGCGGAGCGCACTCTCATCGCTGCCGAGTGCATCGGCGACGCCTACTGGTTCATCGAGCGAGTGACCCGATACGTAAAGGAACGCAACGTATTCGGCCGGCCGATCGGCCAGAATCAGGGTGTGCAATTTCCCATCGCCGAAGCGTATATCGAGATCGAAGCGGCAAATCTCATGCGCTGGAAAGCCTGCGACTTGTTCGATCGGCATGCGCCGTGCGGCGCCGAAGCCAACATGGCGAAATACCTTGCCGCCAAGGCGTCATGGGAAGCGGCCAATGCCTGTCTGCAATTCCACGGCGGTTACGGCTTTGCCGCCGAGTACGACGTCGAGCGTAAGTTCCGCGAAACTCGCCTCTATCAAGTCGCGCCGATCTCGACCAATCTGATCCTGTCCTACGTGGCGGAACACATTCTCGGATTGCCGCGATCGTTTTAGCGCTCGACGCAAATTCAATATAGCTGCGCCAGCAATTCACGCAGGCGCTGCGTCGATGCCCCGCTCGCCGCGGAATTCGGTTGTGACAAGGTCTCTACCACACGACCATTGTCAAATACGATGAGGTGATCGGCGAACAATTCAAGATCCGCAGGATCGTGCGTGATCAACACCATCGGCACGCCAAACTGCGACTGCACCGCGAGCAGCTCTTTGCGCGTGCGATCGCGCAACAACGGATCCAACGCCGAGAACGGCTCATCCAGGAGCAGCAGATCGGGCTTGCGCGCCAAGGCGCGCGCCAGTGCCACGCGCTGCCGCTGCCCGCCCGAGAGCTGAAGCGGATAACTGTCGGCAAGTTCCAGCAGACCGAAATTTTCCAGCAATTCGTTGACGCGACGGCGGGCGGCTAAATTTTGCCGGCCGGTGATGCTAGCGCCGACGGCAAAGCCCACGTTGTGACGCACGGTCAGATGCGGAAACAAGGCGTAGTCCTGAAACAAGTATCCGATGCGGCGCACTTGCGGCGCCAGGTTGATCGCGCGCCGCGAGTCATACAAGGTGCGCTCGCCGAGCGCAATACTTCCCTCGTCCGGTGCCACCATTCCGGCTATCGCCTGGAAGGTGACGCTCTTGCCTGAACCGGAAGGGCCGAAGATCACCATCAAGTCATCGTCAGAAGAAAAACACACGTCGATGTTGAACACGCGGTCCGGCGCATGCAGGGTCTTGCGAATGTCCACCGACAGTTTCATGCGCGCGCCTGACGCAGCAGCTTGCCCGACACCAGCAAAATCAAGATGCACGCCACCGACGTTACCAGCACCAGAAAGTTGGCCAGCGAGTCGCGTCCTGCTTGCACGGCGTCATAGACCGCGAGAGACAACGTTTGCGTGCGGCCCGGCAAACTTCCGGCGAGCATCAGCGTGGCACCGAACTCACCCATCGCGCGCGCGAACGCCAGCATGGTGCCGGAGATAATTCCACGCCAGGCGAGCGGCAAGGTGACGCGCAAGAACACGCCGCCGTTGGACACACCCAGCACGCGCGCCGCATGCTCGAGTTGCCGGTCCACGGTTTCGAATGCTTCGCGCGCGGACTTGAATACCAAAGGGAAGGCCACGACACTTGCGGCCAGCGCCGCGCCCTGCCAGGTAAATACCAAAGTCACGCCGCAACAACTTTCCAGCCATCCACCCAGCGCGCCGTTACGGCCTACCAGCACCAGCAGGTAATAGCCGATCACCGTGGGCGGCAATACCAGCGGCAGAGTACACAAGGCATCGAGCAATTCTCGTCCGCGAAAGCGGCCGCGGGCCAGAACAAAACCAGCGCTCACGCCAAGCACCAGCGAAATCAGCGTGGCCCACCCCGCCACTTTCAAGGTCAGCAACAACGGAATCAGCGCTTCCCCTGCCACGCCGATCAGGGCCTGAGAAAACCGAATTGTTCGAAGATCTGCGAGGCATCCGGCGATCCGGTGAAATCGACGAAGCGGCGCGCCAGCATTTCATTGGCACTGCCTTTGACGACGGCAATCGGATACAGAATCGGCGTGCGCACCTCGACGTCGAGAACTTTCCTCACGCGCGATGGCGGCGCTGCGACGTCTGTGTGAAAAACGAAAGCCAAGTCCACCTCTTCGCGCGCGACGTAGTCCAGGCCTTGTCGCACGTTCTGGGTGAAGATGAACTTGCCGTACAACGCCTGCCACAGCCCCGCTGCCTCCAACGCTTGCTTGGCGAAGCTTCCCGCGGGCACGCTGTCCGGCAGACCCACGGCGATACGATGCAGATCGCCCCGCAGCAGGTCCGCGAGACTGTTTATCTTCACGTTGGATGCCGTTGCCGCAACCAGCACCAGGCGGTTGCGCACGAACACTCGCCGCGTATCGTTCAACAACAGTTTTTGCGCGGCCGCGCGATCCATGGTCTCCAGATCGGCAGTCGCCATAACATCGACCGGCGCGCCGCGCATCACCTGCTGCACCAACGCGCCCGATCCGGCGAAATTGAACAACACTTTCACGCCGGGATGCGTGCGTTCGAAGCGCGCCGCCAGTTCGGTGAACGCCCCGGTCAAGCTGCTGGCAGCCGAGACGATCAACTCGGTTGCCGCGGCCCCTTGGCTCCCGATTAAAACCGCCAACGCCAGTCCGGCGCGGAGAATTCGTTTCTTCATGCATGGATCCCGCACAAGCACGCACCTCGACACAAAAAAGAAAGCAGCCCGCAGGCTGCCTGGATGATCCAACTACATTTTCGCGGGGAGGGTCTTGTCCGCGACGCTCGCTACGCCTCGGCACCCTTTGTCGTTATGTTCCACTATATATAGCGCACCTGTCAACCCCCACGTCATATCTGACCCCACGTCATCTCAAGGTTTGAGCATCAACTGCGAGAATGCAGCCAGCTCGCGCGCCACGCTGCGCGCCGCCTTGCTTTCAATGGCGTGATAGCGCTCAAGCACGTCACGGCCGTATTCGGTCAGCGCGGCACCACCTCCCCGCTTGCCGCCGGTCAACGTCTCTACCAGCGCGAGGTTGAAGCACTGGTTCATGGTGTCGACCAGCATCCAGGCTCGCCGGTAGGACATTCCCAACTGACGCGCCGCGGCGGAGATCGAGCCGGTCGCGCCGATATGGGCAAGCAGCGCCGCCTTGCCCGGTCCCATGGCGATGGCGTCGCGCAGCATGATGCGAATTTGCGGCCCGTGTGCTCGCTTCGCGTCGGCACGATCCGCAGCTCGTTTCCCGGCCGTCTTGGTGACCGGGGCGACAGCGGCTCGCGCCGCGCGAGCTTTTCGCACCGGTCCGTGTGCCTTCGCCGAAGCAGCGCTCGTCATTGCAGGAGTCTGCGCCGCGCCATCCGGTCACCCGCCGTGCGATTCTGCCCACCGCTGCGCGGCCGCGTCGTCGCTCGATCGCGCGTCCACCCAGCGCTCACCCTGCGCAGTGCGTTCCTTTTTCCAGAATGGCGCACGCGTCTTCAGATAATCCATCAGGAATTCGCAGGCCTGAAACGCGTCGCCGCGATGCGCGCTGCTCACGACCACCAGCACGATTTGATCTCCCGGTTGCAAGCTGCCGACGCGATGAATCACCAGGGCGTCGTCGATATCCCAGCGCGAACGCGCTTCTGACACAATGTTCTCTAACGCTTTCTCGGTCATGCCGGGGTAATGTTCCAGCGTCATCCCACCGACCGCGTCGCCCTCATTCACGTCGCGCACCAAACCGACGAAACTCGCGATCGCGCCGACGCGGGTGCGGCCTCGGCTCAGGTTCGCCACCTCAGTGCCCACGTTGAAATCTTCAACTTGCACCTTCACCGGCATCTCAACCTCCGGTTACCGGCGGAAAAAAAGCGATTTCATCACCGTCTCTCAGCACGCTGTCGGGCGCCGCCATGTCTTGATTGACCGCGACGCGGAACGCGCGGCCCACGCCAAGCTCGCGCGCCCATACTTCTCCGCGCCCTTGCAAGTAAGCGGTAAGACCCGCCACATCGCGCACGTTCAAGGGGAGGCTGAGTGACTCGGCATCGGTGCCGAGTACTTCACGCAGTCTTGCAAAGTAACGTACTTCAATCATCTGTCCTCTTTCCAAGAATTTCTCCGGCGCCACTCAACTCGAATTTGCGCGCGTGATCGACAATAAACTGCGCGATACCTTGGTGCTCATCCAACCCAAACACCGGCAGCGATGTCCGCGGAATTTGGTCCGTCACGATGCCGGCGATATTAGCATCGGCGCAATACAACCACGGTTTGCCGTTGACCGCGCGATGCACTTCTAATTTAGCGATCGCCGCGGTCTTGTACCCCTCCACCAGAACCAGATCGCACTCCGAGAAACGCCCGAGCTGCTGTGCCAGGGAAGGCTCCTGCTCGCCCTCGTTCTCGTGAATCAATGCCCAACGCCGAGCCGACGAAACCAGCACTTCGCGCGCGCCCGCCTTGCGATGCCGCCACGAATCCTTTCCCGGTTGATCGAGCTCGAACTCGTGATGCGCGTGCTTGATCACCGATACTCGTAACCCGCGGCGCATCAAAAGCGGAATGAGGCGGTCGATCAAAGTGGTTTTACCGCTACCGGAGTACCCGGCGAATCCAAAAACCTTCATGAACTGGTACGCCTTCGCGCCTTGGCCGGATAACTACGCAAACCAGTGCGTTATATTCGATGCGATATAATGCCCTTAAGCACCTGCCGACGGCAAGGCCCCTGCCTGTCTACCTGCTCAATTCCATGAACGATGTTGTCCCGCCCGTTGCGCAGCACCTGACCAAACCGGGTCCGATCGACACCCGCGGCCGCTCGTTGCGCGATCTACGCATCTCGGTGACAGACCGCTGCAACTTCCGCTGCACCTACTGCATGCCAAAGGAAGTCTACGGCAAGGACTTCCAGTTCCTCGAGCGGGAGCAATTGCTGAGCTTCGGCGAAATTCACCGCATGGTCAGAATTTTCCGCGACCAGGGCGTCGAGAAAATCCGCATCACCGGCGGCGAGCCGCTGGTACGGCGCAAGCTGGAAAAATTGATCGAGATGCTGGCGTACTGGGACGATCTGGATCTGACGCTCACCACCAACGGCTCGCTGCTGAAGCAGAAAGCGCGCGACCTGAAAAATGCCGGGTTGAAGCGCGTCACGGTCAGCCTCGATTCGCTCGACGATCGCGTGTTCCGCGCCATGAACGACGTGGACTTTCCGGTGGCGAGCGTGCTCGAAGGCATCGCCGAAGCACAGCGGGTCGGCTTCGCCTCAATCAAGGTCAACATGGTGGTCAAGCGCGGCGTCAACGACCACACCGTCCTCGACATGGCGCGGCATTTCAAGGGCAGCGGAATGATTCTGCGCTTCATCGAGTTCATGGACGTGGGCAATAGCAACGGCTGGAAGATGGGGCATGTGGTCCCCTCCGCCGAACTGGTCGCGCGCATCAATCAGGTATTCCCAATTGAATCGATGGAACCGAATTATCCTGGCGAAGTGGCGGAACGCTGGCGTTACCGGGACGGCAGCGGCGAGGTCGGATTTATTTCCTCCGTCACTCAGGCTTTCTGCAAGGATTGCACACGCGCGCGGCTGTCGGCAGAAGGTTCGCTCTACACTTGTTTGTTCGCCACGCGCGGCACCGATTTTCGCGCGCTGATTCGTGGCGGAGCTGCCGACGAAGAGATCGCCGCGCTGTTGCGCCAGACTTGGCGCGGCCGCGCCGACAATTACTCGGAGATTCGCAGTGCCGCGACGATCCCTCTGAGAAAAGTTGAAATGTCCTACATCGGCGGCTAATCCGATTCCGCGCCATGCCGATTCCCTCCCCGAAGAGTCTCAAAGACCTGCCGCCAGACTACGATCCGAACTCGATGCCGGTAGCGAAGGCACGCGAGACCATCCGCGCGTTTCTCACCCCGATCACCGGGATTGAGCGCATGCACCTGCGTTCCGCGCTCGGTAGAGTGCTGGCGCAACCGGTCGTGTCCACACTCAACGTGCCGTCGCATGACAACTCCGCCATGGATGGTTACGCGATGCGTTGCGCCGATCTCCATGCGGACGCAGAAACTTCGCTCAAGGTCGTCGGTGCGTCCTTCGCTGGAAAGCCGTTCGGCGGCCGCCTGGGCACGCGTGAAGCCATACGCATTATGACCGGCGCAGTCATTCCGGAAAGCGCTGACCTGGTCGTGATGCAGGAACGCGCACGCAAGCAAGGCGATGATGTCATCGTCGGCCCTGGCCAACAAGCAGGGCAAAACCTGCGTTACGCTGGCGAGGATCTCAAGCTTGGGCAAACAGTTTTCCAACAGGGTCAGTTGTTGCGCGCCGCCGAACTGGGAATGATCGCCTCGCTGGGTATCGGCGAGGTCTCTGTGTTTCGCAAGTTGCGTGTGGCCTTTTTCTCCACTGGCGACGAACTGGTCTCGATTGGCGCGCCGTTGGGACCGGGACAAATTTACGATAGCAATCGCTATACGCTGCACGCAATGTTGACCCGCCTGGGTTGCGATGTGCTCGACATGGGCGTGATTCGCGACGATCCGGTTTCCGTCGAAGCCGCATTCAAAGACGCGGCCGCCGCCGCCGACGTGGTGATCACCAGCGGCGGCGTTTCGGTGGGTGAGGCAGATTTCGTGCGGCAAATGCTGGATCGGCTGGGTGACGTGTTGTTCTGGAAGATCGCTATGAAACCGGGGCGCCCGCTCGCCTACGGGAAAATCGGCAGTGCGCATTTCTTCGGTTTGCCGGGCAATCCTGTCGCGGTGATGGTGACCTTCTACCAATTCGTGCGCGACGCTCTAATGTTGCTGATGGGGCAAAACGAAAGCACACCTTTGCCGACGTTAAAAGTAAAGTGTTCGAGCATCATTCGCAAAGCGCCCGGCCGTACCGAATTCCAGCGTGGAATGCTCGCACGCGATGCCGAGGGCGAATGGACCGTGCGCACGACCGGCGATCAAGGCTCGGGCATCTT
>JAYUZG010000103.1:0-3463 GCA_043751985.1 Betaproteobacteria bacterium
CTCACTGTGCGAGCAAACGCAGCGCCTGAGCGGTGCTGACGATACGGAAGTTGCGGTAAGCGCCAAGATCAAGCAGATCGTGTAGCGGAAGGGTCAGGCCTGAGCAATGGTACTAATTGAATCTCTTCGAGTCCAATTCTCCGCCCCTTGGGGCGTTGGCTGGCGAAGCCAGCGGTTTGAGGTGCGAAGTTACTCAGAAGTCGGTAACTTGTGCGACACACTGCCGTCTCCATCATAGAGCGCCGAAACTTGGAATGTGTCGTCTTAATTGGCGACTGCTGAGTAAAGGCTCCTCACTGTCATGGAGTTTGCAGTCCGGCTGGCGTATTTCAAAACCGCTGTATTTGGCGCAGCGCGCGTTCGTATCCGCGCGCGCGTTGCCGGTTGATGGCGTAGACAAACACCATGGCTGCCTTGCAAAGACCGCTTCCCCGCGCCGCGATGCTTCTGGTCAGCGTGGCTGCGTTGGTGGCGGCGGCATTCGGGCTCTACGCGTGGCATTCAGCCAAAGAAGAACAATTAAGCAGTCTCGATAATCTGGCGCTGTTGACGGCGCGATCTTCCGGCTTGTTCTTTCGACATTTTGAATTGAGCCTGCAGACGCTGGCACAAGACGTTCAAGCAGCCGGTGGCTCCGGCACTCATCGGGCGGTGCACGATTTGCTCGTCCGTTTCAAGACAACGGACGACCGGATCGCGATTGTCAATTTGTTCTCGGTTGAAGGACTGTACCTGGCCTCCTCGAACGTGCCGTATGGCGAGGCATTGCCGCGGACGCAGGACAATCCGGCGATACAGGCGAGTATCAGGAATGCATTGGCGCTGCCGGGGCTGCAGCTCGGACCGCCCATCTACGGCCCGATATCCAAGCAATGGGTCATCTCCCTGCGCTACGCGGTCCGGGATGAGGCGGGTGAACCGCGCTTCATCCTCAGTGCCAATGTCCCGCTGAGCAGAGAGCAGGAAATATGGCGACCGGTTTCGCTCACCGGCAATGGCGCAATCGGATTGTTGCGTGACGATGGCGTGCTGCAAGCGCGCTGGCCCGAAGTACCCAACCCCCAACAAGTGTATTCCGCTCCAAACAAAGGTATTTTGCTGGATACGCTTCGCGCAAACGCGTTTCCGCATAGTGGTCGAGTGGAAGGGATGAGCACGCTCGTCCCCGAGTACCGTTTGATCTCCTATCGACGTCTTACCGGCTACCCGCTGACGGCGTACGTGGCGATGTCACGCGGTGTGATCTGGGAAAACTGGCTGCGCCGCGTGTGGATGCCTTTCCTCTTATTCGCGCTGTTGACCGGTTATTCCATCTGGATTTATCGGAAGGAATCGCAGCATCAACTGCAAAAAGAACAAGCGTTGCGCGATCGCCATACCAGCCTCGAATTGCAGAACGAGATCACCGCGCTTGCCAATCGACAACTGAAGGTTGAGGACTTGATTCAGGCGATCTTGCGCGTGGTCGTTCAACGCTTCGATGGCGTGTGGGGCGCCTACTGCAGCATCGACCCCGGCGGGCAGCTTCAAATCAAGGCCTCGGTTGAGCCGCCGGCTATCCCATCGACGATTGGACTGACTCTGGATCTATCGCGGTTTCCCCTGCATCTGGCCGGCATTCGAGCGGGGAAATCGATCGCGATCGCGGACGCCGGCGCCGATCTGCTGGCGTGCATAGACTTCCCCGTCGCGCTGAGCCGTGTCACCACGCTGTCAGTCCTGGGGGCGCCGCTCTCCGATCACCAGGGTCTGTTGCATTTACTCTGCCTGGGTACTCTGAATTCCAAGACGTGGCGCGATAGCGATATTGCGCTTCTCAGCCAAATCGCCGCCTATCTCTCGCTCGCCCTCAAGGAAGCGCACTTCAAACTGGAGCGCGAGCGAGCGATCGCGAAAAACGAAGAAAGCGAAACTCGATTCCGCGAGCTGACTGAGTTGTCTTCGGATTGGTATTGGGAGCAGGACGAGAATTTGCGGTTCACGTTTTTCTCCGAAGGGTTTCTGCGGAAGGGCGGCGCCAGTCCGGCAGCAAGCCTGGGCAAGACCCGGCGCGAGCAGCCGGGTATCGTGCTGTCCGAGAACGAATGGTCAGCACACCAGGCGACGCTCGATGCGCGCGAGTCATTCCAGGACCTCACCTATCAGCGCCTCGCCATGGACGGGACATCACGCCAATTCAGCATCAGCGGCCGGCCGATCTTCGACGCGCAAGGTAATTTCCGCGGCTACCGCGGTGTCGGCCGAGACATCACGGAGAAGAAAGCGGCGGAAGAGCGCATCCAGTTTCTCGCGTATCACGATGGCCACACCACGCTGCCAAACCGCGCCCACTTTAGTCAGATTCTGCATCAAGGGATCGTCCGCGCCCAGCGCAACAACCAAGGCTTGGCGGTGCTCTTTCTTGACCTCGACCGGTTCAAGAATATCAACGACACCCTGGGACATGAAGCCGGCGATACTTATCTGCAAGAGATCGGCAGGCGGCTTGGACACTGCGTGCGACAGAGCGACACCGTGGCCCGTTTGGGCGGCGATGAGTTCGTCATATTGCTGGAGGAATTGCGCGAACCCGCGGGAGTGGCCACTGCGGCCGGAAAAATTGTCGCCGCCGTGGTCAAGCCGTTTGAGATATCCGGTCACGAATTGCGCCTGACAGCCAGCATCGGCATCAGTGTTTACCCGCAGGACGGAGAGGACGAACAGACGTTGATGACCAAAGCGGACATCGCCATGTATCACGCAAAAGGAGAAGGCAAGAACAACTTCCAGTTTCATTCCGAACAGTTGAAGACAAACTCGTTTGAACGACTGGCGCTGGAATCGAGTCTACGGCGCGCACTGGAGCGCAATGAGTTCCAGGTGCACTATCAGCCCAAGATCGAACTGCATGGCGGTAAAGTGGTGGGCATGGAAGCGCTGATCCGCTGGCAACACCCGGATCTCGGGCTGGTGTCGCCGTTGCAATTTATCTCGCTGGCCGAAGAAACCGGCCTTATCGTCCCGATCGGCAGATGGGTACTCAGAACCGCTTGCCTTCAAACGAAGGCGTGGCGGGAAGAAAAAGGCCTGCCGCCGATGACCGTGGCGGTTAACCTGTCGGCGCGACAGTTTTCCGACGCCAACCTGTTGCCGGACATCGCGTCCATCCTCGAAGAGACCGCGATGGATCCGGCCTTTTTGGAGCTGGAGATCACCGAGAGCATGATCATGCGCAACGTCGATAAGACGCTGCAGACGATGACGGCGCTAAAGAACTTGGGCATCCGCCTTGCCATCGACGATTTCGGAACCGGTTACTCTTCACTGGCGCACCTGAAGCAATTTCCGCTCGACACGCTGAAAATCGATCGCTCATTTATTCGCGATCTTCCCGGCGACCAGGACGATGCGGCCATTACCAAGGCCATCATTGCGTTGGGGAAAAACCTGAACATGACTTTGGTGGCCGAAGGCGTCGAAACAC
>JAYUZG010000104.1:0-11566 GCA_043751985.1 Betaproteobacteria bacterium
GTCGCTTCTATCCGTTCAACGCATTCCGTTCCCTGCTCGGTATCGCCGGCGATGTCACCGCGCCCACCTATGCTGAGCGCTATGCCGCAAAATCGCGCGTAACTATATCTGGTGGGCGGGTGTGACAACCGGATAAGCACGGGTGGTTCTATTGATTGCAGCCTTGGATCCACGTTCACCATCAAGCATCCCCCATTTTCTGATCAGTTTGCGAGTTTGGCGTCCAAGCAGATTTTCTCGTCGCCTTAAGATTGTTAGTTTGAATTTGAGAATTGTCAAGAGGAACTTGCTCGGGTTGTATTAGGTCTCTCGCACCTAGGGTGGCAAGCCGGGAGTAGCAAGGAACAAAAACTGACGGGCTGGAATCGGCAACCGACCTACTCGGCGGGAAACACCCCGGTCGAAAGATAGCGGTCGCCGCGATCGCACACGATGGTGACGATGCAGGCGTCGCGCACCTGGGCATTCACTTGCAGTGCCACCCACATCGCGCCGCCCGACGAGATGCCGGCGAACAGTCCCTCTTCTTTCGCCATACGCCGGGTCATTTCTTCCGCGTCGGCCTGGCTCACTTCGATCACTTGATCGACGCGGCTGCGATCAAAAATTTTCGGCAAATAAGCGTCAGGCCATTTGCGAATGCCCGGAATCTGTGACCCTGGCGTCGGCTGGCAACCAACGATCCGAATTGCCGGATTTTTTTCCTTCAAGTAACGCGCGCAACCCATGATGGTGCCGGTGGTTCCCATGCTGGATACAAAATGCGTAATACGCCCCTGCGTGTCGCGCCAGATTTCCGGTCCCGTGGTTTCGTAGTGCGCGCGCGGATTATCGGGGTTGGCGAACTGATCGAGGATCAAACCTTCGCCGCGCGCTTGCATCTGTTCGGCGACATCGCGCGCCAGCTCCATACCGCCGTCTTTCGACGTCAACACAAATTTCGCGCCAAACGCCGCCATGCTCTGACGCCGCTCGATCGACAAGTGCTCCGGCATGACAAGAATCATCTGGTAACCGCGCATCGCCGCCACCATCGCCAACGCGATGCCGGTGTTGCCACTGGTAGGCTCGATCAGCGTGTCTCCGGGTTTGATGGTCCCGCGCTCTTCCGCGCGATGAATCATCGATAGCGCGGGCCGGTCTTTGACCGATCCAGCCGGATTATTGCCTTCCAGCTTCGCCAGCACCACGTTGCTCGACTGACCGGGCAACCGCTTCAAGCGCACCAAGGGCGTGTTGCCTACGAAGTCATCGAGCGTTTTATATTCAGCGAAGCGATCCATGAAGCAAGTTCCAAATATTATCGATCTGCGAAGATCGCGAAGTAAGCGTGACGCGCGTTGCCGCAGCTATACATAGCGACAGAAGTCGTAGCGAGCGGCGCTGAGGTGAAGGAGGACGGAGCACAGCGACCGGAGCCTACACGACAGTAGGTGAGGATCGCGAGCACCGCCCGACTTCGCATCAGAGTCGCGCAGTAGACTTATGTCGCTATGTACAATTGCGCAGCAGCCATTCCACGTAGCGCCCGACCCCAACCTCCACATTGGCAAACGATTCGGCGTATCCCGCCTCACGCAAGCGTGAAACGTCGGCTTCGGTAAAGCTCTGATAGCGCTCCTTCAATCCGGGGAGGAAAGGAATATATTCAATCAAGCCGGTAGTCTGCATCTGCTGCAACGACAGCGGCTGTTCACCGCCGGAACGGCGCACTGCGTTGATCGTCGCGGCGGCGAGTTCATTGAAAGTCTGCGCACGGCCCGTGCCGCAATTGAAAAGTCCCGAGCGCTTGGGATGATCCAGAAAATATAAAATCACTTTCACGACGTCATCTACCGCAATGAAATCGCGCTTCTGCTCACCGGCGGCAAACGCGGCGCTCGCCTCGAATAATTTCACTTTATCTTCGCTGCGCAGTTGCTCGAACGCATGCCACGCCACCGACGCCATGCGCGCTTTGTGTGCTTCGCGCGGACCGTAGACATTGAAGTAACGCAGACCCACAATCTGTCCGCCGCCTTGTTCCAGCTTGCGCCGCACGGTTTGATCAAACAAGAATTTGGAGTAACCGTAGACATTGAGAGGTCGCTCGAATTCGCGCTCTTCCTTAAACACCGTGCCGGCTCCGTACACCGCGGCGGATGAGGCGTAAATCAACGGAACTTCTTCCGCCTGACAATAATCGAGCAAGTCGAGCGAGTAGCGGTAATTGTTTTCCATCATGTAGCGACCGTCCCGCTCAAGCGTATCGGCGCAGGCGCCTTGATGCAGAATCGCCGTCACTTCCCCGTCGAACGCACCGGCCAGCAAAGCCGCGAGAAACGCGTCCTTGTGCAGGTACTCGGCAATCTCACAATCAAGCAGATTGGAAAACTTCTCTCCCTTGGTCAGATTGTCGATGGCGAGAATGTCGGATTCGCCGCGCTGATTCAACGCCTTCACCAGATTGGAACCGATGAATCCGGCCGCGCCGGTGACCACGATCGTCATGTCTTGAAGTCACTCATGAATAGTTCATCTTGATGCACCACTGCGGTTCCCAGCTTACCCACCACGATGCCCGCGGCGCGATTGGCCCAGCCTACCGCATCGTCCAGCGTCGCACCGCTGGCCAGCGTAGCGGCCAGCACCGCGATCACGGTGTCCCCCGCTCCGCTCACGTCGAACACTTCACGCGCTTGCGCGCCGACATGCAGACGCGCGCCGTGGGTAAATAAGGTCATGCCTTCTTCGCTTCGCGTCAGCAGCAATGCTTTCAGGTCCAAGCCGCGGCGTAATTCGTCGGCGCGGCGCGTCAGATCGTCTTCATCGCTCCAGCGTCCGGCGACTTCGCGAAACTCCGCGCGATTCGGAGTGATCATAGTTGCTCCGCGATAGCGCGTGTAGTCATCGCCCTTGGGGTCCACGACCACAGGCTTGCCGGCGGCGCGAGCCAATTCGATCATACGCTCAATGTGCTTGAGCCCGCCTTTGCCATAGTCGGAAAGAATCACCACGTCAGTCTGCGGCAGCCGCGCTTCGAAGTCCGCCAGCTTCGCGACCAGGGCCTCGTGTCCCGGCTCGGTTTCAAAGTCGATACGCAGCAACTGCTGCTGACGCCCGATCACGCGCAATTTGATCGTGGTGGACAATTGCCGATCACGATGAATCTGCCCGTCGATGCCTGCCGCTTTCAGCAGCACGCCGATCGCGTCCGCCGCTTCGTCCGCGCCTGCCACCGACAGCAGCGTGGTACGTGCGCCGATCGCGGCCGCGTTGCGCGCCACGTTGGCCGCACCTCCCAGCCGTTCCTCAGTGCGATCGACTTTAACCACGGGTACCGGTGCCTCGGGCGAGATCCGATTCACGTCGCCGAACCAGTAGCGGTCCAACATGACATCGCCCACCACCAGCACGCGCGCCTGCATCAGCGCCTGCTTCAGAGCAGTGAATTGAGCGTCGTTCTTCTCTCGGTTCACGTTTCTTTATCCGCTAGTGCAACTCTGTGATGGCGTGCATTCTCGACGCCGAATCAGCTTCGTCCAATGCCGCTGTATTCAAATCCGGCGCGCCGCATCATCGCCGGATCGTATAAATTGCGTCCGTCCAGAATCAGCGGCGCGCGCAGACGCCGCTTCATATCGTCGAAGTCGGGACTGCGAAATTCCTTCCACTCGGTCAGAATCAGCAAAGCGTCGGCGTTATCCAGGCAGGCAAGCGGCGCGTCAACATAATTCAATTGCGGCAGGTCACCAAAAATGCGCTTGGCTTCCTTCATCGCCACCGGATCGTAGGCAACGATGCGAGCGCCGCGTTCCAGCAGACCGCGCACCACAATTTGGCTCGGCGCCTCGCGCATGTCATCGGTATTCGGCTTGAATGCGAGCCCCCATAGCGCAATGGTTTTCCCGGCGAGCGAAGAACCGAAGCGCGCATCGACTTTCTCCAGAAGACGGTGCTTCTGCCGCTCGTTCACTTGTTCCACCACGCGCATGATATGCAAGGGGCTGCCGGCTTGTTCCGCCGTTTTGCATAGTGCCTGCACGTCTTTGGGAAAGCACGAACCGCCGTACCCACAGCCGGGATATAAAAAATGATAGCCAATGCGATGATCGGAGCCGATGCCGAGCCGCACCTGCTCGATATCCGTGCCGAGTTTCTCGGACAAATTCGCCAGCTCGTTCATAAATGAAATGCGCGCCGCCAACATGGCGTTTGCGGCGTATTTGGTGAGTTCCGCGGAACGCACGTCCATGACCAGCATGCGATCATGATTGCGCACCAGCGGCGCATACAGTTCGCGCATGGTGTGCGTCGCCTCTTCGTTTCCGGAGCCGACGACGATGCGATCCGGCCGCATGAAGTCATTCACCGCTGCGCCCTCTTTCAGAAACTCCGGGTTGGATACCACCGCGAAATCGACGTGCTTTCCGCGTTTCGCAATTTCGTCCCGAATCGCGGCGCTGACTTTCTCCGCCGTGCCGACCGGCACCGTGGATTTGTCCACCACCACTTTGAACTGATCCATATGACGTCCAATCCCGCGTGCGGCCGCCAGCACATAGTTGAGATCGGCCGCGCCGTTCTCATCCGGCGGCGTGCCCACCGCGATAAATTGCAGACGGCCATGCGCTACGCTCTGCGCGACGTCCGTGGTAAAGCGCAGTCTTCCCGCCGCGACGTTTTGCCTGACCAGGGACTCAAGCCCGGGCTCATAAATCGGCATGCCGCCGCTCTTGAGCAAATCTATTTTCGCCGCATCGACATCCAGACACAGAACATCGTTTCCCAAGTCGGCGAAGCAGGCACCTGACACCAAGCCCACGTAACCGGTTCCGATGACGGTGATTTTCAATTCGTGGCCTCCGCGATTTCCTGATTGATTTTCCGCACGACCGCCAATGGATCGTCCGCGCCTGTCACCGGTCTGCCGACTACCAGGTAACTTGCGCCGGCAGCGCACGCACGTGCCGGAGTCATCACGCGTTTCTGATCATCCGGCGCGTCTCCCGCCAACCTGATTCCCGGTGTCACGCGCAGGAAAGCATCTCCACAAAGCGACCGTACCACGCTTGCTTCCTGCGCTGAACACACCACACCGTCGAGGCCACAATCTTTGGCTAACCACGCCAGCCGTTCCACCTGCGCCAGCGGTTCTGCCTGGACGCCGATTTCGCGCAGGTCGGTCGCATCCATGCTGGTCAGTACCGTCACCGCGATCAACCGAGTGTCGGCATCCGCCAGCGCATCGCGCGCCGCCCGCAGCATGGCGCCGCCGCCGCTCGCGTGCACATTGATCATCCACACGCCTAGACGCATGGCGGCTTTGCACGCCTGTGCGACAGTGTTGGGGATATCGTGAAATTTGAGATCCAAAAAAACACCATAACCGCGATCGACCAATTGCCGCACCAGCGTCGGACCGGCACTGGTAAACAACGCTTTGCCAACCTTCAATCGGCATTGCGCGGGCTCCAGTCGATCCGCCAACGCCAGTGCAGCCACAGGATCGGTAAAATCCAACGCGACGATTACGCGTGGATCGCTCACGCTGCGAGCTCCCGCTCCTCGGTGCGGCGCGGCGGATAAGTTTCCCAGCCGTTGCACGCGGGGCAATGCCAATAAAAGACGCGTGCGCGAAAACCGCACTGATCGCATTTGTACAGGGCAAGACTGCGCGTGTGCTGATGCACCAGATTGCGGATCAATTGCAGATCATTGCGCTTCTCCGGTGGCGCGTCCATCAATTGTGCCTCGAGCAATTTGTCCAACCCCAGCAGCGTCGGATTCCGCCGCAGTTCATCGCGCAACAGCCGATAGGCCGTCTCCTGTCCGTGCACTTCGAGCTCTATTTGTACCACCACGTTGAGCAGATCCAACGATGGGTAATTGGATAGGTAACTGCTCAGAAGCTGTAAGCCTTCTTCGACGCGATCCAATTTTTGGTATGCGAGGCTCAATTTCTCCGCGCACAACGTCAGGTAGCCTGGGCTCTGCGACTCGATGCGCTTCCACGCGTCGATCGCCGCCTGGAAATTACCTTGAGCAAACTCCAGTTCACCGTGCAAATGATTGGCCCGAGTGCACTTGCGATTGACTCTCAGTGCCTCATCCAGATAAGCACGCGCCGCGTCCCAACGCGAATGCGTCATTTCGACCGACGCCAATTCGCAGTAGAAATGCGCGATGTCCTTCGCGCTCGACTGCCCGGTGATCACGTCCATGCGGCGCGACGATTCAATCGCCTTCTCCCACTCTTTCTCCAGCTCGTAAATATCCAGCAGGAATTTAAGCGCCGCTTGACTGTAGCTGGTGTCTTGCAATTTGATGAACAGATCCTCCGCGCGATCAAGCAGGCCGGCCTTCAGATAGTCTTGCGCCAGCTCGTACACCGCGGTGAGTTTTTGCTCGGCCGCCAGGTAGGGGCGGTCCACCAGATTCTGGTGCATGCGAATCGCGCGCTCAACCTCTCCGCGCCGGCGGAATAAGCTGCCCAACGCAAAATGCAACTCCACCGTTTCCGGGCTGACCTTCACCACTTCGATGAACGCTTCGATTGCCTTGTCCGGTTGTTCGTTGAGCAGGAAGTTGAGCCCTTTGAAGTACGACAGCGGCAACGCGCGCGATTCGGAAATGATTTGCTTGATGTCAATGCGCGCAGCGAGCCAGCCGAGCGCGAAAAACAACGGCAAGCCCAGCAACCACCAATATTCGAATTCCATTATCGCTTACGCGGAGCGATCGACATCGTTGTCATTTTTTTCGCGCGCGCGGCGCCGCAGACTGATCAGCTCTCTGCGTTGCCGCAGAATGAACGACAGGCTGCCCAGGACTCCGATCACCACGCCGATAATCACGAAGACGAGAAGAATCAGAATCAGTGGCGCTTGCCACTCAGCGCCGAGATAAAAACGTAATGTGACGGCATCTTGATTTTTCAGCGCGAATCCGAGCAGGACCAGAAATAAAAGAACGCGCCCGCCCCACCACAGATAGCGCGTCATCGGAGATTCTCCGAAAGAAAAAGGCGGCACGATCGCGAGATGATGCCGCCTTGTCCAGTGACCGAGCCCAATTGCCTACTTGGGCTGAAGCTCGAGATCGACCCGTTCCCGCAATTCCTTGCCGGCTTTGAAATGCGGGACATGCTTGGCCGGCACTTGCACTCTTTCGCCTGACTTGGGATTTCGGCCGGTGCGCGGCGGCCGATAATTGAGCCCGAAACTTCCAAACCCGCGAATCTCAATACGATGGCCCTGCGACAAACTCTTGGCCATCGCATCGAGAATCATCTTCACCGCGAGCTCAGCATCGCTTGCGACGAGCTGCGGAAAATGCCCCGCCAACTTTGCAATCAACTCCGACTTGGTCATGACGCAATCCGTCTATGCGGTGTTCTTGTTGTCCAATTTCGCCTTGAGCAGCGCGCCCAGATTAGTGGTGCCTGCGTTGACCGGTGCTTCCGCGGCTACTTTTTGCATCGCTTCGCTTTCATCTGCCTGATCTCTTGCCTTAATCGACAAGTTGATCGCCCGGTTCTTGCGATCGACGTTGATGATCATCGCCGAGACTTTGTCGCCTTCTTTCAGATGCGCGCGGATGTCTTCGACGCGATCACGCGAGATTTCGGATGCACGCAGGTAACCTTCGATATCGGTGTCAATCTGAATGACCGCACCTTTGGCGTCAATTGACTTGACCACGCCGTCCACCATGCTGCCTTTGTCATGCACGGCAACGAAATTGTTAAACGGGTCCCCTTCGATTTGCTTGATGCCCAGCGAAATGCGCTCGCGCTCAACGTCAACCGACACCACCACGCTCTCGACCTCGTCACCCTTCTTGTAGTTACGTACTGCCTCCTCGCCGGGAACGCTCCAGGACAGGTCTGACAGATGCACCAAGCCGTCGATGCCGCCCGGCAGGCCGACAAAAATCCCGAAGTCGGTAATCGATTTGATGCTGCCTCTCACGCGATCGCCCTTGTTGAAATTGGACGCGAACTCTTCCCAAGGATTCGGCTTGCACTGCTTCATGCCGAGTGAAATGCGGCGGCGGTCTTCGTCGATTTCCAAAATCATGACTTCAACTTCGTCACCCAGGCTGACCACTTTAGCCGGATGCACGTTCTTGTTGGTCCAATCCATTTCCGACACGTGCACCAGGCCTTCGATGCCGGACTCGATTTCCACGAACGCACCGTAGTCGGTCAGATTGCTCACCTTGCCGAACATGCGGGTGCTCGGCGGATAACGGCGCGCCAATCCGATCCACGGGTCCTCGCCCAACTGCTTCAAGCCCAACGACACACGGTTTTTCTCCTGGTCGAACTTGAGCACTTTAGCTTCCACTTCATCGCCTACCGCCAATACTTCGGACGGATGCTTGACGCGGCGCCACGCCAGATCGGTGATATGCAGAAGACCGTCGATGCCGCCGAGGTCGACGAACGCACCGTAATCGGTGATGTTCTTGACGATGCCCTTGACGGTAGCCCCTTCCTGCAACGATGACAGCAGCGCCTGGCGTTCCGCACCCTGGCTGGCTTCCAGCACCGCGCGGCGTGACACCACCACGTTGTTGCGCTTCCGATCGAGCTTGATCACCTTAAATTCGAGATTCTTGCCCTCGTAGGGGTTAGTGTCTTTCACCGGGCGTACATCCACCAGTGAACCAGGCAAGAAGGCGCGAATACCGTTGACCATCACGGTCAAGCCGCCTTTGACCTTGCCGTTGACCAGGCCTTGCACCAGCGTGCCCTCTTCCATCGCCTTCTCGAGGTCAGTCCAGGCCGCCAGGCGCTTGGCTTTTTCACGCGACAAGCGCGTCTCTCCATAACCGTCCTCGAGCGCCTCGATGGCAACCGAGACGTAATCGCCGGGAACAACTTCAATCTCGCCGCGTTCGTTCTTGAATTCTTCGGCGGCGATGAAGCTCTCGGACTTGAGTCCGGCGTTTACCACCACAAAGTTCTGGTCGACGCGGACCACCTCGGCGGTGATGACTTCGCCGGCGCGCATTTCCTGACGAGTCAGGCTGTCTTCAAACAACGCGGCAAAGCTATCCATATTTTGGTTTTGAGAGACTGGGGTTTCGATTGCGGATTTCATAGATTGTCAGGACATTTCAGTTTCCGTTGCGAACAACGGGTTGATTAATCAACCCATCCGATGACGAACCGCGGATCACTGTTGAGACGCGCATGAAGGCTTGTCTCGATCCGGCAGAGTTCGGTCAATGGGATGGGACCGGGCGCGCCGCACCGTGGAACCACTGAATCACTTTTCGCACCGCTTCGTCGATGCTTAAGGTCGTGGTATCAAGCACATGTGCATCCGCGCACTGTTGCAAAGGCGCCAAGGCGCGCGCCGCATCGCGCCGGTCGCGTTCCTCTATCCCCTGCAAAAGGGCGCCAAGGTTAGCACTTAATCCTTTTTGTTTCAACTGTTTATAGCGGCGATTTGCCCGCTCTTGCGCGCTCGCCGTGAGAAACACCTTGAGCACCGCATCGGGGAACACCGCGCTTCCCATATCGCGGCCATCGGCGACCAGGCCCGGTGCGCGGCGAAACGCGTGCTGACGGTGTATCAAGCCTTTGCGAACCGACGCGATCACCGCAACGCGTGAAGAAGCCGCGGACATCTCTTCGGTTCGAATCGCGTCGGTCACCCGCTCGCCGTCGAGGAAAATTTCCGCACCACGAAATTCAGCGGGAAGCCGTTGTGCCAGCTCGCCCAAAGCCTCGGCGTCGCCGACGCCGGCCCGCAGCGCGGCGAGCGCTACCAGGCGATACAGCGCACCGCTATCCAGGTAGTGAAAACCCAACTCGGACGCGACCGCTTGCGCCACCGTTCCCTTCCCCGAAGCCGAGGGGCCATCGATGGCGATGACCGGGACTTTAACTTCGTCGTTGATTTCGGCCTTCGTCATGCCAATGGCACCTGATCGCGGGTTTCCGCCAGCAAGTGTGCGACTTCGGTGCGCACTTGTGCTCCCAGAGCGGCGTAACGAGAGCCGAGCAGACTTTTCAGTTCTATTCCGCTCAGCCCTCCGCCGCCCACGCGAAACTTGACGGTCAGCGCGCGGCGGCGTTCCTGCAGTTCGAAAGCCTGGCGCGTGTTGCGCATGCACACCTCGACCATGGGACTATGGGCCGTCTTGTACTCGCGCACTCGCTCGGAATGAACGCTGCATAAATCGCTCAGCGCCGTCTTCCCTTGCATCCTCACGACGTCAAGCTGTGGCGGAAACGCCAGTGCGTCAAGACCGCGGGTGTTGGTGGTAACGATGAATTTGCCGTCCGCCATTTCAGTTTCCAACTCGATTTGTGAGCTTCGGCTGGATGTCTTCAGCAGTCGCGCCGGCCACGATTTCACCGCCGCAAATTGCGGCCGCGCCCGCTGGCACAAGGCAGCCAAGGTACGCCGGCGCGAATCCGCCAACAAGCGAACCAGCAAGCGCTTGCCGAGACTTCGCGTCAGATGCAGCGGCTCGAAGTCACCCAAGGGCTGAAAACCCAAACTGATCAATTCGTCGCTTGCCTTTTCATACCACTTGCGATCAACGTCATTGAACGAATGCACGGTCGTAATTGCGTATTCGATCGGGCTGTCGTGCAAAAACTGATCAACGATCTCGCGCGCGATCGCCATGGCGCTGTGGCAGTCCGCATCAATCGACTCGTGGGGCGCACGCGGCGGCGGATCAGTGACGGCAGCCGCGTGCGCCCGCGACGCAACCTGGCGCGCCTGCTCCAGCATCGTCGTGCTCGAAGCATCCAGCGGGTCCTGCCGCGCAACCTGCGCTGCTCTCGTTGCGCCCGCCTGCGCGGCGAGTTCTTGTTTGCCTTCAAGCGCGGCTTGGTGATGCGCGTCACCCTCGCGGCAAACGGCGAGCACGCGGTCGTAGTCGGCGCGTGCATCGTTCCATTGTTGCGCCAATTCTCTGACGCCGGCTCGCGCCAACAAGTAAGCGGGATCGGGTTGTATGCGAAACGCGGTCGAATAGTCGCGCAACGCAAACTGTATTCGTTCCGACGGATGCTCGCTCTCCGGTGCGTGCTCTGGGTCGGCACGCAACCACGCCGCATAGGTTTGTGCGCGCTCGAAATACCCTTCGTGCGAATCATGCCGCAACGTCAGCGCTTGAGAAAAATCCAGCACTGCCCTCTCCCACTGCCCGGCCGCGCGCCGGATTGCGCCGCGCGCGATCAGCGTATCCACATTCTCCGGGTCGAGATCGATGGCCTGCTCCAGCAGAGTTGTCGCGCCGACCATATCATTTTGCTGCAACAGCGCGCGCGCTTGCACGAGCAGCGCGGTGACCGCCGCATCAGTGGAGCTCATCTCGTCGTTCATGGCGCTTGCGGTCACTGGATACGACCCATCGCTAACGTTCACTGCGCAATCGACGCAAAAGCTTCGAAGAAACCGGGGAAGGTCTTGTTCACACAAGCAGGGTCATTGATTCGAACCGCCACGCCGCCCAGCGCGACCAGCGCAAAGCACATCGCCATGCGGTGATCGTCGTAAGTGTCAATGCTCGCCGCGCGCAACTGCGCCGGCGGTACGATGCGCAAATAGTCCGC
>JAYUZG010000105.1:0-4142 GCA_043751985.1 Betaproteobacteria bacterium
CGGAAATTTCCCGCAGTGACTCTTATGGGATCACCTCCTGCTCTGCCGCGCAAGGAATACACCGCCCAGGCTACCCCAGCCGCGATCATCAACGCGGCACCCAGCAGCGGCGGCGCGGAGAGTCCGGGCAGCACCAGTCCAATCAGCCCGCCGAGCGCGAGCACCAGTCCGGCGAGCTGCAGTCTTTGCAGACGCTCGCCGTTCAAGATACCCCAGCCAATCATGGTCGCTTGCACCGCGCCAAAGAGAAGCAATGCGCCGGTCGCCGCCGATAGACTCAGATACGCATAGGAAAAACCCGCGGCGTAGGTGAACAACGCAAACGCGGACAGCCAGTTGCCCGACCCCTTGCTGCGGCCGGCGCGCCCTAGGTGCGCGACAACGTACAACGTCAGTGCGCCCGCGAGTAAGCGAATGCCAGTAAAACTCGCTGGATCAATGTGCGAGTGTCTAAGCGCGTCGCGACACAGCAAAGAATTACCTGCGAACGCCAGCATGGCAAACAAAGTCAAAATGATGATGCGCAGACGCGACATGCAGGGGGTTTCCTCGACACTCCGCGCGGTGTTGGCCTCGGGGATTGGCCGTCTATTGTACGGGTCTCTCCCGCCTTGCAAGCTGCGGCGCGGCATTGTTCTAATACGGACAGCCCGCTACACTGCGTACTGTAGCCTCTGCGACATCGCGAGCCACCATGATCAATCTTCTTTGGCGTATTGCTTTCATCGCGCTGTGCGTGCCTTACGGCGCGATTGCCGCTGCTGCTGACACCGTAAAGCTCGCCTACATTGTCGGCCTGAGTGGTCCGTATGCCCTTCCCGGCGAAGAACGGGTCAAGACGTTTCAGTTGGCGGCAGACTTGGTCAACGCTCGCGGCGGCGTTCTTGGAGGAAAGAAAATCGAGATCGTCGCGCTCGACAACAAAGGCAATCCGCAAGAAGCGTTGATCGTTCTCAAGCAAGCCATCGATCAGGATATCCGTTTTGTCTCCGCGTCGGTTTCCAATATCGCGCACGCGGTGAGCGACGCCGTCGTCAAGCACAACGCGCGTAATCCGGACAAGCAAGTGATCTTTCTCGATTTGTCCGGTTTAGACCCCGCGCTCACCGAAGTGAACTGCAACTTCTGGCATTTCCGTTTCGAAGCGCACTCCGACATGCAGGTGCATGTGCTGACCGAATATATGGCCAAACAAGCGCCCATCAAGAAGGTGTACTTGATCAATCAAGACTATGCATATGGTCAAGCAGTGAGCCACGCGGCGCGCGAAATGCTGGCCACAAAGAGGCCTGACATTCAGATCGTCGCCGACGAACTGGTGCCGCTTGGCAAGGTGCGCGACTTCGCGCCGTATATTGCGAAGATTCACGCTTCGGGCGCGGACAGTGTACTCACCGGCAATTGGGGACCCGATCTCGCCTTGCTCATCAAGGCGAGTAACGAAGCAGGTCTCAGAGCGACTTTTTATACTGTGCTCGCAACCATTCCCGGCACGCCTTCCGCGATCGGCAGCATGGGCGCGAATCGGACCAAGACCGTCGCGCCACTGACTATTAACTCGGTTGATCCAAAATGGGAGAAGATTTTTCTCGACGGGAAAGGCAAATACAAAGCACTGTCCAATCTCGACTATCTCCCGTCTTTCCGCCTGATAGACATGCTGGCTACAGCTCTCAATAAAGTCGGCTCTCTCGATCCTCTCAAAATCGCCGCGGCACTTGAAGGCATGCACTACGCCGGACCCAGCGGCGACTCGTGGATGCGTACCGAAGACCATCAGATGATGGTGCCGATTTACCTGCTGAGTTTCGTCAAAGCCGGCCAGCCGGGCGCGAAAGTCGATGAAGAGGGAACCGGCTACGGCTGGAAGACCGAGACGCTCATGTCGGCCAAGGAGACGGCGCCGGCGATCAAGTGCAAGATGGAGCGACCGACGAAGTAACGCGTGACGATCGAGAAGTTCAGGTTAACCAATTCAAGACTTTCAAGCCACGGATACGTTTAAATTCTCCCACATTAGCCGCGGCCAATCGTGCTCGAATCGTAAGGGCATGGGCGGCGATGAGCAGGTCGTTGCTCCCGATTGGTTTCCCGGCGCGTTCAAGTTCTGCTCGCAGCACACCATAGGTTGAACCCGCCTGTACGGGGTAGTCGAGCAGTTCGAACCGTGAAAGAAATTCGTCCAAGGCTGTAGTGTTTTCAGATTTTTTGGCGCTTTTCGCCACGCCAAACCGCAGTTCGGATACGGTGACTGCGGAAATGCAGATCTCACCAAAAGATCGTCCGGACAATCGACGCAGCACACGCTCGAATCCCGGTCTGCTGTTAATGAGATGGATGCAAATGTCGGTATCGAGTAACACCAACATCAGAACTTTCGCTTCTGTGGCGGTGTATCCGCACCGCGTTCGATTGGGCCTTCGAAGCGCTGCAGAATCCCAAGGAGGTCGTCGACCGCATATCGTTTGGGCAAAAGTAGTACGCCACCCAGATGGTGCTTGATCACGACCTCGTCCTCTTCGAAGCGGAACTCTTTCGGCAATCGAACGGCCTGGCTGTTGCCATGCTGGAATATTTTCGCGGTGGTCATGCGTTAAATCCCAAGAATAGATACGCTCAGTATATATGTGTCCGATTGGATCAGCAACGACTGGTGCATGTTGCACAAGTCGTGCGCCGCGCCGCGCGCGGCGTGAGTTGTTGACCGTCAAGCGCCCAGACATCCAATTTGTCGCCCATGAGTTGTGGCTGCCCGGGAAAGCGTGCAGCCTTGCACCATACCGATGAGATGCAGTCGTCAGGACAGTTCGCCTCTGATCGCCTTCACGAACATCTGCCGCATCTCGGCCGCGCCGGCCGGGCGCGGATTGCCGCCGGTGGACGGATCTTCCACTGCCATCGGCACCAGTGTGTCGAGGTCTGCTTCCTTGACTCCCAAATGCGCCAGCGTGTGGGGAATTCCGATTTCCTTTCTGAGTGCGAGCACCCAGTTGAGCAGCGCATCGAATCCCGGATTTGCTAACCCGACGTAACGCGCCAGCCGCATCATCTTCTCTTCGATCACCGGCCGGTTAAACATCAGCACGTAGGGCATCACGACGCCGTTGGTCTCGCCGTGATGCGCGTTGTAGACCGCGCCCACCGGGTGGCTCAGCGAATGAATGGCGCCCAGGCCTTTTTGGAACGCAGTGGCACCCATGCTCGCCGCGGCCAGCATGTGCGCACGAGCGGGAATATTTTTGCCGTCGTTCACCGCGATCGGCAGCCATTCCTTCACCAGCCGCATGCCTTCCAGCGCGATGCCCTCGGCGAGCGGATGAAATCCCGGCGCGCAATACGCCTCCAGGCAATGTGCCAATGCGTCCATCCCGGTCGCCGCGGTCATGCGCGGTGGCAGGCCAATAGTGAGCTCGGGGTCGGAGATCACCACGACCGGTTGCATCTTCGGGTGGAAGATGATCTTCTTCACGTGAGTCGCTTGGTCGAGAATCACCGATGCGCGGCCGACCTCGGAACCGGTACCGGCCGTAGTGGGGACGGCAATGCACTGCGCCATGCCCGCGACATTGACTCGTGTGTACCAGTCTTCGCGGTCCTCGAAATCCCACAACGGCCGCGTCTGCCCGGCCATCAGCGCAATCGCCTTGCCGACATCAAGCGCACTGCCGCCGCCGAAGGCGATGACGCCGTCGCATTTCCCTGCTTTGTAACTGGCGATGCCGTCGTCCACATTTTTGCCGACTGGGTTGGCCTGGACATCAGAGAACATTGTATTTCCCAAACCCGCGTCATGGAGTGAAGCAAGCGCGGCCTCGATCATCGGCAGCTTGCGCAGACCGGGGTCGGTCACCAGGAGTGGGCGTCGCATGCCGAGCTCTTTGCAAACCGCGGACAGTTCGGCGATACGCCCTGGGCCGAATCGCACGGAAGTAGGGTAGTTCCAGTTACGCGTAAGTGATTTTGTATCCATCTAATTTTGAGAGGCGATCCGTCGATTTGGCATTTACTCAGCAGTCGCTAATATAGGCGACAGATGGGGCACGGAAGAATGAACGAACCAGGCGAGGTAATTGCTGAATGATTGCGAGCTGCGCCTCGATCTTGTCTCGCAGTTTCTCTCCCTTTAGAAGAGGACGCCGTGC
>JAYUZG010000106.1:0-6514 GCA_043751985.1 Betaproteobacteria bacterium
GCGACTCTGATATGAAGTCGGGCGGTGCTCGCGATCCCCGTCTACTGTCGTGTGGGCTCCGGCCGCTACGCTCAACCCTCGCTCACCGCAGAGCCGCTCGCGACGACTTCTGTCTCTGTGTATAACTCGGAGCGTCGGAAGATTCTCGGTCGCGATGACGCGACGCGGAAAATGGGTGCGCGCACTCGCGAAGCGCACCATCCATCGCTCGATCAGCGTAAAAATTGCGTCAAGGTTTCCTAGTCGGCGCAGGCGGCCTTGATCTCGCCATCGCTAACCGAATCGCCCGGTAATGTAGTCCTCTGTCGCTTTGTTTTTTGGCTTGATGAAGATGGTGTCGGTGGCGTCGAACTCGATCATTTCACCGAGATACATGTAAGCGGTGAAATCCGACACGCGCGCGGCTTGTTGCATGTTATGCGTGACGATCAGGATGGTGACCTTATCTTTCAGGTCGGCGATTAACTGCTCGATGCTGGCCGTAGCGATCGGATCGAGCGCCGAAGTCGGCTCGTCGAACAACAGGATTTCCGGCTCGGTGGCGAGTGCTCTTGCAATGCACAGCCGCTGTTGCTGACCGCCTGAGAGATTGAACGCCAGATCGTCCAGTCGATTTTTCACTTCATCCCACAGCGCGGCGCTCTTCAAGGCCTGTTCGACTTTTTCATCCAACACTGAAATACGCCGCACCCCGCGCACACGCAGGCCATAGGCGACGTTCTCGTAGATGGACTTAGGGAAGGGATTCGGTTTCTGAAACACCATGCTGATGCGCATGCGCACTTCGATCGGATCGACTTGCGGACTCAACAGATTGGTGTTGTCGGGCTGCAAGAAAATCTCGCCTTCGTAGCGATTGCCCGGATACAAATCGTGCATGCGATTAAAGCAACGCAGGTAAGTGGACTTGCCGCAACCCGACGGGCCGATCAGCGCGGTCACTTTCTTCTCGTAAATCGGCATGCTGATTTTTTTCAGCGCATTAAAACTGCCGTAATGAAAACTCAGATTACGAGCCTCGGCCTTGACCACCAAGTTTGCCGGCGTCGAAGCGTTACTGGAATTAGGCATGGTTATTACCATTTAATTTTCTTGCGCAACTGATAGCGGATGTAGATCGCCACTGCGTTCATTGAGAGCGTCATCACCACCAGCACCAATCCTGCCGCCGCGGCGTTGTGCTGGAACGCCGCCTCTGGACGGGAAGTCCAATTGAACATCTGGATCGGCATCACGGTAAACGGCGCCATCAACCAGTCGAAGCTCAGGAACGGAAAACCGCTGTGAATCGGTGACGATGGGAGGAAGGCAATAAACGTGAGCGCGCCGATGGTGATGATCGGTGCGGTCTCGCCGATCGCGCGCGCCATACCGATGATCACGCCGGTCATGATGCCGGGGATGGAATACGGAATGATGTGATCCGCGGTGGTCTGCCACTTGGTCGCACCCAATGCATAGGCGCCTTCACGAACGTTAGCCGGTATGGCGCGAATCGCCTCGCGCGTCGCCACGATCACCACTGGCAGAATCAGCAACGCGAGCGTTAATCCGGCGGATAAGATGCTCTGACCGAAACCGAATTTGTAAACGAACAACCCCAATGCGAGCAGCCCGTAAACGATCGACGGCACGCCCGCCAAATTAGTAACGTTGATTTCAATCACGTCGGTCACCCAATTACGTGGCGCGTATTCTTCCAGATAAACAGCGCCCGCCACACCCAGCGGCACCGCGGTCAAGGCGGTCACGATCATCACCAGCGTGGTACCCACCCACGCCGAAAGTATCCCTGCCTCGCCCGGCCGGCGCGACGGAAAGTTGGAAAAAAAATCCAACGACAATCGCGGCGCACCGTCGAACGCCATTTGCAAGAACAGCGCGCAAAAAGTCAGCACACCGATCATCAAGGCGATCAGGCCGATCGACGCGAACACCATGTCCCAGCGCTTATGGTGGGCGATCAAGGCGCGAATTTCGGCGACGGCGTCAGTCATGTCAGTAGTGTTGCCGGTAGCGCCGGCGCAACAGGTGTCCGAGCACGTTAAACAACAAGGTGATCAGCATCAAGGTCAAGCCAGCGGCGAAAATAGTTTGGTAGCCGATACTCCCATGCGGCAAATCGCCCAGCGCCACTTGCACGATATAAGAGGTGATGGTCGCACCCGGTTCGGCCGGATTCCAGGTTAAGTTGGGCTGCATGCCTGCCGCCACCGCCAGGATCATGGTCTCACCCACCGCGCGCGAAATACCCAGAATATACGCCGCCGCGATGCCGGAGAACGCGGCAGGCGTGACCACGCGAATCGCTGTCTGGAACCGCGTCGCACCCATCGCATACGACCCTTCGCGCATCGACATCGGCACCGCGCGCATCGCGTCTTCGCTTACCGAACTGACATACGGGATGATCATCACGCCCATCACCAGGCCGGCGGAAAGAAGATTGAAGCCCGGCAGCGACGGAAAAAAATACTGCAAGGCCGGCGTCACAAACAACAACGCGAAATAGCCATACACCACGGTCGGTACCCCGCCCAGCAATTCGAGAAACGGCTTCGCCACTTCGCGCAGCGAGAAGGGCGCGAACTCCGACAGATATATCGCGATCACCGTGCCCAGGGGAATCGCCACCGCCAGCGCAACCGCGGAGCTCACCAGCGTGCCAGACAACAACACCATGATGCCGTAATGCGCATCGTCGAACAGCGGGGTCCATTGGCGATCGGTGAGGAAGTCGATGATCGACACGTGCTGAAAAAAGCCGATCGACTCGATGACCAGAATCGCCACGATTCCGACCGTAACCGCGACCGACATCATGGCCGCGAGCATCAACACGAACTCGATCACCCGCTCCTTCACATGGCGGGTATGGCGTTTCGCCAGCCTCCTGCTGATGGTGTTTTCCGCCGGAATCATGGTCTTCAGACTGGGCGCCAGCGCGCTCATACGGTTTTCATTTACGGCGATTATTGCAGGTGCGACGCGGTTCAGGCAAAAAAAAGAGGGGCGATCAGGCCCCTCGTTTATGCGCTGCCGATCCTGGATCAGAGTTTGGCTTCCATTTGCATCAACTGCTCGATGGTCAGACCGACCTTGTTCTCACCGCCGAACTTGGTGCCCAGCACTTTCTTTTCCAGATGCTCCAGATTATAGGCGTAGGCCTTGCCCGGCAGCGGCACGTACTTCACTTCACGCACCAACGCGTCGGCGGTCTTCATATAGAACTCGACGAAGGCCTTCACTTCAGCGCGCTCCAGTGACTTGACGTTAACGTAGATAAAGATCGGGCGCGCCAGCGGCTGATAGCTGCCGTTGATCACCGTTTCCGGTGAGGGACCGACCGCCGCTTTGCCCGTTTTATCGATGATCGCCGCGGCCTTCAGCTTGTCTTTGTTCTCGTCGTAGTAGGCGTAACCGAAGTAACCCAGCGCGTTCACGTCCCGCGCCACGCCTTGTACCAGCACATTGTCGTCCTCGCTGGCGGTGAAGTCGCCACGGCTCGATTTCGGCTTACCGACGACCGCGTCGGTGAAATAGTCGAACGTGCCGGAATCCGCGCCGGGTCCGAATAATTTAATCGGTGCATCCGGCCACGCCGGATTGATTTGGTTCCACTTGGTGATCTTGCCTTGCGCCGCCGGCTCCCACATCTTTTTCAGCTCGGACACGCTGATATTCGCCGCCCAGGTGTTCTTGGGATTGATAACCACCGTAAGCGCGTCGTACGCGACCGGCAGTTCGATGTACTGGATACCCGCCGCCTTGCAGATGTCCATTTCTGACCTGAGAATGGGTCGGGACGCGTCGGAAATATCGGTCTCGCCGCGGCAGAATTTCTTGAACCCGCCGCCGGTGCCGGAAATTCCGACGGTGACCTTGGTTTTGCCCTTGGTGGATTTCTGAAAATCCTCGGCCACCGCTTCGGTGATCGGAAATACGGTGCTGGAGCCGTCTACCTTGACCAAGTCAGCGACGGCAGGCCGCAGGGACGCAACGACCAATGCCATGGCCAAAGCGAATCGATTGAGCATTTCGTACTCTCCTCAGGTGTTTAGACTTGCGGCAGTCTATGGCAAGTTTGTGACAGTTTGATTGCAGTCGCGGCAAACCCTCAGCAGCGCTCAGCCTCTGACCGGATGGTTGCGGCCAGCGCTTCGGCCAGCCCGGCAATCCGCTCTCGCGGCTCGCCCTCGACCATCACGCGCACCACCGGCTCTGTGCCGGACGCGCGCAGCAGCACGCGGCCGCAGCCATCAAGCGACTGTTCAGTCGCGCGCAAGCTGTCCTGCACGCGCTGACTGGCGCGGAAATCAAAACGCGGCGACACCTTTACGTTCAGCAGTATTTGCGGGTAGCGGTTCATCTGCGCGCATGCTTCGGCCAGCGTCTCGTTCGATTCGCGCAGCGCGCGCAACACTTGCAGCGCCGAGACGATGCCATCCCCGGTGGTATGTTTGTCCAGGCAAATAATATGGCCCGAGTTCTCGCCGCCCAATTCCCAATCATTCTTTAATAGCGCCTCCAGCACGTAGCGGTCGCCCACGGCCGCGCGCGCGAACGGAATACCCATGCGGCCTATTGCCTGTTCCATTCCCAGATTGGTCATGAGCGTGCCCATCACGCCGCCGCGCAAAGTACCGCTGCGCTGGCGCTGGCGCGCGATCACAAATAAGAGCTGATCGCCATCGTAGATTTGCCCGCCGGCATCGGCCATCACCAGGCGATCGCCGTCACCGTCCAGCGCCACCCCCACGTGAGCGGCGTGCGCGCGTACGCTTTTCGCCAGCGCTTCGGGATGCGTGGCGCCACACCCGGCGTTGATGTTGAGACCATCCGGTGCATTGCCGATCGCCAACACATCGGCGCCGAGCTCGTGGAACACGTGGCTGGCGACGTGATAGGTCGCGCCGTGCGCGCTGTCCACCACGATCTTCGTGCCGCGCAAATCGAGAGCTGCGGGAAACGTGCTCTTGCAAAATTCAATGTAGCGCCCGGCGGCGTCGTTGAGCCGCCGCGCCTTGCCGAGTTGTGCCGAGGCCATGGTATGCATCGGCTGCTCCAACGCGGCTTCGATAGCTTCCTCGACGCTGTCGGCCAACTTGTTGCCGTCCGCGGAAAAAAATTTGATGCCGTTGTCTTCGAATGGATTGTGCGAAGCAGAGATCACGATCCCCGCCTGCAAGCGCAGCGCGCGGGTGAGATAAGCAACGGCCGGCGTCGGCATCGGGCCGGCGAGATAGATGTCCACGCCCGCGGCGGACAAGCCTGCTTGCAACGCGGATTCCAGCATATACCCCGAGATGCGCGTGTCCTTGCCGATCAACACCGCGGGATGCGCGCCGGCCGCGAGATGGTGCTCGCCCATCGCCAGCACGCGCCCCGCCGCATAGCCCAGGCGCATCACAAAGTCAGGAGTGATCGGCGCTTCGCCGACGCGCCCACGCACGCCATCGGTGCCGAAGTACTTTCGCTTGCTCATCGGACCTCCAACTCTAAATTGTCTACTGCCCATTCGACTCGCAATGCATCGCGTGTCGCCGCCACATCATGCACCCGCACCAATCGCGCGCCGCGTTGCACCGCCAGCAGCGCGGCCGCGACGCTGGCGTACGCGCGCTGGTCCGTCGCGCGCGAAGTGATCTGGCCGAGCAACGCCTTGCGCGACAGCCCGACCAGCAACGGGCAACCCAACTCAATGAGCGAGTTCAGTTCGCGCAGCAACTCCAGGTTGTGGAGCGCGGTCTTGCCAAAACCGAAACCGGGATCGATGACGATGCGCTGGCGCACAATGCCTGCCGCGAGCGCCGCGTCTATTCTCCCCCGCAACCAGTCGCGTACTTCAGCGACGACGTTGCGGTAGCTCGGGGCAAGTTGCATGCTGCGCGGATCGCCTTGCATGTGCATGAGGCATACCGCGACTGAGCTCCTGGCAATGATCTCCAACGCGCCCGGCGCAGCCAGCGCCGCAATATCGTTGATCATCGAGGCGCCCGCATCGATGACCTGCGCCATGACTTCGGGTTTGGTCGTATCGACCGAGATCGGAACCGGCGAATCGCGCAAGGCACGCAACACCGGCAGCAGGCGACGCAGTTCCTCGTCGAGCGGAACCGGCAACGCCCCGGGCCGCGACGACTCCGCGCCGAGGTCCAGGATGTCCGCGCCTTCCTCGATCAATCGCCGCGCATGATCGACGGCGGCTTGCGAGTTGAAATAGCGTCCACCGTCGGAGAATGAGTCCGGCGTGACATTCACCACGCCCATGATCAGAGGACGCCGCAGTGAAAGCTCGAAGCGCGCGCATCGAAGCACCTGCGGCGTCTTAATGTCTGTCGTGCGCATTCATTCAGATATCAACAAAAAAGGGCGAGGCCGGAGTCTCGCCCTTCGCTGCCTTCGCGCCACCGCAAGGTAACCGCGCGCAGTATTTTCAACCGTCGCTTAAGCTTCTTCCGCCGGCTCCGGCTTGACCGTAGGCGCGGCTCCGCTGTCCTGCGAAGGCGGCGGG
>JAYUZG010000107.1:0-15559 GCA_043751985.1 Betaproteobacteria bacterium
TGTTGAAGGATATGCACCAGGATTTGCAACGGCGGCTCGCGGCGGAGTACGTCACCGGAACGTTGCGCGCGGGCGCGCGGCGCCGCTTCGCGCAATGGCTACGCGTGTCACCGTCGCTGCGCGCGATGGTCAGCGAATGGGAAGCGCGCTTCGGCCCGTTGCTGGACGGCGCACGCGAAATCGAGCCGCCGGCACGGGTATGGCAGGCGATCGAGCGGCGCATCTCCGGCGCCGCCGCTCGCACGGAGAGTTGGTGGACGAACTTGGTGTTTTGGCGTGCGTTTTCTACGGTGAGTTTCGGCGTTGCCGCGGTCTGCGCGATGCTGCTCGCTCAACCACGTTATGAAATTCCCCCGCAAGCAATGGTCGCCATGTTGATGGACCTGCAGGAGCAGCGACCGGCCATGTCGGTTGCCTGGGACGCCGGCCAGCAAGGCGAAGCCGTATTGCGCGTGCGCGTGATCGGGCACGCGGAAATGTCGTCGGACACCTCGTGGGAATTGTGGATGCTGCCAGGGGAAGACGACGCGGGTCCGGTGTCGCTCGGCAAAGTCGGCATCGAAGAAAAACAGACACTGGTGATCCCACCCAAATTGGCAGCGCGACTGATCCATGCCAGCGGGATGGCGATGAGCGTGGAGCCGCGCGGTGGCTCGCCCACCGGAAAACCGACCGGGCCGATTCTATATTCGGGTCACTGTATCCGCATGTAGGCTTGCGCCGCATCTGCATGTCGGCTTACGCCGTGTACACGGCGAGCAGGCGAAGATTCTAAGCGCTACGCAAACCCGAGTCACGCCGCGCAGTCGTTTGGCAAGCGCCCGTCAGCGCTCCATGTAGTGCAGCAGATTGGAACTGGTCTGCCGCAGGCGCTGCGATAGCAGCGTGACCAATTTCACCAACACCTTGGCTCCGAGAGCCGGCTCCTCGATGATGATGCGCACCATGCGGTCGCGCGACAGCACGGCAAACGTGGTGGGCTCGGCCGCGACGCAGGTCGCAAAACGCGGCTCGCCATCGATCATCGACATTTCACCCAGCGTCATGCCCGGCCCGACCACGGTCATGGGTTGCATCAAGCCGTGCGAATCGGTCTTGACGATTTCCACTCGGCCCTGAATGACCAGCAACAGAAAATCATCCACATCGCCTTCGCGAATAATAATGTGGCCGGCCCCCCGCTCGATACACTCGCATAAAACCGGCCAGACGCCGGACATCGTCGCGCGTGAAATCGGAGAAAAACCGGGAGTGCCCGATCATCGGGTAAATCTGCTGTGCAAGTAAACTGCCCTCGCCCAAATCGTCCAGTTACGCCAGTAACGACGAGGGAACGCTCGCGGTGTGAGCCGCGGCCTCTCTCTCGGTCTCCTGCATCAGCGTTTCTTCACTCATGATGTCGCGACGCTACAACGTAGCGCCCGCTCCCTGTGGCCATGGTTGAAACCCTCCGTGTTGCTCGTCGCCCCGCTTCGACGTCGGGGAATCAGGCGGCACGCGTGAACTATGCCTCAATTGTCAAGCGCGGCCAACCACTTTTACTGTTTCCAACGCGCGCTGCCGCGATCGAATCACGTCGATCTTCGCAAATTACACACTCGCGCCGTAGCGCGCCGCGTTGGCGACCCGCTTCAAATAGGCATCGCGCGCGATCGCCAGGTCTTCCAGGAATAGCGGCAACTCGCGGATCAGTAAGGCCTGGGGTCCATCCACCAGCGCTTTCGCCGGATGCGGATGAAAGTCCGCCAGAACCATATTGGCGCCGACCGCGACCGCCTGAGCGCTGACGTGCATCACATCGAGAAGACCATCCGGCGCGGCGGCACGCGAGCCGACCGAATGACTCGGGTCCACGCACACCGGCATGCGAGTGAGGCGCCGTACTACCGGTACTTGCGCGAAGTCCACGAAATTGCGGTGCGGATCGCCCAGATTCGTCTTCATGCCGCGCAGACCGAAAATAACCCGCTGATTGCCTTCGCTCGCCAGATACTCGGCGGCATTGAGCGATTCATCCAGCGTGATGCCGAAGCCACGCTTGATCAATACCGGAAAGTCTTGTTGTCGGCCGACGATCTTCAGCAACTCGAAGTTCTGCGTGTTGCGCGTACCGATCTGCAGCATCACGCCGGTAGGATTGCCGGTCTGGTGCAACGCCGCGTGAATCTCATCGACGTGCGATTCATGCGTCACCTCCATGGCGATCACGCGAATGTCGTACTTTCCCGCCAACTCGAATACGTAGGGCAAACAGGCCTTGCCGTGCCCCTGGAACGCGTACGGGCTGGTGCGCGGCTTGTACGCGCCCATGCGCGTGCACTGTTGTCCGTTATCGCGCAGCGCACGCAGCATCAACTCGACGTGCTCGGGCGTGTCAACGGCACACAACCCGGCGAACACGTGCAGGCTGTCCTGGCCAAAGCGCAGGCCCTGATAGTCGAAATGGCTGGGGCGGTTGTCGTCTTTATGACGGCCCAGCACGCGATACTCTTGCGAGACTCGAATGACCCGTTCGACGCAAGGCAGGCTGTGCATATCTTCGCTCTGCAGCGCCTTGGTGTTGCCGATCAGATAGATCTCGATCACCGCGCGCTGCGCGCCCTCGATGCGATGCACCCGCGGACTGATATCCGGCAAAGCGCTGAGCGCGGCGAGCAGTTGCCGGTACTCGGCGCTATCGGGATTGGTATTTTCCGACAGGATCAGTATCACTCGCCGGTTACCCGGTTCCGCCGACGGTCAAGCCATCGATTCTTAAGGTCGGTTGCCCGACTCCGACTGGCACGCTTTGCCCGTCCTTGCCGCAGGTGCCCACGCCAGAATCGAGCGCCATGTCGTTGCCAATCATCGATACGCGGGTCAGCACCTCCGGTCCGCTGCCGATCAGGCTCGCGCCTTTCACTGCGTGACCGATCTTGCCATCTTCTATCATATACGCCTCGGCCGCGGAGAACACGAATTTGCCGCTCACGATATCCACCTGACCGCCGCCGAAATTGACCGCATACAGGCCACGTTTTACCGAGGCCAGAATTTCCGCCGCTTCCTTGTCACCATTTAACATGCAGGTATTGGTCATGCGCGGCATCGGTATGTGCGAATAGGACTCGCGCCGCCCGTTACCGGTGACCGGCACGCCCATCAGCCGCGCGTTGAGCGTGTCCTGCATATAGCCGCGCAAAACCCCGTTTTCGATGAGCACGGTGCGCTGCGTCGGATTGCCTTCGTCATCGACGTTGAGTGACCCGCGTCGCGACGGCAAGGTCCCGTCGTCTACCACCGTCACCCCTGGCGCGGCCACTCGTTCGCCAATCCGTCCGCTGAACGCCGAAGTCTGTTTGCGATTGAAATCTCCTTCCAGTCCGTGACCGATCGCCTCATGCAGCAGGATACCCGGCCATCCCGGCCCCAGCACCACGGTCATGGTTCCCGCCGGTGCGGGGCGTGCATGCAGATTAGTCAGCGCCTGCGCCACGGCTTTGTGTGCGTAATCGCGCAACACGGTGTCGGTGTAATAACGGTAATCGAAGCGCCCGCCGCCGCCGCCCGTTCCTTGCTCGCGGCGCCCGGCCTCTTCGGCGATCACCTGGATCGACACGCGCGTGAGCGGTCGCACGTCGGCGGCGAGAACACCGTCGCTGCGTGCCACCATCACCACTTCATATTCACCGCCCAGGCTGGCCATCACTTCGGTGACGCGCGCATCCGCGGCGCGGGCGAATTGCTCCAGCCGCTCCAGCAGCGCCACTTTTTCGTTGGCGCTCATGCTGGCTAGCGGATCCTCGGGACGATACAACGCCGGGGTCACCACATTGCGTGCGATCGCGGTGCGCAAGGTTCCACCGCTGGCGGCGATGGCGCGCGTCGCGTGCGCCGCCGCTTCCAGCGCCTTGAAGCTGATTTCATCAGAGTACGCGAACGCGGTTTTCTCGCCGCTGACGACGCGCACCCCGACTCCTTGATCGATGTGAAAACTACCCGCCTTGACCTTGCCTTCTTCCAGGCTCCAGCCTTCGCTGCGCGAGTACTGAAAATACAGATCCGCGTAATCCGCGGCGCGCACCATGATGTGGCCCAGGACTTTTGAAAGCTGCACGCCATCCAGTGCATACGGTTCGAGCAGCATCTTTTCTGCAGTTTGCAACGCCGCTACATGGGTCGGCTGGCTTACCGCGTTCATCACATTTGCCACTTGGGTTTCCTTTTTTCCAGCTTTGCTGAATGCCGCCGCACGCTACACCACGCGATGCGACAGCGCCGGCAGGCTCTTGCGCAAGCTTGCCTGATAGGCGGGATTCACGCCAGCGACGACCACGCCCGAACCGCGCGGCAACTCGTCCAGGATCACGCCCCAGGGGTCGACGATCATGCTGTGGCCATGCGTTTCGCGGCCGGACAGATGATAACCACCTTGCGCGGGCGCCAGCACATAGGCGAGATTCTCGATCGCACGCGCGCGAATCAGCGCGTTCCAGTGAGCACGCCCGGTGGTCTCGGTAAAGGCCGACGGCACGATGATGATGTCGACCTCGCCCATCGCGCGATACAGCTCGGGGAAGCGCAGGTCGTAGCACACCGACAGGCCGACACGCCCGAGCGGCGTATCGACCACCGTGACCTGCGCGCCGGCCTGAATGGTGCGCTCCTCGGAAAATTTTTCTTTGCCGAGATCGAGACTGAACAGATGAATCTTGTCGTAACGCGCGGCCAGCACGCCCTGCGGGTTGTAGACCAGCAAGCTGTTATGTACTTTTCCGTCCGTGCCGGACTCCAGCGGCACCGAGCAGCCGAACAGCCAGATCTTCAGCGCGCTCGACATCTCGGCGAGGAATTCCTGTATCGGCCCGCTTCCCGGCTTTTCGCGAACTTGCACCTTATCGGTGTCCTTCAATCCCATGATCGCGAAGTACTCAGGCAAAGCCACCATCGCCGCGCCCTGGTCCGCCGCCATGGAGATCAAGCGACGTGCCTCTTTCAAATTCGACGGCACGCTGGGGCCCGATGCCATCTGCACACCGGCGATACGGAACGTGTGGGTGTCGCGCGCGCCCTGCATGTGAACACGGGACACGGCCGCGGCGCCGCGACCTTTGGTGCGGCCGAATATGGATTTGCGAGGTGACATAACTTTGCCGGGCGGCTCAACGATGAGGGTTTGTAGCGCGATTGGATTCTAGCGCGACGGTCTGTCTTTGGGCATTTTTGCCGCGCGGCTTACCGCTTCGATCTTCGGCTCGGACCAACTACCGCTCACCGAGTATTCCTGACTCAGCAAGCGGTCAAGCGGGTCTTTCAACGCCTTTTGCCCGATCAGCAAGCCCACTCCGATCGCCGGATTGATCAACAAAGCGGTACCAAGTGAAACGCTTTCGCCGATCACGGGAGTCACCCGCACGTTGAGCGATTGTGTTTCCGCCAACAGATTAACCTGCCCTTTGATGCCGACTTTCGCCGATGCACCGTCCATGCGAAAGTCTTGCGTATCCATCACGCCATGATCGACCGACACTTTGGCGCGAATTTCCTCGAAGGTATAGCCGCGGCTGAACACGTCTCCATATTTGAGTTCACGCGCAAGCCCCTGCAAACTGAGGATGGCAAACAGCTTGGCGATGCCCGGTTCGATCTTCACGAAACTGCCGTTACTTGCGTGCAAGCTGAGCGTCCCGTAGAGCGAAGGAAAGTCGATACGCGACGGACCGCCGGCCCAACTCAACGGGCCTTCCAGCGTCGCCGTGCCGCCGCGCACACCTTCGGGCATTTGCAAGCGAGTAAAGAATCGCCCGATGTTTTGCACTTGCAGTTTCATCTGTACGTGCATCTCAGGCCGCACGCCAGGCGACCACTGGCCGGTGATGCTCACGGTGGAATCCGGGTTCGACACCTCCAATTTGCTTAACCGCCACGCTGCGGACTCGGGTACCGCCAGCAATACCAGTTGTCCGAGATGCCTTCCCTCGAGAGTGAACTCTTGCACCTGCAAGTCCAGTGTTGGGAGCAAGCCATCTGTTGCCGCCGCCGTAGCCTGAATTTGCGTGCTGCGCGGGGGAATAGAGAGGCTGGCAAACCTGCCGGTCAAGCTGCCGCCACTGTCGCCACTCCAGGAAAGATCACCCTTGACCTCGGCGCCGGCTAGCGCCAACTGCCAGCGTCCTGCCTGGCGCTGACCGCTGACTTGAACTTCGCCAAAGCGGCGCCCAGCAGAGAACACCGAGCCGATGCGCAGATTGACACCGAGCGCGGTCGCCTCCGCGCCCGCTTCATCGAAGCGCGACAACGCGCCACGCCAAGCTTCCACATCCAATTGTTCGAGCGCGCCGCTTACCCATGTCCCCTCGCGCGCGGGCAGGGACGCGGCGCCACCACCCAGCGCCATCTCCACTCGCGGCAGGTCACCCGCCGCACCGAAGCGGACTTGCGCGTTGAGCAGTTTTCCATAACCCAGGGTGAGCACTTGGTCCTGGTTATCGAGCATGCGGCGCTCCAGTTGCAGCGGCAGGGCCGCGCTCGCCGGCTTGCCAAACGGCGCAGGCAGAGTGACGCCGACTCCCACTAAATCCGTTTCGACGCGCAGCGCCGGGCTATTGATTCCGACGCTTGCGCGCCAGGCGGCATTGCCGCTGGCAAAACTCAACCAAGGCATCTTGAACAACTGCTTCAACTGTTCCACATCGATGCGGCCGGTCACATCCAGTGTGACCGGACGACCGGGGATACTGGCACTGCGCAGCGTAAGCGGGTAGCCGAACAGCATGCCAGCGGTATCGCTTACCTGCACGTCGTGCTCAGTGAACGCAACTTTACCGCTTGCCTCCTCGACGGCAGGAAGTTTTGGCGAGATCAGCACGCGGTTACGGCTGAATACGTAGTTGCCGCGCAGCTTAATGTCAGTCAGCTTTGCCAGCGGAATATCCAGCGCCAAGTTCAAGCGGCCCGCGCCGACCGAGCGCACACCGTCGAGGACGTGATCGATATAACCCGCGACCGGGCTCTGCTCAACGAAACTCAGAAACTCGTTGCTCGGGCCCTCGGCCTCGCCCTCGATCGACAACATGGGATCGGCGCGCGTCAAGTCCGCGATATGCGCTTTTACCCGGCGCAAATGTGCGCCGAGGATGTACGCTTCGCGATTGCGCAATTCCATGCGCTTACCGCGGAACAACAGATCGCCTTCGATGCCGCTGATCTGCGGCCATTTTTCGGCGAAACGAATCGCCCCGCCCTCAATCTTGACCGCCACTTCGAACAAACCCTTTTGATCGTCCGGGAAGGGAAAATCGTCCACATTGCCGCGCACTCGGAAGCGCGTGTCAGTCGAGCCGCCGGCGAGCACTGCTTGCTTCAGCCAGTCGCGCGTGGTAGTCACCACGCGCGGCACGTAACGCCACGCTTCGCGCCCATCGCCACGCGTAATTCGCCCGGTTAAGTCGAGGTGGCCCGCGCCTTGTCGCGCCGTCTGGTAACTCCCCGAAACCACGCCCGCCACATGCGCATTGGAAAACGCGACATTACGCAATCTGAAGGTGGTCTCACCCTCGGCAACTGACCAGTCCACTTGCGCGTTCAACAGGTCGAGCGGCAATGGCGTAACGAATACCTTGGGCATGTCGATGCTGGCCTGGCGCGTTGCCAAGTTGAGCTTGCCCCCTACGCTACTCGCGTCAATGCTGCCCGTCGCGCCGACAAAGCCCGGCACCAATCCACTCGGTTTGACTGTCACGTCAGAAAATTTTGCGCGCAAAATAAATGCCGGCGTGGTGTCCCACTCCCCCTCCCAGGCGAGCTGCCCATCGGCCAGAAATCCCTGCGGCGCCATCTCGGCCAATCTGCGCCGCAGCCCGGCATCAAGCGGAAAGCGATCGGCCAATGTAAGCACCGGCGCCAAAGACAGGCCCGAGAAGCGCAGCTCGGTGCGCACCACGCCGGCGTCGTCCGCGGCGAGTCGGCGCGCCTCAAAGTCGAGCGGCGGTAATTCCAGCCCCTCCGCGGTCTGCAAGGCGAGGTGGCGCGCGGTCACCGCGCTCAGAGCGGAATCCTGATGCCAGGCCAACTGGCCCTTGACAAACGTCAGACCGAGCTCCGGCAGGTCCGCGCCCAAACGAGTTGCCACGTTCACCAATTCGAGATCCGCCGAGAGGTCGGTCAGCATGCGCCGATCAAATTTGAAAGTCAGCCTGACCGAGCCGATCGCACTGGTCACCGGAATAGGCAGCGGCAACCAGCTTTGCCAGCGTGCCACGTCGGCGTAGGGCAGATTGAGCGAACCGCGCCCGCTCCAGGCTTCGGGCCCGTCACCTGCGGCAGCAGTGACGAACGCCTCAAATTTGACGGCAGACGCCAACTCCACCGGCGGCGTCGCCTCCAGCACCAAGTGATGCCGCGTGCCGGTGTTTTCGAGCCGGAACTGGACCTGCTTCAACTCGAGCGCAGGCTGTGCGGTCTGCTCGTCCAGCCAGGTAAGCTGCGCGTCCTCGATGCGGATCTCCTGTTGCGCAAAAATCCATTTGGCGAAACCGCCGCCCTCTGCCGCCGGGTTGACCGGAACGCCGGCGACCCAAACATGTCCGTCGCTATCACGCCGCACCAGCAGCAATGGCCGGCTGACACGCAAGGAGTGAATCTGCAATTGGCCGGCAAGCAAACTACGCCAGGACACGACGCTATCCACTTCGGCCAGGCGCAGCGCTTCCTGTCCGTGTTGGTCAACCACCACTACGTCCTCCAGCAGCAACTGGGCGCGATACCCCTCCCAACTACCGCGCAGATGACCGATCTGCACTTTTTGCCCGGTCGCCTCCGACAAGCTACGCGCGATCACGTCACGGTAGTCGTCGATGTTCGGCAGCAGCCAATACTGAAAAACCAGCGCCGTGCCCCCGAGCAGCAGCAACGCCAGCAGCACACAAGTGAGCGCAATGCGATAGGTCAGCACGCTGCTGCGACGAAGGACTGCGCGACTTTTCTGCAAGACCATTGATTGGGTACGGACGGCGTTAAGATGGCGACTGCGACCTGCGCGCAGTAACCGCTGTATAACGTTTCACTCGAGCTTGCGGTGACAATCCCGGCGCATGCCGTAGCTTATTCGGAGCATTCAATTCTAACGTGAACGCCGACGACACTCCGGGCCGGCGCCCAACGGCGCTCGGCGCCAACGACATCGACTCCGTTCTGATGCAACGCGCACGCGATCATTCGCGCTACGTGCGTCAGGTGTTGGACACCAGCCCCGAGCTGGTCGACGAGCCGTGGCAGGAGCCGTTTAGCGTCGAAAAAATGCAAGCCGCCATCGCGTTAAGTCCGGACGACGCGGCACTCGGCACCGCGTTACGGCGTCTGCGTCAGCGCGTGATTCTGCGACTGCTGGTGCGCGACTTGGCCGGCATGGCGGACCTCACGGAAGTCATGACCACCATGACGGCGCTGGCTGAAATTTGTTTGCGGCATGCGGTGACGCTTCTGGCTCGGTGGTTACACGCAAGCTTCGGATCACCAATCGGCACGCAGTCGGCGACGCGCCAGCAACTGCACGTCATCGGCATGGGAAAACTGGGCGGCGCCGAGCTCAACGTTTCCTCCGACATCGACTTGATCTTCGCTTATCCCGAAGAGGGCGAGACCAGCGGCCCCACGCGCATTTCCAATCAGGAATACTTCACCCGGCTCGGCCGCAAGGTGATCTCCGTGCTGCACGAGATCACTCCCGACGGCCAGGTGTTTCGCGTGGATATGCGCTTGCGCCCTTACGGCGATTCAGGGCCGCTGGTCGCGAGCTTCGATATGATCGAAGAATACTTTTACACCCAGGGTCGCGAGTGGGAGCGCTACGCCTGGGTGAAGGCGCGCGCCTTGACCGGCGATCGCGCCGAGGAATTAGTGAAGATGATCGCGCCGTTTGTGTTCAGACGGCACCTGGATTTCAGCGCGCTCGGCAGCTTGCGTGAATTGCATTCGAAAATTCGGCAAGAGGTACGGCGCCGCGATAGCGCGGACGACATCAAGCTTGGCCCCGGCGGTATTCGGGAAGTGGAATTCATGGCGCAAGTGTTTCAACTGATTCGCGGCGGGCGCAATACCGCCTTGCGCGCCCGCCCCACTCTGGCCGTTCTGCAAGTGCTGGAGGATCAAGATCTCCTGCCGCGAACCGTCGCAGGTGATCTGCGCGAAGGCTACGTTTACCTGCGCAAGCTTGAGCACAGGCTGCAGTACCTGGACGACCGCCAGACTCACACCTTGCCGCAGGATGCCGATGACCGCGCACGCATTGCCCGCTCGATGGCGGCGCCGGATTGGGAAGCTTTTGTCACGCAGTTGCGCTCACATCGCGAGCGCATCACCGAGCACTTCGAGTCGATCTTCGCCAGCCATCCACCCGGCGTCGACGCGCATGGCTTGACCGTGGTCTGGTCGACCATGCTGCCCGACAAAGAAGCCGCGGCGATTCTGCGGCATGCCGGGTTCCGCGACGGCGCGGAGATGTTGCGGCGAATGCGTGAATTTCGCGCCAGCGGGCGCTTCGCGCGCATGGCGGCGTCGACGCAGGCGCGCCTTGATCAACTGCTGCCGCGGCTGCTGGCAGCCGCCGCAGGGTGTGAACAACCGGACACCGCCTTTGAACGCTTGCTCACGATCGTGGAGAGCATTGGCCGTCGCGATTCTTATCTCGCGCTGCTGGTGGAATACCCGACCGCGTTGGCCAACCTTGCGCGGCTCGCGGCGGCCAGCCCCTGGGCGACCCACTATCTGGCGCAGCATCCGATCCTCCTCGACGAACTGATAGGTGCTGCGTCTGACAGCAGGCCTGACTGGGTCGCGCTGCAAGCGCGGCTGCACGACAATCTTGATGAAACACGCGGCAATCCCGAACGGCAGATGGATATCGTGCGGCACTTCAAACATGCACAGACATTTCGTTTGTTGGTACAAGATCTGGCCGGGACCTTGCCGCTGGAAACCTTGTCCGATCACCTGAGCGATCTGGCCGGCCTGGTCTTGTCCGAGGTCTTGCCGCTGGCGTGGGAAGGCGTGCGCACGCGTCATTGCGCGACGCCACGCTTCGCGGTGATCGGCTACGGCAAGCTCGGCGGCAAGGAACTCGGATACGCGTCCGACTTGGATATTATTTTTCTCTACGACGACGCAACGACCGAAGCGCTGGAAAATTATGCGCGCCTGGCGCAGCGCGTCAACACCTGGCTGTCCAACACCACCAGCGCCGGTCTACTGTACGAAACGGATTTGCGCCTGCGGCCCAATGGCGCCAGTGGTCTTATGGTCAGCTCGACGCAAGCGTACCGCGAGTACCAACTGCGCAATGCATGGGTATGGGAGCACCAGGCGCTGACGCGAGCGCGCTTCGTCGCGGGAGACGCAGGCGTTGGCCAACGCTTCGAGGAGATTCGTCAGCAAGTGCTGAGTGCACCGCGTGACCGCGCGCAATTGAAACGCGACATTGCCGGCATGCGCCAGAAAATGCTCTCTGCACATCCCAATCCCGGCGAGCTATTCGATCTAAAACACGATCACGGCGGCATCGTGGACGTGGAATTCACGGTCCAGTTCTTCGTGCTGGGTTTCGCCCATGAGTACCCGCGATTGACGGCCAATATCGGCAATCTGGCCTTACTCATTGTCGTGGGCGAACTGGGGTTGCTGCCGCAGGCGTTGATCGTGGAAGTACGCGACGCGTACCGTGAATTCCGGCGTCAGCAGCATGCGCTACGACTACAGGGCGCGCAGTTTGCACGCGTACCCAAGACATCCGTCGTTGCGCAGCGCAACGCGGTGCGCCAATTGTGGGATGCCGTTTTTAGCCACGTTTGATCCGCGTCGGAAATGAGGTGGTCGCGCCAAACCACTAAGCGATGCGCCGCCCCAACAGCGGGTAAACCGTCATCACGCCTTTCCCTTTGGCGTTGATTTCCACCGGCTGATCGAAAGTGAAGCGGTTGCCGAGACGACGATAGGTCACTTGATCAACCACGATCGAGCCGCTCGGCGCTTCGCCCATGAGTCGAGCCGACACGTTCACGGTGTCGCCCCACAAGTCATACAGAAAGCGCGTCGCGCCAATCACGCCCGCGACAACCGGACCCGTAGCAATGCCGATGTGAAACGAAAGATGGTGCCGCGTCAATTCGGGATCGGAACGGGCGATTTCAATCAAGTGCAGCGCCAGATCCGCCACGCGTTCCGGATAATCCAAGCTGCGATTGTCCAAGCCGCCCGCGACCATATAGGCGTCGCCGATGGTCTTGATCTTGTCCACGCCGTAATGGATCGCCAATTCGTCTATTCGAGTGAAGATCGTATCCAGGTACGACACGACTTGATTGGGGGCAAGATTTTCCGCGAGCTGCGTGAAATTCACGATATCCGCGAACATCACCGACACGTCAGCGAAGCCATCCGCGATGGTGCCGCTTTGCAGTTTGAGTCTATCCGCCACGTGGCCCGGTAGCACGTTGTAGAGCAGACGATCGGATTTCTCTCGCTCCAGGCGAATCAGCTCGTGCTGCCGTCCCAGCTCCACCTGAAACTTGTCGCGCTCACGCACAAAGTAATTCAGCAGCAGATAAACCATGGTCGAAACGATGGTGAAATTCAACACAAAGAACACCGCCACGGTGCGCATCGGTATGCCGGATTCTTTACCGCTCAGAAGCAGGAAATCGAAGACCCCCGACACCACGGTAAACACCACGTAAGCGACAAACCATGGAATCGAATCGCGTCGTCCGTACACCACCACCGCGCCAACCGGTGCCAGCAAGGCCAGCAAGCCAATTCCACTCGAACTGACAAAATTACCGATGCTCCACTGGATCACGAACGGGAAAAATAGGAACAGACTCAGTTGCGCGACGCGGAAGAAATCAAAATTGCGAGTGCGCAAGTAAATAATCAAGACCGCCACGGAAGCAAGCTGAAACAGAATGGGGATCGTGGTCGAGAGCTTGAGCCCCATCCACCAGTAAATCGCCAGCCAGATGAATGCAGCAACATTCATCAACCCGGAGGCGAGCAGCAACAAAGTCTTGCGCAGTCGCGTCTCGTCGTCGTCGCGCGGATCGATGGCTGCCTGGCTGAGTCGCGTCAGCAAGCCCACGCGCGGAGGCGCACTTGCCGCGCCAGATGGAGCCGCTTGCATCAATACCTCACTCGACACATGACGTTCGCATTGCGTTTGAACCGGCCCGGAATGTCAATTCGACGATCGCGCTGATTGTTCATTGCGGGCAATCTAATGTAAGCACTCGGCCGGCGCAAGCGGCGCGAGAAGAACGCTCAAGCGGCACACGATCTAGGCTAGAATTCAAGGCTAAAGTAAGCTGCCGCAGCATCAGAGTACATTCCTGGAGAACGAAAAATATGTCGATGGCTGACCGAGACGGCGTCATTTGGTACGACGGCAAAATGGTGCCCTGGCGCGAAGCCAATACGCACGTTCTGACTCATTCCCTGCATTATGGCTTGTCGGTGTTCGAAGGTCTGCGCGCTTACCAGACCATCAACGGCACGGCGATCTTTCGACTTAAGGATCATACCGACCGGATGTTCAATTCCGCGCACATTTATCTGATGAAGATTCCCTTTACGCGCGAAGTGCTGATGCAGGCGCATCTTGATGTCGTGCGCCAGAACAACCTTGAATCCTGTTACGTTCGTCCGATCGCCTTCTATGGTTCCGAGAAAATGGGCGTGTCACCGGTCGGCGCGCGCGTGCACGTCGCCATTGCCGCCTGGGCCTGGGGCGCCTATCTCGGCGCGGACGGCCTGGAAAAAGGCATTCGCGTCAAGACCGCCTCGTTTGCCCGGCATCACGTCAACGTCACCATGCCGCGCGCCAAAGTTGCGTCTACCTACGCGAATTCTATTCTCGCCAACCTGGAAGCGACTCAAGACGGCTATGACGAGGCGCTGCTGCTCGACACCGAGGGTTTCGTGGCCGAAGGCGCGGGGGAGAATCTGTTCATCGTCAAGGACGGCGCCATCTACGAGCCGGAGATCGCCTCCGCGCTCACCGGCATCACCCGCAACACGGTGATCACGCTGGCGCGCGACCTCGGCTATCAAGTCACTTCGAAACGCCTCACGCGTGACGATATCTACATCGCGGACGAAGCATTTTTTACCGGAACCGCGGCGGAAGTCACGCCGATTCGCGAGCTCGACAATCGCGTCATCGGTGCGGGCAAACGCGGTCCGGTCACGGAAAAATTGCAGTCTCTGTTCTTCGACGTCGTCAACGGACGGGCGGCGAAGTACGCTAACTGGCTGGCCCAAGTCTGAAGCACAGCATGTCTGGCGAAACTGAAAAAACCGAAAATCGCGCGCGTCACATCGAAGTGGTCGCGGCGGATCTGCCGCTGCACTGCCCGACGCCGTCGATGAGCTTGTGGAACACGCATCCTCGCGTGTTTCTGCCGATCGAAAAATCCGGCACGGCGCTGTGTCCGTATTGCGGCACCCGCTATACACTGAAAGGTCCGCTCGATCCCGCGCGCTGATGACGTGAGCACGAGCGCTAGAACGCTGGTGGTCGCGCCCGCGTGGATTGGTGACGCGGTGTTGACGCAGCCGCTGCTGCGGCAGTTGCAATCAACGCGTCCCGAGGTGCCGATTGATGTGCTGGCACCGGCGTGGACCGCGCCGGTTTTTCAGCGCATGCCCGAAGTCACGCAGATCATCGACAGTCCGTTCCGTCACGGCGAATTGCGCTTGACAAGCCGGTACCGCCTGGGCAAACAACTGCGCGCTCGCAACTATCAGCAGGCTTTTGTTCTGCCCAACTCCGTCAAGTCGGCGCTGCTTCCATTTTTTGCGCGAATTCCGATGCGCATCGGCTATGTCGGAGAATATCGGCGCGGCCTGCTCAACGACGCACGCGCGCTCGACGCGGCCGCTGTGCCATTGATGGTGGAGCGCTTCGCCGCGCTCGCCTCTGCGCCGGGCGCACGGCTTTCCGCGCCCTTGGCGCCGCCGCAGCTCCGTGTCGCTGAGCATGAGGCTTCTCGCGCCGTCGCAAAATTTGCGCTGGACACGACCCCAGGCGTTGTCTGCCTCTGCGTCGGCGCGGAGTACGGCCCGGCGAAGCGTTGGCCACCGCAGTATTTTGCGCAACTGGCGCAGCGACTCCGCGAGCAGGGATTCGCGGTCTGGTTGATCGGCTCTGCCAAGGACAAAGAAATCGGCGAACAAGTCGCGGCCGCGTGTCACTGCGTGAATTTATGCGGCCGCACCACCCTCGACGAAGCGATCGTCCTGTTGTCATTGGCGGCGCTGGTGATCAGCAATGATTCCGGCTTGATGCATGTCGCCGCGGCGCTGGATCGGCCGCTGATCGCGCTCTACGGCTCGAGCAGTCCGGCTTTTACACCACCGCTTGCGCCGCGGGCGCGCGTGGTGCGAATCGATCTGCCGTGCAGCCCTTGCTTCAAGCGTGTCTGCCCGCTCGGTCACTTCAATTGTATGATGCAGTTACTGCCGCAGCAGGTGCTCTCGGAAGCAAAATCACTTCGCCCGGATGTTTGATGGAAACCTCTTTTTCCACCCCGCA
>JAYUZG010000108.1:0-8371 GCA_043751985.1 Betaproteobacteria bacterium
GGGCCGCGTCTTGTCGCCTAGTCGTCCTCAATCGTCGAAGCGTTAACCCGATAATCTGGATTAATAATTGCGTATGTGATCGGGGCGCCTAGGGGCGCCTCCATTGTGTTGTTCCCAGGGGCTCATCTTGTTATTGAATCAACTGTCCTTTGATGGTCGAGGTATGCGCGGCGTGCGCGTTGCACTGCTTGCCATGAGTCTGTTGGGCGCGGCGCTCGCCAACGCGGAAGTCCTCGACAACGTCGATGTGTCCACCATAGGCGACAAAGCGGAAATCACTATCAAATTCTCGCTGGTGGTGCGTTACTTGCGGCACTCTCCAGCGGCTGAGGGCGACACGCTGCGCATCTTCGTCTTAAAGAATCCTTTGGATCAACAAGCTCAGCAAGATCTGGATCGAGAATATCGCAAGTCGCCACCCAAGAGTCAGGTTCCGCCGTTTACCGTCACCTACATCCGCCAGGACAGCAGCATATTGGTGAAATTCAAGAAGGCGGTGAGTTATACGGTTGAAGGTGGCAAAGACCAACGAAGTATCAAGATCACCGTAAATTCCGTGGCCGCCAAATCAAAGCCGGCCGCGACTGCGGCTGCTCCTGTTGCGGTCACGCCCTCGCCCGAGCAAGTTTCCGCCGCACCCGTCGAGCCGGTCAGAGTGCCCGACGAACGAGCCGGTGCCGAAGCGAGCACAACGACACCGAGCACCCAGCCCTCTGTCGTTCCGCCTGTGGCGGCAGCCGCACCGCGAGTCAGTCCTGACGCATCCACGCCACCCGTTTCGGTGCCGTCTCGAACCGTCGTGTCTGTGCCCGATGTTGGCGCGGGCGCGGAAGTGGCCGCTCAAGCTCAGACATTGCTGAACGACGGGCGCAAGGCGCTGCAAGATGGCAACGTAGGCAGCGCGATCCAGACTATTAACAAAGTGTTGAATCTACCGCCCAACCCCTCATCACAGGAAGCACAAGAATTGATCGGCATGGCGCGAGAGAAAGCCAACGACTTCACCAAGGCGCGCGCCGAGTATGAGCTCTACCTTAAGCTCTACCCGAGCGGCGAGGGCGCGGATCGCGTAAAGAAGCGGCTCGCGACGCTCGGCACCGGAACGGCAGTCCCGACCCCCGCACCTGTCGTAGGCGCGCGACCGGCTGAGGCCGCAAAGCAACCGACGGTGCGCAGTATTTACGGGAGCCTGTCGCAGTTTTATTACCGTGGCGCATCCAAGGTTGACACGACCAACAAGGACCCGAATCAGGTAAATCCCCCGCAACTCAATTTTACCGACCAGTCATCGCTGATAACGAATCTGGATTTCAACGCTCGATTCCGCGACAACGAAAGCGATAAACGTTTTGTTCTGCGGGATAACTACACGGCCAATTTCTTGGACACTTCCCGCAACGTCAACAAGTTGACCGCCGCATATTACGACCAAGAAAACAAGTCGGCAGGTTTTGGTTTCCGAGTCGGGCGTCAACCGGCCAACGGATACGGTGTACAGGAGCGCTTCAATGGTTTGCAAGGCAAGCTGTACAACAATGCCGCGGGCCTGCAGTTTAGCGGAGTGGTTGGGAAGCCGATCGATGCCACGTTCAATTCCAGCCGCAAATTCTACGGCGTCGGCATGGACGTTAACCGTCCATCACTTCCGGTCTCAGGCGACGTTTACTTGATTAACCAAGAAGTGGACGGAATAACCGACCGCCGTGCGTTGGGAACCGAGGTGCGTTTCTTCAAGGGTTCGACCACCATGTTTTCGCTGCTTGACTATGACCTCATGTTCAAGACGCTCAACATCTTCATGGTGCAAGCAAGCACGCAGACTGCGGGCGGCGCAACCCTCAATGCGGTTTTCGACAAACGCAAGTCGCCGACAATGCAGGTCACCAATGCACTGGTGGGTGAGGCCACGACATCAGTAAGAGAACTTCTTGATTCTGGGATCTCAGAGCAAGAACTTCGACGCAGAGCCCTTGGTGTCACCTCAACTTCCACTTTGTATCTATTTGGCTTGACAGTGCCAGTCAGTGCTAAATGGCAGCTTGGAGGCGACTACCGAGTCAATAGGATTTCCGGTACCGAAGGCAACGGAGGTCTCTTACCCCCCACTGATCCGACGCCTGATACCCGCACGTATTCACTCCAAGGAATTGGCACTGGCTTGTTTGGGACATCTGACATTACTGTTTTAAGTTTTAGTCTTATTGAGGGCCCCACTTTCACCGGGAAGTCCTACGGAATTAACAGCATCGTGACCCTACGCGAGAAATGGCGGATAGAAACGGCACTGCGTTTGTTCTCGCAAAAGGACAATCTCGGCACCACGCAAAAGCGTATTTCACCCACTTTGCGTCTGAGCTACAAGCTACGTGATTCGATTTCTCTCGAAGGCGAGGCCGGTCTCGAAGACTCGACGACTGAAAACTCGACGTCCACCGACAAGAGTAAGCGCCACTACTACTCGATCGGTTACCGCTGGGATTTCAACTAGCGCGCTGCAACGGTTCCGGAATATAGTAAGCACATGACTATTATTTTTTGGATTTGCGCAGCGGCCATGATGTCGCTGGCCGTGGTGCTGTTACTGCGACCACTATTGCGCGAGGAGCGTTCGGCGGGCTTAGCGCAGGCAAGCAGCAACGTCGAATTGCTGCAACGTCTGCGACAAGAACTCGACGCCGAACTGCAGGCAGGACTCATCTCAAAAGAGCAATTCGAAATCGCGCGCCAGGAGTTGGAGCGGCGCGCACTCGATGAATCGATCGACGTCGCCGTTGTTCCCCGAGCGGAAACGCGTTCTACGCGCAAAGTCGTGATGGGCGTATTGGCAGCGCTTCCCCCCGCCGCTGTGGCGATCTACTTCGGGCTCGGCTCGCCCGGCTTGATCGATAAAAAAGATGCGGCGGCGGCGTTGCCTGCGGGGCACCCGTCGTCGGGTGCGCAGATCACCCTGGAGGAAGCGGCCGAGAAACTCGCCAAGCGTCTGAAGGAAAAACCGGATGACCCGGTCGGTTGGGAGCTGCTTGCGCGCTCGTTCGCGGAACTGCATCAGTACGCGCACGCGGCCACCGCCTTCGAAGAAGCGGCCAAACGCAATCCCAAAGACGCGCAACTGCTGGCTGACTACGCCGACGCTGCTGCGATGGCAAACGAGCGTCGCTTTGACGGCAAGCCCACGGATTTGATCGCACGCGCGCTCAAGATCGATCCGAAGAATGCCAAAGCCTTGTGGCTCGCCGGCACGCTCGCCTATGAAGCGAAGGATTTTCGCAAAGCGCTCGGATTGTGGAAGCGCTTGATTGAAGTGGTACCTGCCGACTCGGAGATCGCCAAGCAGATTCAGTCGGACGTCGCCGAGCTTCAAGTCATGCTGGGTGAAAAACCGGCGCCGGTTTTGGCAACGGCCAAAGTCGAGAAACCTGTCGCCATTGCCGCGGGTGGTGCCCAGGTCAGCGGCCGGGTCGAGCTCTCACCATCGCTCGCCGCGCAAGCGAAAGCAACCGACACCGTGTTTGTTTACGCGCGGCCGATCAATGGACCAAAAATGCCGCTGGCGATTATGAAAGCAACTGTCGCCGATTTGCCACTGCAGTTTACTTTGGACGATTCGCTCGCCATGGCGCCGATGGCGAAGATCAGCAATCATCAAGAAGTAATGTTGCTGGCGCGCGTGTCGCGCAGCAGCGGCGCGGTGCCTCAGTCGGGCGATCTGGAAGGGGTGATCGAGAAAGTCAAGGTCGGCGCGACCGGTCTCAAGATCACCATTGATCATCGCATTCCGTAACACATTCGCGTCCCGCGCTTAACTGCGTAGCAATTCCGCGCCCTGCCTCAGCCAGCGCCGCAGGTGACGCTCGGTCTGCTGTGGAAAATCGTGCAGCATCGACACTGCGCAATCGCGCGCCGCGTCGAGCAATTCGCCGTCCTGCTCCGGGTCGGCGAATCTCAGCATCGGAATGCCGCTTTGCCGCGCGCCCAGTAGCTCCCCCGGCCCACGTAAGCGAAGGTCATGGCGCGCCACTTCAAAGCCGTCGTGGTTTTCGTAAATGATCTTCAGGCGCTCGCGTGCCAAGTCCGACAGTGGCGACTGATAAAGCAGAATACACACGCTCTCCGCGCTGCCACGCCCAATGCGGCCACGCAATTGATGTAACTGCGCGAGCCCCATGCGCTCCGCATTCTCGATCACCATCAGCGAAGCATTGGCCACGTCGACCCCTACTTCGATCACCGTCGTCGCCACCAGCAATTGAAGCTGTTGACTGATGAACCGCTCCATGATCGCCGCCTTGTCCGCCGCCGCAAGTCGCCCGTGCAGCAAGCCAACACGCAGATCCGGAAACGTTGCCGACAACGATTGATACGTATCGGTGGCGGTCTGCAATTGCAGTGCCTCCGATTCTTCGATCAGCGGACACACCCAGTACGCCTGACGCCCTTCGCTGCACGCCTCGCGCACGCGACTGAGCACTTGGTCGCGGCGCGCCCCGGCGATCAACTTGGTGAGCACAGGCGTGCGTCCGGGCGGCATTTCATCGATCACCGACACATCGAGATCGGCGTAATAACTCATCGCAAGCGTGCGCGGTATCGGCGTCGCACTCATCATCAACTGGTGCGGCTGTAAGTTGACGCCGTCGCCCTTACGGCGTAAAGCCAGACGTTGGTGCACGCCGAACCGGTGCTGTTCATCGATGATCGTCAGGCCCAGTTTGTGAAACTCCACTTGCTCTTGGATCAGCGCGTGCGTGCCGATCACCATCGCCGCCGCGCCATCTGCAATCTGTTGCAGCGCCCGCGTACGTTCTTTCTTGGGCAGGCTCCCCGACAGCCACACCACGCCAAGACGCAGCGGAAGCAGCCACTGAGAGAACTTTCGATAGTGCTGCTCGGCGAGGATCTCGGTCGGGGCCATCACTGCGACTTGATAATCGCCCGCTATGGCCTGCAAGGCCGCGAGTGCGGCAACAATCGTCTTGCCGCTGCCCACGTCGCCTTGCAACAAGCGCTGCATGGGATGCGCGCATGCTAAGTCGGCGCGAATCTGCGTCAGCACTTTTTGCTGCGCGCGCGTAAGGCTGAACGGCATTGCCGACAGCAGTTGTTTTCCCAGCTTGAAATCGGGGAGCAAGGGCGGTGCGCCCGCCACGCTGCGGCGATGGCGGTGACGACGCATCGAAAGCTGCTGCGCAAGCAGCTCGTCAAATTTTATGCGCCGCCAAGCGGGATGCGTATGCCGCTCCAGTGCGGTGGTGTCGAGTTCGGTCGGCGGTCGATGTAACAGGGTCACCGCCTGTTTGAAGTCCATCAACTGCAAGCGCTGGGTGAACGCGGCCGGTACGGTATCGGCGAGATCCAGTTGCTCCAGGGCACGCCAGGCAAGACGGCGCAGCAAGTCCTGCGCTACGCCGGCGCTCGCCGGATAGACCGGTGTCAGCGCCGTGGGCAGTGGCGCGTCTCCGCGCAGGACTTTGACGCGCGGATGGACCATCTCCGGGCCAAAGCGGCCGTCACGCAGTTCCCCGCGTACGCGCACTTGTGCGCCGATCGCCAGCGCCTTCATTTGACTTGGATAGAAATTCAGAAAGCGCAGGAATAACGCACCGCTCGCATCTTCGATTCGCGACACCAGCGTGCGGCGTGGACGAAACACGATCTCGCTGTCGATCACTTGCCCTTCTACCTGGGCGACCGTGCCCGGCAGCGCCGCGGCTATCGGCACCACCGTGGTTTCATCTTCGTAGCGCAACGGAAGATGCAGTACCAGGTCGGCCAGCTCCTGAATACCGAGTCTGGCAAGACTCTCGCGCGACCGTTTCGACAGCCCCGCGATTTCACCTGAATCAACGTCGGTAGGCGCCGCCGGCGCGGAGATCCTGCGCGGCTTGGCCGGTGCCGGGGATAACTGCGCGCCTTTGCGTGAGGCCAAGGTCACCGCCCTACGCAAAATCGAGCGCCGTCCGCGCGCGCCGAACTTGTGTTTGCCGCATCGACGAGCGGCGCCTCACCCAGGCCCGGCTTCAAAGCGTAAAATGCGCACTGCAACATCACGATGTCGGAGACAGGCTGGGCAGATGCAAGACATCTTACCGTAACGCCTGTGATACCCAGTTGGCACTCTCACGATGAACCCGATCGTCACAGAAAAAATTAGAACGCAGCGAGCCAACCCACCCGCATGAATCTGCGCAAGCTGCGGGAAATTCTGATCGGCGCGCCGCGCGATCCACTCAATCCCGCGACCCGCCATAGCATCGCCCTGATCGCGTTTTTCGCGTGGATCGGCTTGGGCGCGGATGGCTTGTCGTCGTCCGCCTACGGGCCGGAGATTGCCTATCTCGCGTTGGGCCAGCACACCCACCTCGCGCTCTACCTGGCGCTTGCAACCGCGCTGACGGTGTTCATTATTTCGCTCGCCTACAATCAGGTGATCGAGCTGTTTCCGACCGGTGGCGGCGGTTACAAAGTCGCCAGCCAATTGATCGGTCCGCGCGCCGGATTGGTGTCGGGCTCCGCGTTGATCGTCGATTACGTGCTGACCATTTCAATCTCAGTGGCGAGTGGAGCGGATGCGCTTTTCTCCTTGTTGCCGTTGGCGCTGCATTCGTTCAAGGTATGGGCGGAAATGTCGGTCATGGCAGGCCTGATCGTGCTCAACATGCGCGGCATGAAGGAGGCGATCAAGGTGTTGCTGCCGATCTTCGTGGGCTTTGTGATCACCCACGTCACGCTCATCTTTTACGGCATCTGGGCCCACGCAGAATTTTTGCCCGCCCTGGTTCCCAGCACCATCGCGGAAACAAAATCGCTTTCGTCCGAGATCGGCTTCATCGGGGTCGTCTCCGCGCTGATGCTGGCCTACTCCCAGGGTGGCGGCACCTACACCGGCTTGGAGGCGGTCTCCAACAACATCAACACGCTGGCCGAGCCGCGCGTGCGCACCGGCAAATGGACCATGTTTTACCTTGCCGCTTCGCTGGCGTTTACCGCTGCGGGGATTCTGCTTCTCTACTTGTTGTGGAACGTCACTTACAAGGAAGGCGAAACGCTCAACGCCGTGGTATTTCGCTCGATCATCGACCACGCCGCGATCGACAGCACGTGGATCAACCACGGCGCGCTGTTTACCGTGCTTGCATTCGAAGCCGGCCTGCTGTTCGCTGCCGCCAACACGGGCTTTCTGGGTGGGCCTGCGGTGCTCGCCAATATGGCGGTGGATTCCTGGGTGCCGCGCCAATTCCGTCAACTGTCGAGTCGCCTGGTCACGCAAAACGGCGTGGTGCTGATGGGCATCGCATCGATCCTGATCCTGCTGTGGTCAGGCGGCAACGTGAATCTGCTGGTCGTGCTGTATTCGATCAACGTCTTCCTCACTTTTTCGCTGTCGCTGCTGGGCTTGTGCATTTATTGGTGGACGCATCGAACCAGCGAAAAGCGCTGGCGTGTGCGCATGCTGCTCTCCGTGTCGGGCCTGGTGGTCACCGCGAGCATTTTGCTGGTGTTGGTGGTCGAAAAATTTACCGAAGGCGGTTGGGTCACGATCCTCATCACGGGGTTAGTAATTGCGCTGTGTTTATTTATTAAATCGCACTACAACGAAACACGCGATCAATTGCAAAAGATCGACGAATTGTTCCCCGAAGTGCCGATCGCTGCGGTGAGCAAACCGCTGCCGATGGATAAGAACAATCCCACCGCGATCTTTCTGGTGGGCAAGAATCGCGGCGTCGGCATGCACAGCCTGTTGTGGGTGCAGCGACTATTTCCCGATCAATTCAAGAATTTCGTTTTTATCGCGGCAGGCGAAGTTGACGTCCAGAGTTTCTCCGGTCAAGACACCCTGAAAGGCTTGCAACAGAAAATCCACGAGTCGCTGGAGTACTACGTTAAGTTTTGCCAGGCGCATGGATTGGCCGCTGCCTTTTACGAAACCTACGGCTGCGATCCCTTGGAGGATTTAGGGGCGATGGTGGAGAGCGTCATGGCGGAGTATCCAAACAGCGTGTGCTTCGCCAGCAAGCTGATCTTCGTTCACGACAATTTCCTCACGCGCTGGTTACACAACCAGACGGCGCTCGCCATGCAGCGGCGCTTGCATTTGCAGGGATTGCAGATGGTGATCCTGCCCATGAAGGTGTAGTCGCGCCGCACGATGATCAGTCGTCGATCTTGAACACAATCTCCTGATCGGCTTGGTAAGCACTTCCATCTTGCTTGAAGATGTATTGACGCACCGCGATCAACACCGCTTCTTCGAAGACGCCGGCAGGCTCCGCAACTAATACTTTTGCCTCAGTCACCGCGCCGTCCGCGTTGACCGAGAGTCTCACCTTGACGCGTCCCTCGATGTGCTGCGCCTCTGCCTCCGGTGGGT
>JAYUZG010000109.1:0-10102 GCA_043751985.1 Betaproteobacteria bacterium
CAACTTCACTCACTACCGGGCAAGAATTCTGTTTCATTGCGGCAAGTTGGATTTGAGTTGGGCGTGAGGAAAAAATCACAGTGAATTTAACGAAGAGCCCAAATATCAAGGATTGACCAATCTCGCCCTCTATGTCCTCGCCGGTGCTATTGCGGGACTGGTGTTCTGGCTCATTACGCGTGATGTGGTGTCCTCTAACAGCACAATCGAGAGGGACACGCGCAAAAGCCGTACACGCCCCTCATTGTGAACGTTGACGCTGTTGAGAACCCCCAAGTAGCGCTTAACTAATCCGTTTACTCACTCGTAAATCTGCCTCGCAACTGCTTTGGCTACCGAACGCCCTTTGAGGTCTCTCACATCACCACACGTGGGCGCGTGAAATTTGAATTCACCATTGGATATCGCAACACTTACCGATCACAAGGACTCTCAGACGAGACAAGACTGCCGACGCGCCGTCGTCGCCACATCGCCGCAGCGCGCCGGTGTTATTTCTTGACGTGCTTGGCGATGAAGGTGTTCACCAAGTCTTTGTGCTCTTGCGTTGACGTGATAACGGCGTAGTGCGATGAAATCATGTCGAGGTTGGTGCGCAGATCATTGCGCATGCCTTGATAGATGGCGCGCTTGGTCATGCGCAGAGTCAACGCTGGCGCGCTGACCATCTTGCGAGCGATCTTTTCGACTTCTTGCATCAAGGTCGCGTCGGGGAAAATCTTGTTAACGATGCCGATGCGCATCGCTTCTTGCGAGTCGATGAACTCGCCGGTGAGAAACAGTTCGAGCGCTTTCGACACGCCAACCAGGCGCGGCAAAAAGTGCGCGCCGCCCGCACCCGGTACCAGACCGACTTTGACGTAGGTTTCAGCGAAGCGCGCGCTCTGCGCGGCGTAGCGGATATCGCACATCAGCGCCATGTCCATGCCCGCTCCGGTGGCGACGCCGTTCACTGCCGCGATCACCGGTTTGTCGAGGTCTTCCAGCGCCAACGGAATGCGTTCGATGCGCTGGAACAATTCGTTCTTGCGCTGTTCGGGCGTGTGCGTCAGTCGATCGCCCATCTCGACAATGTCACCGCCGCTGCAGAAGGCTTCGCCGGCGCCGGTAACGATCACCACCTTGATTGCGTCATCCACGCGGCATTGTTCCAGCGCGACGGTCCACGCGTCGATCATTTCAAAATTGAACGCGTTCATCCGCTCCGGACGATTCAGCACGATGCGGGCGATTCCATCGCTCACGGAAAACTGCAATTGTTGGGTCATGGCGGACTCCTCGCTATCTTGTTATCAGAGATTGTCTTCGCTTGCCTTGCCGTCGATGCGCGTCATCAGCCCGGCTATTTCGTCCGACTGCATGCCTGCCTCGGCCAGCACTTCGGCGGTATTCTCACCCAAGCGCGGCGCATGGCGGCGAATTCGAAACGGTGCGCAGCCGAATGTTACCGGGCTGCGCACAGTTCGATAGCGACCTTCACTCGGATGATCGGCCGCGCCGAACAAGCCCACCGCCTGAACGTGCGGGTCTTGCGGCAGTTCTTCCAGCGACAACACCGGCATGCAGGGAATACTCACGCGATCGCAGAACGCGACCCACTGTTGCGTTGTGTGCTTGCGAGCTTCTTCTTCGACCATCCTGTACAAGACCTCGATGTGCTGCACGCGTTCGGCAATCGTCCGGAAACGTGAATCGTCGGCGAACTCGGTTCGTCCGGTAAAACTAAAAAAATCCAGCCAGTTGCTGTCCGAGTAAGGGAGGATGCAGGCAAAGCCATCTTGCGTCCGATACGGTTTGCGCATTTTGCTCATCAAGCGCTTGAAGCCCGGCTTGCCCAAAGCAGGAATAAAAGCCGAACCAAGAAAATGTTCGACCATGTTGAATTCGATGGTGGTCTCGAACATCGGCACTTCGATCGACTGCCCGCCGCCGCCCCGCGCACGTTGAAACAGCGCGGCAACAATCGAGTACGCGATCGTCTGCCCAGTCAGCTTGTCGCAGATCACTGTAGGAACGTAGGCCGCCTCGCCTTGCACCTGCGCGTACAGTGCCGCCACGCCCGAGCCGGCCTGAATTAGATCATCGTAAGCCGCCTTGTCCGCGTACGGTCCCTTCGAGCCGAAGCCGTAGGCGCCGCAATACACGATCTCGGAGTTGATCTCGCGCACCTGATCATAGGCAAAACCGAGCCGCTGGATCGCGCGCGGGCGCATGCTGTGCACGAAGACGTCTGCCTTCTCGATCAAGCGGCCTAGCGCAGCGCGCGCGTCGGCGCGCTTGAGATCGAGCACGATGCTGCGTTTGTTGCGATGAAGATTCAGAATGTTTCCGGACATGCCCTTGCTGCGCAAGGGCGGATAGTTGCGTACCGAATCGCCTTGCGGGCTCTCGACTTTGATCACGTCCGCCCCCATGTCCGCCAGGATATGCGTGGCAAACGGCCCCATGATGACACTGGTCAAGTCGAGGACGCGTACGCCCTGTAGCGGGCCGTCGGAAAATTCCTCGTTTTTCACATCAATACCCATTGATTCGTGCCGATTGTAGTATTCGTTTAAGTGCTAATCTTGCTTATCATAAGCTAGACAACTATTATCTGTACATGCTGCGCGAAGATCTTTCCCGCAATTTCGGCTTTATCCTGCACGACGTAGCGCGCCTGCTGCGTACTACCTTCGATCGACAGGTGCGCCACCTCGGCCTCACTCGCTCGCAGTGGTGGGTGCTGAATCATTTGTTCCGACATCATGGCGCTATTCAGTCTGACCTGGCGGACATTCTGGAAATCGAGAAAGCCACGTTGGGCCGGCTGCTGGATCGCATGGAGCAAAAAGGCTGGGTGCGGCGCGAAGCAGACACGGTGGACCGGCGCGCGAAGCGCGTATATCTCACCCGCGAAGTAGAGCCGGCGATCAAGGCAATGCGTGCCGAGGCCGCCGAACTGCGGCGCGATGCGCTCGCCGGAATGAGTGCGACGCAGCGCGAGACTTTCGTCGATTTGCTGTTGCTGGTGAAAACCAATCTGGCGCAGTCCGAAGGCAATGGCGCGAGCAACGGGCGGGCGCGCAAGAAATGAACGCACGAGTAAGAGTATTCGCGCGGCAACTGCGCACCATCGTCACCCACCGCATCGTCGTGCGACTGGTGTTTCTCCTGGTGCTGCCGTTGCTGGCAGTTTGCTACGGTCTTCAGTGGTACGCGCAATCGGGTCGCGAACAGGAAACCGAGAATGCTTACGTCAAGGCCGACATTGTGGCGATCAGCGCCGAGATCTCCGGTCGCGCGGTGGAGGTGTTGACGCACGACAACCAAGCCGTCGAGGCGGGCGCGTTGTTGTTCCGCATTGACCCGTTGCCGTTTCAGAACGCAGTTGGAAAAGCGCAGGCGCAGATGGACGCGGTGCGCAGCGATGTGCAGTCCTTGCGCGCCGAGTATCGCGCGACCTTGTTGGAAACCGACGAAGTGCGCATGCGCATTGCGTTTCTCGCACGGCAACTGGAACGTCAAGAGCAATTAAAGGAACGCGGCATGAGCCGCGCCGACGTTTACGACGAGGCAAAGCACAATCTGGAAATGGCGCGGCGCCGACTCGATGGCGCACGCGAACGCACCAATCGCGTGATCGCCGCGTTGTCCGGCGACCCCGCATTACCGGTCGAACGCTTCCCGCGCTACCTCGAAGCGCAGGCCACACACACGGCCGCGATGACCGAATTGGGCCGCTCGATGATTCGTGCGCCGATCGCAGGCGTTGTGAGCAACATGCGCTTGCAAGCCGGTGAGCACGTGGAGAAAGGCGTGCCGATTTTCAGTTTGATCGGCGGCACACCGGTGTGGATCGAAGCGAATTACAAAGAGACGCAGCTCACACATATGCGCGTGGGTCAGCGTGCGCGCGTGGTCGCAGATGCGTTTCCGGAGATCGTGTGGCCTGCCACGGTGGTCGCCATCGCTCCGGCCACCGGCGCGGAGTTCGCCGTGCTGCCGCCACAGAACGCGACTGGAAACTGGGTGAAAGTGGTGCAGCGCGTACCGGTGCGGATCGAAGTGGCGCTAGCGCCCGCGCATCCGCACCTGCGTGCGGGCATGACAGTGACAGTCGGCGTCGATACCGGTCACAGCAATGGTTTGCCGCGGCCGATTCAACGGCTGGTGGATCAAGGTTATCTGCCGCGCTATTTGCAATCGATGTCGGCTGAGCAGTAAGTGATGCTCGCTTCGCGCGGAGAAATACAGTGATCGGTGCGCTTCAAGGAATGCCGCGCCATCCCGCGCTGATCACGATTTCGGTGACGCTCGCGTCGTTGCTCTACTCGATCGACTGGACCATCGCCGCGGTCGCGCTGCCGCATATGCAAGGCACGTTTTCGGCGACGCAAGATCAGATCGGCTGGATCATCACCTCGTATATCGTCGCCTCCGCCATTGCCATGCCGACCTGCGGTTGGCTCAGCACGCGCTACGGCCGCAAGCGCGTATTCCTGTGGGCGCTGGCTGGTTTTCTCATCGCTTCGATTTTTTGCGGCGCCGCCAGCTCGCTGGAAATGGAAGTGCTGTCGCGCGTCGCGCAAGGGATGAGCGGTGCGTTTCTGATTCCACTCTCACACGCGATCATTCTCGACACCTATCCGCCGCACGAGCAGACCAAAGCCATGGCGCTGTGGGGCACCGGCTCGGTGATGGGGTCGTTCATCGGCCCCACATTAGGCGGCTACATCACCGAGTACACCAGTTGGCAATACGTGTTTTATCTTAATTTGCCATTCGGACTGTTGGCGTTGTTCGGCGTCGCGGCCTTTGTTCCCGAGACCAAGCGCGATCCGACGCATCCACTCGACTGGCTCGGCTTTCTCACTCTGGCCATCGGCATCGGCGCGTTGCAGTTGATGCTGGATCGGGGCGGGCGCGAAGACTGGTTTGAGTCGACGGAAATTATCATCGAGGCCAGTCTCGCCGTGCTCGGCTTGTACATGTTCGCGGTGCACAGTCTCACCACCAAGACGCCCTTCCTCGATCCGCGTCTGTTCGTCGAGCGTAGTTTCTTTATCGGTCTGTTGTTCGTATTTCTCTACGGGCTGATCACCGTCCCGCCAATCGTGCTGATGCCACCTTTTCTGCAGGATATTCGCGGTTATCCGATTGATACCATCGGCCTGCTGCAAGCACCGCGTGGATTCGGCTTGCTGTTTTCGATGATCGTCGGCGGTCGTCTCACCGGTCGCGTCGATTCGAGGTTGCTGATCTTCCTTGGCCTGATGTGCATTTCGTTAGCGGGAATGGAAATGTCAACGTGGAATGATGACGTCGGCACGTGGCCGCTGGTGTGGACCAATTTTGTGCAAGGCGCAGGCGGCGGAATTATTCTGGTGCCGATTCAGGCGATCGCCTTCCCCAACTTGCCGCCGCATCGGCGCACCGAAGCCACCGCGGTGTTCAATCTGGTGCGCAGCGTCGGTGCCAGCATCGGTGTCTCCGCCGCGCTCGGACTATTCGTGCACGGCACCGGCGTGAGCCGCGCGCAATTGACTGAACATGTCACGCGCTATAGCGAGACGCTGCGCTACGCCGCCGATGCAGCCAGTTGGAATATGTCCTCAATCGCAGGGTTGGCATCGATCGAGCGCAGCATTGATCATCAGGCCGCACTGGTTGGCTACACCAATGATTTCTGGTTGCTCAGCATGGCAGCCTTGGCCGGCATTCCGTTGCTGTTATTCCTCGGGCGGCAGCGGCATATCGCCGACCCGCTCGATCCGCCTGAAGCGGCGTAAGCCTTGAGTATTCCCGCCAGCGCATCTCGAACGTCGCATCGCATCGTTTCGTTATACTATTTGCAAGCTGATGGAAGACGAGCTTCCGGGGGAAGGTCGTGCAGAGCGGTACCTGGGGAGGATGCAGCGATGAAACACCGTAGCGAGAGAGTTAATACCTGGCTTGTGTTTTCTGCCTTTAGCGTCATTTTCTTGGACGCCTGTGGCGGTGGCGGTAAAGTCGACCCGCCGGTCTTTCACGCGGTGACCTTGAATTGGAACGCATCGCACGAGAGCGGAGTGAATCAGGCGGGAGGAGGCTACCAGGTCGCAATCAGTGGTAAGCCGACCATCAACGTGCCCTACACCTCGGGGGCCACGACACCGACGACTGCCACGACCTCACTGCTCAGAGGCAAGTACACGGTGACCGTGAGTGCGTACGCAGCGCTTGACGCCACCGGTGGCAACGCGGGCAGTCTCAGTCCGGGGCAATCCATTACCGTCACGGTTCCATAACGATAAGGTGGCGCCATGAGAAATTTTCTGCGTTCGATTGCGTTTGCAGCATTGCTTGGCATAGCGCCGGCTCTCCTCGGTCAGCTTGGCTCCGATCCCGATTTGCCGCCTTACCCGGCGGCCTTTCCCGCGGGCGCCTACGTGAATGACGAAGTGCTGGTGAAATTCAAATCAACCATCCCGCCGCAATCCATGCAGATGTCCGTTGCCGCGCAAGGCCACACTATGCGTGCCGTGCTCGAACCCGGTTTGGCGCAGGTCAAGCTCGGCGCGGGTGAGTCGGTCGCGCAGGCGCTCGCCGTCTACCAAAGCAATCCCAATGTCGAGCAAGCGCAGCCGAACTTCATTTACCACGCCACGGCGATCCCTAACGACACGCAGTACGGTCAGCTCTGGGCCTTGAAGAATACCGGGCAGACCATCACCACCGGAACCTTTAACCCCACTACCGGAACGGCAGGCGACGACATCGACATCGAGAAGGCGTGGGATCACATTACCGATTGCAGTAGCGTCGTCGTGGCGGTGGTGGATTCCGGCGTCAACTACAATCAGCAAGATCTCGCCGGCAACATGTGGAACGGAGGGATGACATTCCCCAACCACGGCTGGAATTACGTGAATGGCAACAACGACCCGATGGATCTCAACGGCCATGGAACGCATGTTGCCGGAACCATCGGCGCAGTCGGTAACAATGCGCTGGGCGTCACCGGTGTGTGCTGGACGGCAAGCATCATGGCGGTGCGTGTATTGGATGCCGAGGGTAGCGGAACCACGGCAAATATCGTCCTAGGAATCAATTTCGCGGTAACCCAAGGCGCCAAGGTCATCAACATGAGTCTGGGCGGCGGAGGGTTCGACCAACTCTTCAGTGATGCCATCGCCACCGCGCAGAACAGCGATGTCGTGGTAGTCGTCGCTGCAGGCAATGATGGGCTAAACAATGATACCGTCGCACCGACCTATCCCTGCAATTTCACCCAGCCAAATCTCATCTGCGTCGCGGCCCTCAATCAGAACTATGCGCTCGCAAGTTTCTCCAACTACGGTGCGACCAGTGTAGACGTGGGCGCGCCGGGCACGAACGTACTCAGCAGTTGGGCCGGAACCTCGGCTACCGTGACCGATCCTCTCACGGGTGGGTGGACGACGAGCACAACGACCTCGGGAGGGTGGGCATTGGGATCTACCGCATTGAGGAGTGGAGCGTCTACTCAATCGTTACTCAATCCGGCAAATTACCCTGCTGGTCAGTACAACAACAGCACGGATGATCGTGCCTACAAGGCGTTCAATCTCGCCGGCGTGAATGGGGCAGCGCTTCAGTTCTTTACCGCAATCGATGTTACCAGCGGCGATTACGCCCGGGTCGCTTATAAGAGCGCCGGTGGCGATCCGTTTTCCGGAGGAAGTACAGTATTCGACCAAACCAATTTGACAGGTTCCGGATCGCTCGGGTTCGATATCACCAACTGCATCAGCGCGACCTGCAGCGTCGGCTTTCAATTGCAAACTGACGCCAGCAACCGGAACAAAGGAGTCGCCGTCGGTTATTTCAGTATCGACACGCTGACACTCAACGCAACGACCTACAATACGATAAATGGAACGTCGATGGCCACGCCCGAAGTCGCGGGGCTGGCGACGATGCTGCGGGCATTCAATCCCAGTTTCCGCTACGCTGACGTCGTCGGTTCAATCAAGAACGGTGGGCGGCCCCTTACCAGCCTCAACGGTAAGACGACCAGTGGGAACGCGATCGATGTGATGCGCTCACTTGCTTACATCAATGCGCCCACGGGTTTGTCGGCCACGGTGCAGTAGGAGAAATAACATCGACCTCAAACGTCTGGCGCGACGCAATATCACTCAGACTGTGGCCGTAGCGGTTCTTGCGGCGAGCGGGGTTGCATGCAGCAACTCGTCGAGCGGTCCTGCACAGGAACCGACAAATATTTCGTCTCGGCAAACCAGAGTCGCCGGCGAATACCTGGTAACGCTGGCGCCGAGGGCCGATCCCAAAGTAATCGATGAACAATACGGACGCTTCCACATCGTGCGCACCCAGAGTATGGGAAACGACATCTACCTGGTTACGCTCACCGACGATCCGGGACCGAACCAAATGCAGGAACTCGGCGCGAGGAGCGCGCACATCAAGTTGGTGCAACCCAACTTTACGTATCGCGCCAACGATCTGGGGAAAGCGCGGTAGCGCGCAGTTCACTCACCTTATCTGTTAGCACAGCACTGACCAGACGTTTTCACTTTCGCGGATCGGCCTCATTCCTTGGTCGTCGTAAGCGGCCGTAACAATTCCGCGTCGTCATTGCGCGCGTTGTTCACGCGTGTGCTCACAGGATAAGCGCGCAGAAGATCGTTGGGAAGAGGCTTCAGGAGCGCATAAGCTTTGTCATTTGCAGGATCGAGCCAGCGCGCGTAATCCGCTGGCAGCACGATCACCGGCATGCGGTCATGGATCGGCGCCATCACCGCGTTGGCTAGCGTGGTTACCATCGCGCAGGTCTCGCGCGCATCGGTTTGCCCCGCATGCCAAGACTCCCAAATTCCTCCGAACGCGAACGGCTCGCCATCTCTCATGACGAAGCGATAGGGCTGCTTCGCGTTTCCAACGCGCTTCCATTCGTAAAATCCGTCGGCGGGGATCAAACAGCGTCGGCGTTTGAAGGCGTCGCGGAACATCGGCTTGTCGGCGACGGTTTCGGCGCGGGCATTGATCGGTTGCGGCCCATTCAGGTCTTTGACCCAACGTGGCGTGAGTCCCCAAATGACTGGCGCGGACCGGCGCTGGTCATCTTGTAGCCGAACGATTGCGACTCGCGCGGCGGGCGCAATGTTGTAGCGCGGCGCAAGGAGGTCCGCGATCTGCGAGAAGTCCGTCTCGAAGCGAGTCTTGAGCCGCACTGGCGGGCTGTTCAGGTCATAGCGGCCGCACATGCCCCGCTCTCATCCGCCGTTGCGCACGCGCTCGATATACGGATCGGCCAGTGCTGCGCGCGCACGAATCATCGAGCGCGCGGTATTTGCCGCGTCTTCAAGATGCACATGCAGTGCATGCACGCCTTCCAGCACCATTTTCTTCATGTACCGCACGCCAGGGTCGATGCTGGCGAAGCGCAAGGCATTCGGATACTTAGTGAGGTCGTAGATCGACGGAAAGCGAGCACGCCGCTCGTAGGTAATAATTTGCAGATCGCGCATTTCCTGCTCCGATCCGCGCACGCCGTACTTCAGCCGATCGGTAAAGGTATAAGTTTGCAAAGTCAGCTCGCCGACAAACCACTCGATGACTTGGCGTTGCAGGCTGCCACCTTCGCTTTCGAAATGCACCGCGATCTCATCCGCTTCTTCGGCGTTCAACGCGCGCGCCGCCAAGTCTGACCAGGCTTCCAACACCCAACTCGAATCCGCCACTCGATCCTGAATGAGTTGATCCACGCCTTGCATCAGCTCTCGCTCCGCGCCTTGCCATTCGGAGTTGTCCAGATTCCATTGCGCGGTACGCAACCCCGCCGCCTTGCCGCGCGCGCCGAGTAAGTCGCGCGCTGCCTTCAACGCGGCCTGTTTGACGTAGACGCGGCCGATATGCGTTGACAGCGATGCGTCATGGCTCTGCGACAACCTGGATACGGCATCGCGCTTGAGTTCGAGGTCATCTTGTTTGGCCGCTTCTACGCACATTCCCTGGAAGGCAATCCAAGCAACGATGTATCTCATCCACTTCATTCAACTCTCCTTGAATTATCTGTCGCGTCGCCTATCTATAACAGAGTACGCGAAGGTGCTCACGCCGCAAACACCAATCGTCG
>JAYUZG010000110.1:0-9517 GCA_043751985.1 Betaproteobacteria bacterium
GCTTACTCAGCAGTCGCCAATTAAGACGACACATTCCAAGTTTCGGCGCTCTATGATGGAGACGGCAGTGTGTCGCACAAGTTACCGACTTCTGAGTAAATCTCAGAGTAGCCGGCTCTCGAAAATTCCTCGATAAGAGTTTTGGGTCGAGTCCGATTGATCACGGCCTGGCCAGCCGCCAGACCAGGCCGCCGTTCATTAAATTAGCCGGCTCGCCTTTTTCCTGGAGGAGCGGCGCGATGCCCTCTTACTAACCATGCAGAAAATTTGCAGCGCCGGCCAAGCTATTGTCGAAGCTCTCATTCGCCACGGCGTGCGGCAGATCTTTGGCGTTCCCGGCGTGCATATCTACAAGTTGTTCGATGCGCTGCATGAACGCCGCGACGCAATTTCTTACGTCGGCAGCCGCCACGAGCAAGGTGCCGCGTACATGGCCTATGGCTACGCGAAATCCACGGGCAAGGTGGGCGTGTACACCTGCGTGCCCGGACCAGGCGTGCTCAACACTGCGAGCGCGCTGTGCACGGCCTACGCCGGCAACGCGCCGGTGTTGTGTGTCACGAGTGAAATCCCGTCGCATGAAATCGGCCAAGGCCATGGCATTCTGCATGAACTCCCGTATCAACTCGCGACGCTGCGCAGTCTCACCAAATGGGCGGAGCGCATCAATCATCCGACGCAAGTGCCGTGGCTCGTCGCTCGCGCATTCGAGGAGATGACCTCGGGCCGTCCGCGTCCCGTTGCACTCGAATGCCCCTGGGATACGCTGGGTGTGCAGGCGTTGGTGGATCTCGATGTTGTTGCGCGGCCCCCTTCTCCTCCCGCGCCCGACCCAGACGGAATCGAGCGCGCAGCACAGGTGATTCTGGCAGCGCGCCAGCCCATGATCATGCTCGGCGCCGGTGCCATCGGCGCGCAAGACGATGTGCTGGAGCTCGCACAACTGCTGCAAGCACCCGTCACCTCTCATCGCAGCGGGCGCGGCATCGTCAGTGACGATGCACCGCTTGGATTAAACCTCGCCGCCGCTTACAAACTGTGGCCCGCAACCGACGTGTTGATCGCGATCGGCACGCGCATGGAGTTGCAATTCTTCCGTTGGAAAAATTGCCGCCGGGCTTGCGCATTGTGCGCATCGACATTGACCCGGAGGAAATGCCACGCCGCAACATCGAGGTCGGCCTGGTCACCGATGCGAAACTCGGAACACGCGCGTTGATCGACGCACTGTCACGTCGGATCAGCGCTCGCGCTTCGCGCGCGGCGGAGTTCAACACGATCAAGGCTCAGACGCGCAAGGAATTCGAAGTCGTGCAACCGCAACTCAGTTATCTCGATGTCATTCGCAGTGTGTTGCCACGCGATGGATTCTTCGTCGAGGAAATCTACCAAGCAGGATTTACCGCGCGCTTCGGCTTCCCGGTTTACCATCCTCGCAGCTACGTCACCTGCGGTTACCAGGACAATCTTGGATTCGGATTCATGAGCGCGTTGGGCGTCAAAGTAGCGCACCCTGACAAAGCGGTCGTGTCCATCAGCGGCGACGGTGGCTTCATGTTCGGGGTGCAGGAACTCGCCAGCGCCGTGCAACACCGGATCAATCTGGTTTCGATTGTGTTTAACAATCGAAGTTTTGGCAACGTGATGCGCGATCAGGCAACGGTATTTGAAGGCCGTCACATCGGAGATCGTCTGCGCAATCCGGATTTCGTCAAACTCGCGGAAAGTTTCGGCGCGGCAGGCTACCGCGCGTCTACGCCGCTTGAACTGAAAACCATGCTCGAACGCGCGCTTGCCGGTGATAGCCCGGCGCTCATTGAAGTTCCGATTGCACCGGGATGCGAAACATCGCCTTGGCCGTTCTTGCATCCAGCGTAGAAGGCTATCGTTGCATTAGAATGGCCGCAGCGCGGCGCGTCGAGCGCATCGTTAAGAGCAGAAGTTATTGAACGTAAATAATGAGGACGGATTAGTATGACTTTGCCCCGCGAAATGCGCGCAGTTGAGATCACCCAGCCGGGCGGGCCGGACGTATTAAAGGTCACACATCGGCCTGTGCCGGAATTGAAAGCAGGCGAGGTGTTGATTCATGTGCGTGCCGCCGGTGTCAACCGCCCCGACTGCATGCAGCGCGCCGGTGCGTACGCGCCGCCGCCGGGCGCGTCGGACTTACCCGGACTGGAAGTCGCGGGCACCATCGTCCAAGTCGGCCCGGGCGGAACGCGATGGAAGGATGGGGACAGCGTTTGCGCGTTGGTCTCAGGTGGCGGTTACGCGGAATTCTGCGCCGCTCCGGAAGGTCAATGCCTACGCTTCCCGGCTGGTGCGGATTTCGTCGAGGCTGCGTCTTTGCCGGAAACGTTTTTCACGGTGTGGGTGAACGTGTTCGAACGCGCGGCCCTGGCCCCAGGAGAGACGCTGCTGGTGCAGGGCGGGTCCAGCGGCATCGGCATGACGGCGATTCAACTCGGCCGTGCTTTTGGGCATCGTGTGTTTGTTACCGCGGGCAGCGATGAGAAGTGCCGGGCCTGCGAAGCCGCCGGCGCAGAACGCGCAATCAATTACCGTAACGAAGACTTCGTGACCGCGGTTAAGGAGCTGACCGGTGGAAAAGGCGTGGATGTCATTCTCGATATGGTCGGCGGAGAGTACGTGCCGCGCGAAATAAAGTGTCTGGCCAACGACGGCCGTATCGCGCTGATTGCATTTCTCGGCGGCAGCAAGACCCAACTCGACATGGTGGAAATCTTGATGCGGCGGCTGACTCTCTCGGGCTCGACTTTGCGCCCGCGCACGATCGAGTTCAAGTCGCGCGTCGCGCGGGCGCTGGAAGAAAAAGTGTGGCCGCTCTTCGCGTCGGGTGCGATTCGACCGAAGATCTTTAAGACGTTTCCCCTCGAGGACGCGTCGTCCGCGCACGCGCTGATGGAGTCGAGCGCGCACGTTGGTAAGATCATCTTAAAAACCTGAGCGCGCTCACCTCTGCGCCGGGCGGCGGCGTACGCCGCAGCATCTCCAGATCGTGATTCACGGCTATCGCTTCCGCATAGCGGACATTCTTGCCAATTTCGTCGATGTAGAGATTCTGTCCGCCGAAATGTTTCTCGGCGTAGTTCACGGTAGAACCGAGATGCTCACGCATTCGAACATTGGCAAACTGAAAGAACGTCGGGGTTTTCTGCACCAACTCCTGCGCCGAGAAGAACAACACGTTTGCACCAGGCTGCGGGCGCTGCTCCGCCGCCAGTCCGCCCTGCACGAACTCCGGAAACAAGCGGTCACGGCATTTCTCCAGGTAGCAGCGATCCGCCATCTGCGCGATGATATCCGCGGTGCCCAGCATACTTCCGATCATGCGGAACAATAGATTGGGCAGCTTAATTTTAGCGGCCGGGATTTCGTAACCGGTAAAATGAATCAACTGCGCCGCGACCGGCGCCAGATCCGTTATGCCCAGCTCACGCACATAGTCGTGCAGGAACACCGATCCGCGCGCCACGTGGCGCAAGGTGTACACCGCGCCGCTCACGCTGCGGGTATCATGACGCCGTCGTATGTAGCCGACATCATGAAACAAGGCGGTGACAATACCCAATGCAAAATGGCGCGCGCCGATGGCTTCGCTGTGTTCGCGCGAGCGCTCGTAACCGCTCATCAAGCGTGCCATCGCGAGCGTCACGTCGAGCGTATGCTGAATATTGTGATAGGCCGTATCGCAGGCGCGGAATTGCGGATGCGCGCCGGAAAAGATTTGCGCCATGTCGCCAAACGACTGATCCACGATCGACGACGACACGCTGGGATAGAGCGAACGGAAAATCAGCGCAACTTCCCGATGCACGTCCGCCGGCTCGGTAGTGTTGACTGTATTGGTAACGTCGTGATCGTTACGGCGAAGATCTGCGGTCATGGAAGGTCATTCTCCAGACGATGAATCGAGCAAGATTGGCGCCTGTGAAAATGCACGCACACACCGATATCTCGCGCAAACCCTACGACTGATCGAATGGATGGTTTGCGGACTTGTCTCACAACACCATAACACACTGTAATCGCGATTGAAAATGCTGAATTTTAGAGACACATTGCGGCTCTTATTGTTGATTTTTTTGCCGGCAGTTCTATTCGCGAACAGCGCGGCAGCACGCGTCACAAGTGACGAAATTGGGGCCATTTCTGCCAGTCAGTTGCCTGCCGAGGCGCGCGGCACGCTCCTGCTCATCCAGCGCGGCGGCCCTTTTCCTCACGCTAAAGACGGCGTCATTTTTGCCAATCGGGAGCGCCGTTTGCCCGCGGAGCCTCGCGGCTACTACCGTGAATACACGGTGCCCACACCGGGCGTGCGCAGCCGCGGCGCGCGGCGGATCATCGCCGGCCGCCGCGGGGAGTACTACTACTCCGATGACCACTATCGCAGTTTTCGACGCGTCGTAGGTGCGTCATGAAGGAATTCGAGAGTGCCTTGTCGCAGGGCGGCGTATTCCGGATGCGTGAAGCGCCGGACATTGCATGGTTTGCATCGGCGGCGGCGCGCGCCGGGCTGGAAACAAAAGTCATCGATGCCAAGCGTGCGTCTGACAAGACACGCTTCCTCAAGCTCATGGCGATCTCCCTCTCATTGCCGGCCTACTTTGGTGAAAACTGGGATGCGTTCTACGACTGCCTCACCGATCTGGCGCCGCCCGCGCACGGTCGCGTTTGGCTGATCGACGGCGTGGACCAACTCGCGCGGATGGAACCCGAAGAGTTCGCCGCGGCGATCGGCGTGTTTACCGATGCGGCGGATTACTGGCGCGACGCAGCGAAATCGTTGACTGTGATAGTCGTTATCAAGCGCGCGGATCTCGCGCCCGAACTGACATCGATAAACAGTGCCTGAACCGGCATCACACTGCGGACGTGCGCGGAGGCCTTTCTTCGGTGACGCTCAGATAGTGGACTAACTCGCCTAACGCCGCTTGATAGACCTCGCGCTTGAATTCGATCACCGATTCGAGCGGCACCCAGTAGTCACTCCAACGCCACGCGTCGAACTCCGGCCGATCGCTTGCATTCAGCAACACGTCCGAATCCCGGCCGATCATGCGCAGCAGGTACCAGATCTGTTTTTGGCCCTTATATGAGCCACGGTTCTCGCGGCGCACCCAGTGCGAGGGAACGTCGTAACGCAGCCAGTCGCGCGTGCGTCCGAGGATGCGCACGTGATCCGGCAACAGACCCACTTCTTCTTGCAACTCCCGATACATCGCTTGCTCGGGCGTTTCACCCGGTTTGATGCCGCCCTGCGGAAACTGCCACGCATCCTCCCGAATGCGCTTTCCCCAGAACACTTCGTTGCGGGTATTCACCAGGATGATGCCAACGTTCGGGCGATAGCCGTCACGATCAACCATGTCAGCCACCCTAGATACAATTTGATTAGGGGTGATTTTTTCACAATTCCCTGACAAGTGAAAGCGTCACTCGATTTTGCTGCACGGCAGCGACCGAGTTTTCAGAGCAACAGCCACTTGTCCGTGTGCGGATTGAGACGTTTCATTCCCCCTACAAAACGCCCGAATTCAAGCCCATACTGCCGCTCAAGTTGCGCGGCACACGCTTCCAGCGAGCGCCACTCAATCGGTCCGCCTGCCTCGACAAACGCGATCGCGATGATGTTGCCGTGCCGCAGCGCCGGTGTCAGTACGATCTGCCCGTGGAATGCGGCCTCGATACGCTGGACCAGTTCATCGAAGCGCGCATCGTTGCTCCAAAGATTCACCACCAGCACGCCGTGGGGTGCCAGCGCCGCCGCGGCCGCCGCGTAGAAATTCACTGAACACAATTCGTTAACCTGACGCCGGCCGTCGTAGCCATCGACCAGCAGCACGTCGCTGCTCGCCGGATGTTGCTTGACCCAGACCGCGCCATCTGCCTGCACGATGTTCAAGCGCACGTCGTGCTGCGGCACATGAAACTGCCGGTGCGCCGCCACAATCACCTGCGCATTATTTTCGATCGCCACAATGCGGCTGTTAGGCAAGCGATGGAAAATAAATTTTGCGAGTGATCCGCCGCCTAATCCGATCATGCTGACACGGGACGGCTCCGGCACGAACAACAAGAAGCACATCATGGCACGCGTGTAGGCCAGCACCAGATCATTGGGCGCGCTGATGCGCATCGAGCTCTGCACCGTTTCGCTGCCGAGATGAAGCGAGCGGATGCCATCTTCTTCGCTGATCTGCACTGCTTCGTCTGCTTCGGGCAACTTAGCGCGCCGCCATTGTTCCAAGAACTTCACGTTTTTCCCTGTCTGCGTGAAACACCGATTCAAGACGGTAGAATAACGCTTTCAATTTCTCCATCATCGCATGCGCGTCTCTCGATTTTTTCTGTCCACCTTAAAAGAAGCTCCCAACGAAGCTGAGTTAGCCAGTCACAAATTGATGTTGCGCGCGGGCCTGCTCCGCCGGCTGGGTAGCGGACTGTACACCTGGATGCCACTGGGACTGCGCGTGTTGCGGAAGGTCGAGGCCATCGTACGTGAAGAAATGAATCGCAGCGGCGCAGTTGAAGTGCTGATGCCCGCGATCCAGCCCGCCGAGTTGTGGGAGGAAACCGGGCGCTGGAAGCAGTTCGGCCCGCAGATGTTGAAAATTCGCGATCGCCACGAGCGTGATTTTTGTTTCGGTCCTACGCACGAGGAAGTCGTCACCGATATCGCGCGGCGTGAGATCAAGAGCTATCGCCAGCTCCCGCTGAACTTCTATCAGATTCAGACCAAGTTCCGCGACGAAATCCGTCCGCGCTTCGGCGTCATGCGCGCGCGCGAGTTCATGATGAAGGACGCCTATTCGTTTCACGCCGACTTCGATAGCCTCGCGCAGACCTATCGCGTGATGCACGAAACCTACTCGCGAATTTTCACCCGCCTCGGTCTCAAGTTTCGCGCGGTCGCGGCAGACCCCGGCGCCATCGGCGGCACCGGCTCGCACGAGTTCCACGTGCTGGCGGAGTCTGGCGAAGATGCCATTGCCTACTGCCCGCAATCAGACTACGCGGCGAACATCGAGCTCGCCGAAGCGCTTGCGCCGCCGGGCGCGCGCGCGGCCGCGACGCAGACGATGCGAGAGACCGAGACGCCGGGCAAGACGACGTGCGAGGAGGTGAGCGCATTTCTTGGCCTGCCACTTACTCAAACAGCGAAAGCGATCGCGTTGATCAGAGAAGATATCTCCCCCGGTTCGCCAGGCCGTTGCGTGCTGATTCTTCTGCGCGGCGACCACCAACTGAACGAAGTCAAGACGCAAAAACTGATCGGGGCATTTCGCCTGGCCAACGACGCCGAGTTTCGCGAGGCGACGAATGGCCGCCCCGGTTACATCGGCCCGGTAGGCGATGCAATCAAGTTTTCCGTTTACGCAGACCGCGCGGTTGCACGGATGAGCGACTTCGTATGCGGCGCAAATAAAGAAGGCTTTCACTTGACCGGAGTGAACTGGGGGCGCGATCTGCCTGAAGCTGCGCGCGTCGAAGATTTTCGCAACGTGGTCGCTGGCGATCTCAGCCCGGACGGCCGCGGTACGCTCGAACTGTGCCGCGGCATCGAAGTCGGACATATTTTTCAATTGCGCACCAAGTACTCGCAAGCAATGAAGGCGACCTTTCTCGATGAAGCCGGCAAAGCACAGTTGCTCGAAATGGGTTGCTATGGGATTGGCGTGTCGCGCATCGTCGCCGCGGCTATCGAGCAGGGTTTCGATGAGCGCGGAATCATTTTTCCGCGCGCGCTGGCGCCGTTCGAAGTCGCGATCGCACCGATCGGATACAAAAAAAATACCGGCGTACGCGAAGCGGCCGATCGTCTCTACGATGAACTGGCCGCGGCCGGCGTCGACGTATTGCTCGACGACAGGGATGAGCGACCGGGTGTGATGTTTGCTGACCTGGAGTTGATCGGCGTGCCACAACGCATCACTATTGGCGAACGCAGCCTGAAAGAGAGCCAGGTTGAATGTCAGTTGCGCACCGAGAAATCTTCGGTGCTGATCCCGCTTTCTTCCGTCGTTAGCCACGTGCGAAGCCTGAATCACTGATGCGAAACCTGGGTCTGGTCTACGCGCTGGTCTTCACCCATGCCTGGGGTGGGGAACAGCAATACGAACCCCTCGCCGACAGCGTGCGCGCAGCTCTGCATCAGAACGTGGCCGACAGCGCCGCGCCGAAAGAAACTTTTGCATCCGAAGAAGAAGCCGAGCGCTGGCTGACGGACATGTCGCGACGGCTCAAGCGCTACCTGCCTGACGGCGAGGCACGCCGCGACCTCTTGATCAGCGTTCATTACGAAGCGAAGCGCGCCGGTCTCGATCCCGAACTGGTGTTAAGCCTGATTCAGATTGAGAGCAAATTCCGCAAGTACGCTCTGTCGCGCGCGGGTGCGCGCGGCTACATGCAGGTGATGCCATTCTGGATGGATCTGATCGGCGAGCCCGATCACAATTTATTCAACCTGCGCACCAATCTGCGTTATGGGTGTGTCATCCTGCGCCACTATCTGGATCGGGAAAGAGGCAACACGACGCGTGCGCTGGCACGCTACAACGGCAGTGTCCGCAAATCGCGCTACCCGAAACTAGTGCTGGCAGCCTGGAACACGCGCTGGAAACAAGCTGCGGGTGGAACATCGAAAGCTGTCAAAGTCAGGAACCAAGCGCTCAACTATATGGGCGATTCACACTAACCGAAGTTAGCGGTTTCGCAAGGCACGAACTGGTCCAGTGATTGATTTTGCGTAGGGTGAGCCTCGAAGGTCTGCACTACACGGGTGCGGTTAGGTGTAGCCACAAGTTATAGAGACGCATAATATCAAGGTAAGGACGGCGCGCTTTTGCGTAATCCCGCTTGAGCGCAGGGCTCGCTCATTCATAGTGTGTCCACATACGCAGGACACGAACGGCTCTTTCTTTGCTAAAGATTTCGTACACGATGCGGTGTTGAATACTGATGCGGCGCGAGTAAGCGCCCGCAAGATCACCGACCAATTTCTCGAAGGGCGGCGGATTTTGAAACGGGTTACTGGCAAGCACCGCAATCAGTTCTTGTGCCCTTGGCTTGAGACCACTTGCAGCAAGCTTTTTTGCGTCTTTCATTGCTTGCTTAGCATAAACGACTGCCCAACTCACCACTTAATTTTCTTCGCACTTCTTGCGAGGGGTTCAGCCATGCCTGCCTTAATGGATTCGCGCATGCCGGGTACGGCAAGCAGGTGCAACGTTTCTTGAATTGCACTCCAGTCTTCCGCAGAGAGCAGGACAGCACTGTTACGCTTTCCAGAAATGATGATGGGCTCATGAGACTCTCTTGCCTCATCAATGAGCCGGTACAGCTTCGCGCGAGCTTGGCTGGCGGTAAGTGTGTTCATTTGCACCCTTAATATATAGGTTCGTCAGTAAAAATCGTGGGCGAGTCTTGGTTCAGGTAATTTGCCAAGCGCATGATAGAGCGAGATTTCTGTGATGCGAAAGGTGCGAAATCC
>JAYUZG010000111.1:0-3779 GCA_043751985.1 Betaproteobacteria bacterium
GGCGGCCTGGATTAATCCACCCAACATGAAGGAACCCAAACCTGAAAACCAATCGACGATTGCTCACTAAATTCATTCACTCTGGTGTCGCAATGTCATCGACACGCTCCGACCCACCCTACGGGGAGATGTGAATATCGGTGCAAGATGATTGAATCGCAATGGCGAGTGAGACCCGCTCTACACCCCTAACATTTTCTCGCCCGATTTTCCTCTGCGCCTCTACGCTGAGACTTGCCCTTTCCTCTCGTCGCGCCCACTACAAGGCGGACAGGCCGCCGTCCACGCTGTAGATGCCGCCGGTGCAATAACTTGCCTCATCCGAGGCGAGAAACAACACGAGATTGGCGACTTCATCCACCGTGCCGTAGCGCTTGAATGGTAGTCCGGATTTGAGCGTTTCGCGCGCCTTCTCCGGCGCGCCGGGCGAGCGGCTTTCCTCGATGCTGCGGATCATGCGGGTCTCGGTCGGTCCGGGCAGCACGCAGTTCACCCGAATGTTATACGGCGCGCACTCCACCGACGCCGTGCGCATCAGCCCGATCTCGGCATGCTTGCTGGCGATGTACGCCGAGTTTCCCTTTCCGCGCGCCTGGATACCGCCAATTGAAGAGGTGATGACAATGCTGCCACCAGACGCGCGCATGGCGGTGACGGCGTATTTCAGACCGAGAAACACACCGCGCACGTTGACCGCCATGACCTGATCGAATACATTGATGGGGTAGTCCACAATCGGCGCGGCGACGCCCTCCGCACCGGCGTTGATGAAAAACACATCCAGGCGGCCGTGACGCATGAGCGCCGCGTTGATGAGGCGTTCATTGTCTTCCGGCTCGGATACGTCAACGACCTGAAAGATCGCCCCGGGACACGACCGTGCCGCGCTTTTCAGCGCCGGCTCATTGCGTCCGGCGAGAACCAGGCTCGCGCCCTCGCGTGCAAATAATCGCGCGGTGGCCAGTCCGATTCCGCTCCCCGCGCCGGTAATCACCGCTACCTTCCCACCCAGTCTTCCCACTGCCGATTCTCCTAACTTAATGCGGCAACTTAGCTCGCTACCGCTCGCTTCAAATCACGCGCCTCTTGGTAGCTTGCTCTTAATCTTCTCTACAAATTTTTTCTTGTCGATCAAGAAGCGTTCATGCGTTCCCCGGCTGATGGTGTCCACGCCGTCGTTGGCCTCAACCTCGAACACCAGTCTGCGTCCGTCCACTTGCACCAGTGTCACATTGACGGTGACCACCATGCCGGGCGGCGTGGCCGCCAGATGAGAGACGTTGATGTGAGTGCCGAGCGACTGCTGATCGGGCCAATCGATATACGGGTTGATCGCCTGCACGCACGCCCACTCCAACAAGCCGACCATGAAACCGGTGGCGAATACTTCGGGCATGTGCTGGAACTCCGGCGCTTCTGGATAAAGCGCCGGGACCGTCTTGGAGTACGGGACCTGAAATCGCAACTCCGAAACAAGCCCTGTTTTGAGACCTGAGCTCATAGTTCGATACCTCCCCCAAACTTTCATCGTTAGCGTTGCGTCGTCGCGAGACGCAATGCAAGCAGTACAAAAACCGCGGCCACCATTATATTCATAGAGCGCGTGAGCCGCTCGCCGGGATTCCGAGCGCACGCGCGCCGGCCGGAGTTCAGATCTCGCGCATGCCGCGCGCTCCTGCCACCGCGCGTCAGCCATACGCCAAGTTTACCCGCGAACAGCCCTATCGTGCCAAACACGCAAGCCACCAGCACAGTAAACAGCAGACCGTGGAACATCATCTGCAACCAGACTGGCCCCACGCGCGCGGACACAAACTGCGGCAGAAACGCCAGAAAGAACAGCGCAACCTTGGGATTCAGCACGTTCATCAGAAAGCCGCGCCAAAACAACGACTCCCGCGTCTCTCCAACCGATGCTGCGGCGCGCGCGGCGTGGGGCGCGCGCAGAATCTTCCATGCGAGAAAAAGTAAATACGCGGCACCGGCATACTTCAGCAAATTGAACGCGAGCACCGAGGTCTGAAACACCACCGAAATTCCCAGCGCCGCACCCAGCGTATGCACCAGGTTGCCGGCCGCTAAACCCAACGCGGTAATCAATCCTGCGCGCGCGCCGCGCCTGGCTCCCTGCGCCACCAGGAACAGGATATCCGGCCCCGGCGCAACGATGAGCAATAACGACGCAGCGACAAACCACCACAAGGTGGAAGGATCGAACATGGTATGGGTCCGTGACTTGAGGATGGCATCATCGCAGATTCCGCGCGGCGCTTCGCGCAGCGCGGCGCGCCGTCACGAGCGGTTTTTCACTCTACTGAGCAATCGAGCCGAACACGCCGTCGCGCACCACGACTACGCGCAGATCAGTCGGATCACTGACATTGCGCCCGACGAACGCAAAGCTGCCCGTCGTGAAGCCGGAATTGGCGTCGCGCGTCAGCAAACGAAACCGGTAATACAACTGGGAGTCGGCGGCGTAGTCCACTCCATCGATGCGAATTTTCGCACTCCCAGAAGTATCGGCCCCACCCAGCGTGAGACCTCGATCGGTTTGAATGTCGAGCGCCGGTGGCGTGCTCGGGATCGGGCATTGGAGAGCGGGCGAGTGCGGCCCGTGTTGCTTCACTTGTAGCGCGCCGGCGCTCAATCTGCCGTTGTCAATTCGTTGAAAGTCGTCGTAATACAATTCCAGATCCATGGTGGTCGAATCCACCGCCGCGCACACGGCAACCTCCCCGAATTCCGTGCTGTCTACGGTCAGCGTACCTTGTCGCAATCCATCCACCATGGCCTGCAACTCCGGCTCAGTGACCGTCTTGAAGCCGTACACCAGCGAAACATTCTGCGACTGACTTTGCTCACCCTGGGTCGCGAACAAAGTGCATCCCGACAGCGCCACACCCAGCACCATCCAAACTCGACAACTCGACATCGTGGAACTTCTCCCTTGAGAACAACCAATCGCACTGGCGCGGACAGCGACGCCTTGTCCGCGTCATCGTGCGCCTTCCCCGTGTCGTGCGAGAAGCGTGCCAAACATCCGGGCGCGGCGATTTGCGCGCTGAGGGCCGCCTTGGCTATTGCGTGCCTTGCGTGCGCTTTCTCTCTGATTCGTAGTCCGGATAACGTGGCGCGGGCAGGGTCGAGGCTTTTTCCGGCGGCGTTTTCAAGGCCTCATTGTGATTCTGAATGCCCTCGTACACGCCGCGTGCCGTGCACGCGTTCGCACAAACGCACAGCAGCATCACCAGCAGACGTCGCCGCATCACGAATTGAAGTGACTAATTTGGGAACGCATCGCCCGCGCGTCGATCACGGCTGCACGGTCGGCAAATTGGCTTTGCGCCATGCATCCATTCCCCCTTTGATGTTCTGCATCCGCGAAAACCCTTGCTTGCTTAGCATGCGAATCGCCGCCGCGGAACGCACTCCCGAGCCGCACACCACCAGCATGGCTTGATCTCTCTGCTGCAAAAGCTCCGCGAAGCGCGCATTCACCTGCCCCAGCGGAATCAACACGCTTCCGGCGATATGCCCTTGCGCGTACTCTGAAGGTTCACGCACGTCCAGCACAAACACCTGCTTTTCCTGAATCAAGTGCGCCGCCGCAGTCACGTCGATTTCCGTCGCGGACTGGGCGAGAGCCGCCCCGGCCGCGAGCATCCAGGACAAGATCAACCAGCGTCCGGCCGCGTCAATCGAAAACAACTCGGTTTTATTCATCCGCTTCATCCGCCATTCCCTCCGTCATCATCGACACCCCGCGCAGCGTAGCCGGC
>JAYUZG010000112.1:0-8799 GCA_043751985.1 Betaproteobacteria bacterium
CAACGCTGACGGCCCATGACATGCAGTCATTTATTTGAATCGAGTTGAAAATTCCGTGATCCATCTCCGCTCTTCCGTTACCCGGTCCACGCTCGGCGACGTGCCCGAATCATCACCGGCTTTCCCGGTACGAGAGGCGCCGGGTGGACCGAAACGATAAGTGCTGTCAGATCAACTTATGCCCGCACGTGGCACCGAAACCATGAGACCTTCACCCTAACGTCAAGGAGACCTGCATGTTGAATTCACCGATTCGCTCACTGTTCCCGTTCGTGACTTGCGCAGCCGTGCCGGCCGGTGGCGGTGCTCAGGAATGCATGAGCAGCATCACCGCCGATGAAGCGTTGCGAGCCGAGGCCGCGCGCTATGCAGCGCAAATGAATAATGACTTTGCCGCCATGCAACGCTTGTACGGAGACGAGCTGGTGTATGTCCATTCGAGCACGGTGCAAGACACCAAGGCGAGCTTCATCGAGTCGATGCGCTCGGGCGCGGTCAAGTACCGCAAGATGACGATGGGTGAAGTTAAAGTACGCACCTACGGCGGCGTTGCCATCATCACCGGACCCGGCGTGTTCGAGGTGACAGTGAGAGGTGAAGACAAGACGCTCAATCTGCTGTTTCACGCCGTGTGGGCGAAGCGCGCGTCAGGCCCCCAATTCGTTTCCTGGCAGGCGACCAAGCTCTCTTGATTCTTGCGGCACGCACGCGCTCCTAGAAATGTAGCAATGCGACCCGTTCCTTCTCCCTCAGGGAGAAGGCTAGGATGAGGGTGGTTTTTTCTAAGACCGCCCCCTAGGCGCACCTCGCGGTAACGCGTAACTCCCGACGAAACTCACCGTTCCGTCGTCGGCGAACTGCACCACCAGCCGCGCGGGCAGGCCGACGTAGTTCACCATCGGCCACTCCCAAATCCGGTTGCCGCGAACCACATGATCGCGTACCGGCCAGCCGATGATGGCTTTTACGTCGTCCTCGGTCGCCGTGTGCAGCGCGATGGTCGCGGCATTTTTCTCCGTGCGCGTCTGCACGTAACGCACCAATGAGTGATCCGCGTCGAATTCGAAATGGTAGCCGTAGTAGCTGTAAACGCCGCGATCGTATTCCCAAATTTCGGTCCCGTTGCGCTCATAACGATGCGTGGGTTCGCCTAGCCGCGCAAGCACCACGTCCGCAGTCACGCCAGGCTGATTCGCCAATCCACTGTAGCTCGCACAGCCGGCAAGAGAACTCGCAACCATGGCCGCAAGAAAGAATCGTTTCATCTGTGCTCTCCCATTCAATCGAATTGCTTCCCGCTCAATGCAAGACACGCGGCCGGCCGGCAAGTTCCATGGTACTTTGTACCGACTAAACCATCACACTTGATTCGAGGAGCTTCGTCATGCGCTACCGCCTACTGGGTCGTACCGGTTTATTGGTTTCCGAAATCTGTTTGGGTGCAATGACCTACGGAGGCAAAGGGCGCTGGGAGGTGGTGGGTACGCTCGGCTTGGCCGACGTGCAGGCGCAGATCAAGGCGGCCTTCGACGCGGGTGTGAATTTCATCGACACCGCGAACGTCTACTCCGAAGGAGACTCGGAACGCCTGGTCGGACAGGCCCTCGCAAAACTCGGCCTGCCGCGCGAAGACCTGGTGATCGCGACCAAAGTGCGCGTGCGCATGAGCGCTACGCCGAATCGCGTGGGCTTGTCGCGCGTGCACATCATGAACGAAGCACACCAGAGTCTGCGCCGTCTCGGCCTGGATCACATCGATCTGTATCAGATTCACGGCGTCGATCAAGTCACGCCGCTGGACGAGACCTTACGCGCGCTGGAAGACCTGGTGCGCGCCGGCAAGGTACGTTATATCGGCCTCTCCAATCACGCGGCGTGGCAGATCATGAAAGGGCTCGGCATCTCGGAGCGGCACGGCTGGAATCGTTTCGAGAGCGTGCAAGCGTATTACTCGCTCGCCGGTCGCGAGCTGGAGCGCGAGATCGTTCCGGTCGCGCTGGATCAGAATCTGAGCATCCTGGTGTGGAGCCCGCTTGCCGGAGGTTTGCTCACCGGCAAGTTTGTTGAGAGCAGCAGTGGCCCCGAAGGCGCGCGCCGCACCACTTTCGATTTCCCGCCGGTGGATCGGCCGCGCGCGTTTCGCTGCGTCGAAGCGATGCGGCCTATTGCACAGGAACAGGGCGTCTCGGTGGCGCGCGTGGCACTCGCCTGGCTCCTGCAACGGCCGGGCATCACCAGCGTGATCGTCGGCGCAAAGACGATCGCTCAGTTATCCGACAACATCGCCGCCGCAGATTTGAAACTCAGCGCGGAGCAAATCGCCAGCCTCGACGACGTGAGCAAACTGCCGCGCGAGTACCCGGGCTGGATGTTCGAGAGGCAGTTGGCGGATCGGTTTCCTGCTTAGAATCTGCTTCCGCATCGAAATTGCGAGACGTACTTACGCTTCATGAGAAACACGCAGCCTCGACCAAGCACAGCGCGATCAAGGGGGAGCTCCGCGCAGGTATCTCCAGATAGCATGGCGTGAAGAGCGCGAATTCAGCCTGGTTTTTTCCCGGATTTTGCTACCGCTGCATCCGAGCGTGCAAGTCTTTGTTGCTCGGAAAAGTCTTCAACCCGCGAGATCCGCGAACAGCGGCGTGCTGAGGTAGCGCTCGCCAAACGACGGAATGATCACCACGATCAGTTTCCCTTTGTTGTCTGCGCGCTTCGCCACTTCCAGCCCGGCCCACATGGCGGCACCGGAGGAAATGCCGACCAGCAGGCCTTCTTCTTTTGCCATGCGCCGCGCGATGGACATGGCGTCATCGTTTTTAACGCGAACGATCTCGTCGTAAATTTTCGTATTCAGAATTGCCGGAACGAAGCCCGCGCCGATGCCTTGCATCGGATGTGAGCCGGCTTGGCCGCCTGAGAGCACCGGCGAAGCATCGGGCTCAACCGCTACGCAGCGGAACGACGGCTTGCGCGCCTTGATCACTTCGCCCACGCCAGTAATAGTGCCGCCGGTGCCGATGCCCGAGATCAGAAAATCCGCTTTGCCGTCGGTGTCGCGCCAAATCTCCTCGGCGGTGGTGCGCCGATGAATTTCCGGATTGGCTGGGTTCTCGAACTGCTGGGGGATGAAATAACGCGAGTCTGCCGCGGCCATTTCTTCGGCCTTCTTGATCGCGCCGGGCATGCGCTCGGGCCCCGGGGTCAACACCAGCTCGGCGCCATAAGCGCGCAACAACATGCGGCGCTCCTTGCTCATGGTGTCAGGCATCACCAGCGTGCACTTATAACCGCGCGCCGCACATACCATGGCCAATCCAATGCCGGTGTTGCCGCTGGTCGGTTCCAGAATAATCGTGTCGCCTTTGATGCGGCCGGCTTTCTCGGCGGCCTCGATCATCGATAAACCAATGCGATCCTTGACGCTGTGCGCTGGATTCTGGAATTCCAGTTTGGCGACGACTTCAGCCACGCAGCCTGAGGTCAGGCGATTGATGCGAACCAGCGGTGTGTTGCCGATCAAGCTGGTAACGTTATTGGCGATTCTCATGCTTCTCTCCAATTAGAAAAGATTGTCGATGTTGCGCAAAAAATAATTCGCTACCGCGGCGTGACCCAGCCGCCCTCGCGTGACGACTGAATGATCGCGTCTACTACTTTCTGTACTTCCCAGCCCTCACGAAAATCTGCGCCTTTCACCGGCTCGCCGGCGATCGCCAGCAGAAAGTCACGCATCTCGATCACCTTCAAATCATTGAAGCCGATCTGGTGTCCGGGCGCCGGGCAGAACGCGCCGTAAGGCGCGTGATCGGGGCCGGCGAGGATGGTGCGAAAGCCGTTGCGGCTGCTATTAGTTTCTGCTTTGTAGAGACGCAGTTCATTGAAGCGTTCTTGCGAGAATACCAGCGCGCCCTTGGACCCGGTAATTTCAAAGTCGATCTGCATCTTGCGTCCGCGCGCAACCCAACTCGCCTCCAGCGTGCCGACGCAGCCGCGTTCAAAACGCAGCAGCGCGTGCGCGATATCGTCTACTGCCACTGCCCGCATGCGCGCGTTGCCGGCTGACTCGGGCCGTTGCTGGATGACGGTCTGCAGTTGCCCGCACACCGCGCTGATCGGACCCAACAGATGACGTGCGACGGATGTGATGTGACTGCCGAGATCGGCCACCACGCCGCCGCCTCCCGCCGGATCGAGCCGAAAATGCCACGGCGTGGACGCGTCCGCCATATAGTCTTCCGCGTGAATGCCACGGAAGGAAACGATGTCGCCGATCTCGCCGCTCGCAATAATCTCGCGCGCGAGCGCGATCATCGGATTCTTCAGATAGTTGAAACCGACTTGCGAGATGACGCCTGCCGCGGCAGCCTTGTCCGCCAGTTCGCGCGCTTGCAGCGCGCTCGGCGCAAGCGGCTTCTCGCAATGCACATGCTTGCCTGCGGCGATCGCAGCCAGCGCCATCGGCACGTGCAATGCATTGGGTGTGGTGATGCTGACGACGTCTACTTTCGGATCGGCGACGAGTGCACGCCAGTCGCCGGTGGAGCGCGCGAAGCCCAGTTCACTTGCCGCGCGTGCCGCGAGTTCCGGCGTGGCGTCGGCGATTAGTTCCAGCACCGGTTGCGCCGGCATTGTAAAAACGCCGCTCACGCTGCGATACGCCAATGCATGGGCTTTGCCCATAAAGCCCGAGCCGATCAGGCCGATACCGATGGTCTTTTTGGCAGGCATCAAACGCGCACGCTCTTGCCGCTGCGCGCCGACTCCACCGCCGCATCGGCGAGCACCAGCGCACGGCGTCCGTCCTCGGCGTTGACGGGAGTCGGTTTGCGTTCGAGCACGGCTTGCACAAACGCGTCCAGTTCGAGCCGGTAAGAATCGGCGTAACGCTCCAGGAAAAAATTCAGCAGCGGCTCTTGCGCCTCGGTGGTGGTTGCGTTCGAACGGCGCAGAGTATTGGCGCGCAGATTGTCATTGGCGATCATTCCGCTGGAACCCAATACTTCCAAGCGCTGATCGTAGCCATACGACGCTTGGCGGCAATTGTTGATGTGGCATTGCTTGCCGCTCGCGGTGCGCATGATCACCATCGCGGTGTCCACGTCGTTGTGGCGTGCGACCTGCGGATCCACCAGCACATTGCCGATGGCGAATACTTCGTTGGGTTCTTCGCCGAGCAACCAGCGGCCCATGTCGAAATCGTGAATCGTCATGTCGCGAAATAAACCACCCGAGGTTGCGACATAACTCAGCGGCGGCGGGCTGGGGTCGCGGCTGGTGATCACCACTTGCCGCAACGCGCCGATCTCGCCCGCGTCGATGGCGCGCTTCATTGCGGCGGCGCTGGGATCGAAGCGGCGATTGAAGCCGAGCATCAGCGGAGTCGGCGTTTTCTTGAGATTGTCCAGACAACGATTGACTTCGTTGATATCGAGTCCGATTGGCTTCTCGCACAACACCGCCTTGCCGGCGATCGCCGCGCGCTGAATTAAATCTATGTGTGTGTCGGTGGGTGAGCCGACGATGATGGCGTCGATCTCTTGGCTGTCGATCAAGTCGCCGGGCTGGGTCGCCCATTTGCAGCCGAGCGAATCGGCCAGTGCTCTTGCGGAATCCGCAAGCGGATCCACCACCGCGACCAATTGCGCCAAGGGATGGCGTGCTGCATTGGCGGCGTGAATCTTGCCGATTCGCCCCGCGCCGATCATTGCGATGCGCAACATAGCTGTCTCCTCATCGATATTCTTGTGGACTCGATCATGCAAAGGATTCCAGCCCATGTCAATTGCGGAAGTTGACGTATTCGTCGGCGAATGAAAGACTAGCAGCCGACCAGAGGACTCACGAGCGGGAGGAGACAATGAAGACGGTGAGACTGACCATGGCGCAGGCCCTGGTCCGCTACCTGTGTGCGCAGCGGACGGAGATCGACGGAAAGACCGTGCCGCTCTTCGCCGGCGCCTTCGGCATCTTCGGGCATGGCAACGTAACCTGTCTTGCCGAAGCCCTTGAGGCGGTGCAAGACCAACTGCCAACCTGGCGTGGGCAGAACGAACAATCGATGGCGCTCGCCGCGATCGCGTTCGCCAAAGCGAAACAGCGGCGGCAGATGATGGTGAGCGTGAGTTCGATCGGCCCGGGCGCCACCAATATGGTGACGGCGGCGGGTGTCGCGCACGCCAATCGCATGCCGATCTTGCTGCTGGCCGGCGATACTTTCGCCAATCGTTTTCCCGACCCGGTGCTGCAACAGGTCGAGCATTTTCACGCACCGTCGACGACCGTGAACGACGCGTTTCGTTCGGTGTCGCGTTACTGGGATCGCATCGTGCGGCCCGAGCAGATTTTGCAATCGCTGCCGCAGGCGATCGGCACCTTGCTCGATCCGGCGGATTGCGGCCCGGCGTTTCTCGGCCTGGCGCAAGACGCGCAAGGCGAGGCCTTCGATTATCCGGAGATTTTCTTTGAGCCAACGACGCACCGCATCCGTCGCGCGCGCCCGGATCAGACCGAGCTCGCCACTGCCACGGCTTTGTTACTGAAGGCGCAGCGTCCGTTGATCGTCGCCGGTGGCGGCGTGCTGTATTCGGGCGCGGCCGAGTTGCTGGCGCAGTTCGCCGAGCGGCATGGCATTCCTGTCGCCGAGACGATTGCCGGGCGCGGCGTGTTACTGCACGACCACGCGATGAACGCCGGCCCGCTCGGCGTGATCGGCTCGAGTTCCGCCAACGCGCTCGCCGCCGAGGCCGATGTGGTGTTGGCAGTCGGCACGCGCTTGCAGGATTTCACCACCGGCTCGTGGTCGGTGTTCGCTGATCCGGATTTTCGCCTGTTGTCGCTCAATGCGGCGCGGTACGACGCGCTGAAGCATCGCGCGCATGCGCTGGTATGCGACGCACGCGAAGGTCTCGCGGAACTCGATACGGCTATCGCGGCGTATCGCGCGCCGCAGTCATGGCAGGAGCAGGCGCGCAAGTTGTACGCGGTGTGGAACGAAACGGTGACGCAGGCCACTACCGCGGGCGGCGCGGCAACTTACGCGCAAGTAGTCGGTGCGGTGAATCGCAGCGCCGGTGCGCGCGATCGAGTGCTGACCGCGTCGGGCGGATTTCCCGGCGAGCTGGTGAAGAACTGGAAAGTGAAAGCAGTCGGCAGCTTCGACTGCGAGTTCGGCTTTTCCTGCATGGGTTACGAGATCGCCGGCGGCTGGGGCGCGAAGATGGCGCAGCCGAACGGCGAGGTCTACGTTCTGGTGGGCGACGGCGCCTACTTGATGATGAACTCCGATATCTACAGCTCAGTTCTAACCGGTCATAAGATGATAGTCGCGGTGTGCGACAACGGCGGCTATGCGGTGATCAATCGTCTGCAGAATTTCAAGGGTGGCGCCTCGTTCAACAATTTATTCCGCGACTGCCGCGTGTCCAATCTGGTCGAGGTAGATTTCGTCAAGCATGCGCAGGCGATGGGCGCGGTGGCAGAGGGCGTCGATAATATTAGCGAGCTTGATCAGGCGCTGGTGCGAGCGCGCGCCGCGACGCGCACCGCCGTTATCGTGATCAAGGTCGATGCCTTCACCTGGACGCCGGGTGACGCGTGGTGGGATGTGGGCGTACCCGAAGTCAGCGCGCGCGAGGCGGTGCGCAAAGCGACGGCCGAACACGCCGAGGGGAAGAAAAAACAACGCCGCGGCGTTTAAGGCGCGAACCAAGTTACCTGCTGCATTCATTGTTGAGGACTCTTGATGAAAATTCGTTTTGGCATTGCACCGATCGCCTGGACCAACAGCGACCTGCCACAGTTGGGTGGCGACACGAGTTTGGAGACCTGTCTCTCTGAGAGCAAACAAGCTGGCTTCAGCGGCACCGAGACTGGGGTGAAGTTCCCCAGCGACGCGGCGCAATTGGCCAGTGTCTTGCAACGGTTTGATCTCAAGCTGGTGTCGGGCTGGTTCTCCGGCGAGCTCTTGGCGCGCTCGCTCGAAGAGGAAAAGCAGCGCATCGAGTCTCAACTCGCCACTTTCAAAGCGGTCGGCGCGCCAGTGCTGGTCTACGCGGAAACGACCGGAACGGTGCAAGGCAAGATTGACGTGCCGCTATCACAGCGTCCGCGATTGCCGGATTCGGAGTTTCGCGACTATGGCCGCAAACTCACGACGTTGGCGGAACACATGGCGAGCCGCGGTGTGGCGATGACGTATCACCACCACATGGGAACGGTGATTGAGAGCCAGCGCGAAATCGATCTGCTGATGAACCACACCGGCCCGGCGGTGGGGCTGTTGATCGATACCGGGCATCTCACTTACGCGGGCGCCGATGTGTTGGAGCTGACGCGCCGCCACGCGCGAAGAGTTAATCACGTGCATTGCAAGGATGTGCGGTCGCAGGTGCTGCGGAAAGTGCGACAGCAAGATCTGAGTTTTCTCTCCGCCGTGCTGGAAGGCGTGTACACCGTGCCGGGCGATGGCTGCGTGGACTACCACGCGTTCGCGCGCTTGCTGGCGGAAATCGGCTACGAAGGCTGGGCAGTGGTTGAAGCCGAGCAGGATCCGGCGAAGGCACCGGCGCTGGAATATTCGCGTATGGGTCTGCGGCATTTGCAAGCGGCGTTTTCCGCCGCGGGCTTTGAGTTAGTCGAATAATCGTAGCCCAATGGGATGGACTCCTCCCACCTAGAGTCGGCGTCGATGCGCCACACTGGAGAGAGTTACTTAACCAGTCGAACGAGGAAGGAGTCCGAGATGAAGGTTACGCGAATTGGGATCGATTTGGCAAAGCAAGTTTTTCAGGTGCACGGAGT
>JAYUZG010000113.1:0-7302 GCA_043751985.1 Betaproteobacteria bacterium
AGTCATCGGCGCGATCAATGCCTACCACGCCCGGCTCGCGCAAAGAGTCGGTTACAAGGCGATCTACCTTTCCGGCGGCGGCGTCGCCGCGGGATCGCTGGGTTTACCTGATCTCGGCATCAGCAATCTCGATGACGTACTCACCGACGTGCGTCGTATTACGGACGTGTGCTCACTGCCGTTGCTGGTGGACGTGGACACCGGGTTCGGCTCCAGCGCCTTCAATATTGCGCGCACGACTCGGTCACTGATCAAGTTTGGCGCCGCCGCGATGCACATCGAAGATCAAGTCGGCGCCAAGCGTTGCGGCCACCGGCCCGGGAAAGAGCTGGTATCGCAACAAGAGATGGTCGACCGAGTAAGCGCCGCGGCCGACGCGCGCAGCGATGCAGGTTTTGTGATCATGGCGCGCACCGATGCGCTGGCGGTTGAAGGGCTGCAAGCCGCAATCGATCGCGCCTGCGCCTGCGTCGAAGCCGGCGCGGACATGATTTTTCCGGAAGCGATGACCGATCTCGGCATGTACCGGAAATTTGCCGACACGGTTAAGGTTCCGATCTTGGCGAACATCACCGAGTTCGGTGCGACGCCGTTGTTCACGCTGGAAGAATTGCGCTCGGCCCAAGTCGCGATTGCGTTGTACGCGCTGTCCGCATTTCGCGCAATGAACCAAGCTGCGTTGCACGTCTACGAGGCAGTTCGCCGCGATGGCACGCAACGCAATGTGGTCGACACGATGCAGACACGCACGGACCTTTACGACTACCTCGATTACCACAGCTTCGAGCAGAAACTGGATCAGCTATTTGCTAAGGAGAAGAAATGAGCGAGACCGTCGCCGGACCCAAGCCCAAGAAATCGGTTGCCTTGTCCGGCGTAACCGCCGGCAACACCGCACTGTGCACCGTCGGACGCACCGGGAATGACCTGCACTATCGCGGCTACGATATTCTCGACATCGCCGAGACCTGCGAGTTCGAGGAAATCGCGCATCTTCTGGTGCACAACAAATTACCGACGCAAGCCGAACTCGACGGCTACAAACGTAAATTGAAAGCGTTGCGCGGTCTCCCCACCAATGTGAAAGCAGTCTTGGAGTGGATTCCCGCTTCGACGCATCCGATGGACGTGATGCGCACCGGGTGCTCGGCGTTGGGCGCAGTCCTGCCGGAAAAAGACGAGCACGGCGTGATGGGCGCACGCGACATCGCGGATCGCCTGATGGCGAGCTTCGGCTCGATGCTGCTGTACTGGTATCACTGGAGCCACAATGGCCGTCGCATTGAACTCGAAACCGACGATGATTCCATCGGCGGACATTTCCTGCATCTGCTGCACGGCAAGCCGCCCTCCAAGTTGTGGGTCGATTGCATGCATATCTCGCTGATTCTCTACGCCGAGCATGAGTTCAATGCCTCAACCTTTGCCGCGCGCGTCATCGCCGGCACCGGATCGGACATGTACTCATCGATCACCGGAGCGATCGGCGCCTTGCGCGGGCCCAAGCATGGCGGCGCGAACGAAGAAGGCTTCCAAGTGCAGAACCGTTACGACACCCCCGAACAAGCCGAGGCGGACATCAAGGAGCGGCTGGCCGCCAAGCAGATTGTCATCGGTTTCGGCCACCCGGTGTATTCGATTTCCGATCCGCGCAACAAGGTCATCAAAGAAGTGGCACGCCGCCTTTCCAAGGACTCCAGCAACATGAAGTTGTTCAACATTGCAGAACGACTGGAGTCGGTCATGTGGTCGGAGAAGAAAATGTTTCCCAATCTCGATTGGTTCTCCGCCGTGAGCTATCACATGATGGGCGTCCCCACGGCGATGTTTACGCCGATTTTCGTGATCAGCCGCGCCAGCGGTTGGGCGGCGCACGTGATCGAGCAAAGACTCGACGGCAAGATCATCCGTCCGAGTGCCAATTACACCGGCCCGGAGAACCTCAAATTCGTTCCCATCAAGGATCGCAAGTAGGCGCGCATTCAAGCAATGCTTGAATGCGCCGTTACACAAACGTTATAGAAAAGGATTGGCATGTCCGCACCGATTTCCAATATTCGCCCTGACCCAGACAAAGTCCTGGTCGATATCGCTGACTACGTGACGAGCTATTCCGTCAGTAGTGAGGAGGCGTTTAACACCGCCCGCCTATGCTTGATGGATACCTTAGGGTGTGGACTCGAAGCGCTGTCCTACCCCGCGTGTACCAAATTACTGGGCCCGATCGTTCCCGGCACCATGGTTCCGAACGGCGCCAAGGTACCCGGCACTCAGTTCCAGCTCGATCCCGTCATGGCCGCGTTCAACATCGGCGCGATGATTCGCTGGCTCGATTTCAACGACACTTGGCTCGCCGCCGAGTGGGGCCACCCGTCGGACAATCTGGGTGGAATTCTCGCGACGGCAGACTGGGTCTCGCGGACTTCGGTTGCCAACGGAAAGGCAGCGCTCAAGATGAAAGACGTCTTGACCGCGATGGTGAAGGCGCATGAAATCCAGGGCGTGCTCGCGCTGGAGAACAGCTTCAATCGCGTGGGCCTCGACCATGTGGTGCTGGTGAAGGTCGCATCCACCGCGGTCGTGACGCAGTTGCTAGGTGGTACGCGCGCGGAGATCATCAACGCGGTGTCGCAAGCCTGGGTCGACGGGCAGTCGCTGCGGACTTATCGCCATGCGCCCAACACCGGATCGCGCAAGTCGTGGGCGGCCGGCGACGCAACCAGTCGCGCGGTGCGTCTGGCGCTGATCACGCTCAAGGGCGAGATGGGTTATCCCTCCGTGTTGACTGCCAAGGGCTGGGGCTTCTACGACGTGCTGTTCAAGGGTCAGCCGTTCAAGTTTCAGCGTCCGTTCGGCAGTTACGTGATGGAACATGTGCTGTTCAAGATTTCCTACCCGGCCGAGTTTCATTCCCAGACCGCGGTGGAATGTGCGATGGCGCTGCACCCGAAGGTCAAGAACAAGCTCGATCAGATCGACCGCATCGTCATTCGCACGCATGAGTCAGCCATTCGCATCATCGACAAGAAAGGCCCGCTCAACAATCCGGCCGATCGCGACCACTGCATTCAGTACATGGTGGCGGTGCCGCTGATTCACGGTCGTCTCACCGCGGCCGACTACGAAGATGAAGTGGCGTCGGATCCGCGCATCGATCAGTTGCGTGACAAGATCACGTGTACTGAAGACACTCGCTTCTCGGAGGACTACCACAACCCCGAGAAGCGTTCGATTGCGAACGGCATTCAAATCTTTTTCAAAGACGGCAGCAAGACTGAAGAAGTGGTGGTCGAGTACCCGATCGGTCACCGTCGCCGCCGCGCCGAAGGCATTCCGGTGCTGGAAGCGAAGTTCAAAACCAATCTCACCCGTCGCTTTGCATTCAAGCAAGCCAAAGCCATTCTCGACCTGTGTCAGGACCAGCCACGGCTGGAAGCAACACCCGTCAATGAATTCGTCGATATGTTCGTCGTCTAGTTCGCGGTAGTCACCATCCTCTTGGAGGTAAGCTCATGCGTCACAATTTGTTCAATAGCCTGAAACAGTTTTCTCCTGCCAATGGAAAAACAGGGAACTACTATTCATTGAACGCACTCGAGAAGGCTGGCCTCGGCAAAATTTCGCGGCTACCCGTTTCGATTCGCATCGTGCTGGAATCCGTACTGCGTAACTGTGACGGCAAGAAGATCACCGAGGAACACGTCAAGCAACTGGCGCAGTGGAAGCCCAACGCGACCCGCACCGACGAGATTCCTTTCGTCGTTGCACGCATCGTGCTGCAAGACTTTACCGGCGTACCGCTTCTCGCCGATCTTGCTGCCATGCGCGGCGTGGCAAAGAAGATGGGCAAGAATCCGAAAATGATCGAGCCGCTGGTCCCGGTCGACCTGGTGGTGGATCACTCGGTGCAGATCGATCATTACGGTACCAAAGAGGCGCTCGATCAAAACATGAAGCTGGAGTTCGAACGCAACGGCGAGCGCTACAAGTTCATGAAGTGGGGGATGCAGGCGTTTGACAAATTCAAAGTGGTGCCACCCGGCATTGGCATCGTGCACCAAGTCAATCTGGAATATCTCGCGCGCGGCGTGCACCACAAAGACGATGTGTATTACCCGGATTCCCTGGTAGGCACCGACAGTCACACGACCATGATCAACGGCATCGGCGTGGTGGGCTGGGGCGTGGGCGGCATCGAGGCCGAAGCCGGCATGCTCGGACAGCCGGTTTATTTTCTGACGCCCGACGTGGTCGGCGTGCATTTGACAGGCCGTCTACGTGAAGGCTGCACGGCGACCGACTTGGTCTTGACTGTGACCGAGATGTTGCGCAAGGAAAAAGTGGTGGGGAAATTCGTCGAGTTTTTCGGCGAAGGCACCGCGTCACTCGCGCTGCCGGATCGCGCGACCATCGCCAACATGGCGCCGGAGTATGGCGCGACCATGGGCTTCTTTTCGGTGGACGATGCCACCATCGAATACTTCAAGGGCTCGGGACGCACGCAAGACGAGATCAGCGCATTCAAGGCCTACTTCAAGGCGCAAGGGCTCTATGGCGTGCCGAAAAAAGGAGACATCGATTATTCCAAAGTTGTGGAATTGGATCTCTCCACCATCACGCCGTCGCTGGCCGGCCCCAAGCGTCCGCAGGATCGAATTGAAATTGGAAAAGTGAAATCCAAGTTCGGCGAGTTGTTCGTGAAGCCGATTGCCGACAATGGTTTCGCCAAGACCACCGAATCGCTCAAACAGCGCTTCAAGACCAAAGATGGGATCGACATCGGTTCCGGCGACGTGTTGATCGCCGCGATCACGTCGTGCACCAACACCTCCAATCCGGGCGTGCTGATCGCTGCGGGTTTGCTGGCAAAAAAAGCGGTTGAGAAGGGATTAACGGTCAAGAAACACATCAAGACTTCGCTCGCTCCAGGCTCGCGCGTCGTAACCGATTATTTGAGAGCCGCGGGCCTGCTGCCTTATCTCGAACAGCTCGGCTTCACGGTGGCAGCCTACGGTTGCACCACCTGCATCGGTAACGCCGGGCCGCTAGCTGATCCGATCGATCAGGCGATCACCGAGAACGATTTGATCTGTGCCGCGGTGCTCTCCGGCAATCGCAATTTCGAAGCGCGTATTCATCCCAATCTCAAAGCCAATTTCCTGGCGTCGCCACCTCTGGTCGTCGCGTATGCGATTGCAGGGACCGTGTTGAAGGATTTGATGACCGAGCCACTCGGAATCGGCAAAGACGGTAAGCCGGTGTGGATCGGCGACATCTGGCCCAGCAGTAAAGAAGTGCATGCGCTGATGAAGCACGCGACCAACGCCAAGGTGTTCCGGGAACTGTATGGCAATCTCACCAAAGGCCACACGCTGTGGAATAACGTCCCGTCGTCGTCGGGTCAGGTTTATGACTGGCCCAAGTCTACTTACATCGCCGAGCCGCCCTTCTTCGAGGATTTCGGCATGCAGATTGGCACCACCGGAAACATTGTCAACGCACGCGCGCTGGGAATCTTCGGCGACTCCGTCACCACCGACCACATCTCACCCGCCGGCTCAATCAAGGACAGCGCGCCCGCCGGAAAATATCTGCTCGCCAACGGCGTGACCAAAGTCGATTTCAACAGCTATGGCGCGCGTCGCGGTAACCATGAAGTGATGATGCGCGGAACGTTCGCCAACGTGCGCATCAAGAATCTGATGCTGCCGGCCAAAGCCGACGGCGCCCGAGTGGAAGGTGGCGTTACTTTGTATCAGCCCTCCGGCGAGCAGATGGCGTTGTACGACGCCGCGATGAAATACATTGCCGCCGGAACGCCCACCGTCGTTTTCGGTGGCGAAGAATACGGTACTGGTTCCTCGCGTGACTGGGCGGCAAAAGGTACGCAGTTGCTTGGCATCAAGGCGGTAATCGCGCGCAGCTTCGAACGCATTCACCGCTCCAATCTCGTCGGCATGGGCGTGTTGCCGCTGCAATTCAAGGGCAGCGACACCGCCGAGTCGCTCGGCATCAAGGGCAACGAGCAATTCGACATCACCGGCATCGATGGCGCGATCAAACCGCAGCAAGACGTGACCCTGGTGATTAAACGAGCAGACGGTTCACGCAAGGAAGTCAAGGTTCTACTGCGAATCGATACGCCGATTGAAGTCGATTACTACCGTCATGGCGGGATCCTCCCTTACGTGCTGCGCGATCTCATGAAAGCCGCCTGACGGCGCCACGCTTTGCACATCGACGAAGAGCCCAAGGCCCGATGGTTTTGGGCTTTTTCATTTTCGGACTCTTCGCTAGACCAGTGCCGCGCCTTTGATTCTTTCAAGTATTCGCAGCGGAGATTTGGCCGCATTCGCCATCGAACTGATCGGCACGTAGAAAGTCTGCTCAAACGAATGTTGCCCGGCCATCGCCGCGTGTGAGACCTGGTCGGTGTAAACCAACCAGGTCGAGCCGGGCGGAAATTCAAATCCGATTTGTTCCGCTGTTTTCTGATAATCCAGATCGGACTTCATGCGGTCATGTAGCTTAAGCATGAAGTGGTCATACGGGCTGCGCCGGCTCTTGGTAATGCGGCTCCACTGCATGAGCTGGCTGCCACCCCAAATGGGGCCGGGAATCGATGGCAGATAACGCCGTGCCACCGTCTCGAATGGCTCGCCAATACGCCAGGAGCGATTTCTTCCGCTCGGGTTTACATTGCTGAATACGCGCAAGATTCTTTTTCCTTGCACCGGCGAGGAAGGAAAGCTGTCCACATGCAAGCGCGTGTCATCCTGACGCCAGGAACTGACCCGTCCAACTATTTCGACGGGACGAAAGCTGGTGCGGCCTTGGAGCAATCCAGTCTCGTAGCGCGGTAACAGACTGCCGATCAAATCGCGTGCGCTGCGTGCGAACCGATACATCATCGCGCGCAATCGTGCCTCTTCGTTAGCCTCCATCACTCCGCCACGCACCTCACCCGTGGCGATGTCGTAACTGATGTTCTTGCGATTGCCCTTCATGACCGGTTGCAGAAACACGCGCTCCGCTTCGTCAAGCTCGAAGCGCAGTTGCGGAAGAAATAAGACCTTTCCGTCTTCCAGCGCCTCGATCGCCTGCTGGCACCGCGCGGACGACTGCTCTTCGCTCCACGCAGTGGTTGAAATATTCACAACACGATTCATTGATCTTGCCTCGGAGTAATGTGCATTATTTTATACGGTTCTTCATCGATTTCACTGTGAATTTTTATTCAATCGAGCAGAATCCAGTTTTACAAATCGATGGGGCCGGCCATGAAAGACATCGCGCTGTATG
>JAYUZG010000114.1:0-4239 GCA_043751985.1 Betaproteobacteria bacterium
ATCGCGCAGGGCAATGTGCTGGTCGCGGGCGTGGGTGCGTCGGCCGGCAACAGCAGCGTGCAGGTCAATCATTTGAACGTCGGCCGCATTCCCACCGGCGCCACCGTGGAGCGTGCCGTGCCGACGCCGGTCGGACAAGGCGAATACGTTTTTCTGGAGTCGCTCGATAGCGACTTCACCACGGTGAGCCGCATGGTGCGCTCAATCAATCAGCAGTTCGGTGACGACACCGCGCAGGCGATGGACGCGCGCCAGGTGCGAGTGAAAGCGCCGTGGGAGCCGTCGCAACGCGTGGAATTCATGGCGCGGCTGGAGAATCTCAGTGTCACGCCGGGCGAAGCCGCGCCCAAGGTTATTGTGAATGCGCGCACCGGTTCGGTGGTGATGAATCAACTGGTGCGAGTCGGCGCCTGCGCGGTTGCGCACGGCAATCTCTCGGTCACCATCAGCAGCGAGTCCCAGGTGAGTCAACCGAATCCGCTGGCGCAGGGAACCACGGTTACGACGGAACGCGCCAACGTCGACGTCAAGAGCGAAAAATCCGGCCTGGTGGTGTTGCCCAGCGCCACCTCGCTCACCGACGTGGTGAAGGCGCTCAACGCGGTCGGGGTAACGCCGATCGATCTGCTGGCGATTCTTCAGGCGATGAAGGCGGCGGGAGCGTTGCGCGCCGAATTGGAAATTATCTGAGCAGCGAACTGTTCATGGGTGAAATTCAGACATGATCCAAGCGACCGACTTTTCCGCCGTGCTGGCCACCGATCCCAATGCGGTTGCGCGCGGTATGCGCGCACGCAGCAAGTCCGACGCCGACGGTGGGCTCAAGGCCGCGGCGCAGCAGTTCGAGGCAATTTTTCTGGACTTGATGCTAAAGAACATGCGCGCGGCAAAATTAGCCGACAGCGAATTCGATGGCGTTGGCACGCGCGAATTTACCGGCATGCTGGATCAGCAAATGAGTTCCAAGCTGTCGCAACGCGGCGGCCTGGGTTTGGCCGAGTTGATGCTTCGTCAATTGTCGCCGCGCGACTCGAGCACTGCGCTACCGGTCAAGAAGTCGGCACATTTGCCGTAATAGACAAGAGGACTTTTCATGGCATCCGGCAGCATCTTCTCGATTGGACTGACAGGTTTGAACGCCGCCCAGGCGGGCCTGACCACGACCAGTCACAACATCGCCAACGCCAGCACCGAAGGCTACCACCGGCAGGGAATCATCCAGTCGACCAACGCGCCACTCAAATCAGGCTCCGGTTTTTTTGGCCAAGGCACGACCGTCGATACGGTCCTGCGCAGTTACAGCGAGTTCCTGGATAAGCAAGTGCTGTCCGCGCAGACCACCAGTTCGTATCTCGACGCCTATTACGCGCAAGTTTCACAGATCGACAACCTGCTGGCGGATCCGACGTCCGGCTTGTCGCCGGCGTTGCAGGATTTCTTCTCCGGCGTGCAGGACGTAGCGGCCAATCCTGCGTCGGTGCCATCGCGGCAGCAGATGCTGTCATTGGCACAGACTATGGTGAGCCGCTTTCAGGCGCTGGATTCGCGGCTTGCGGAAATGCGCAACGGCGTGGATACACAGATTTCGGATGTGGTGAGCAACATCAATTCTGTTTCGAAGCAGATCGCCGAGATGAATCAGCAGATCATCTATGCGCAATCCGACCCGACGCAACCGGCCAATGACTTGTACGACAAACGTGACCAATTGGTGGCGGATCTGAACAAATTGGTGAAAGCCACCACTGTCAAGCAGACTGACGGAACGATCAACGTCTTCATAGGGAATGGACAAAATCTGGTGGTGGGCACGATCTATCAGACCGTGTCCGCGGTGCCCTCGCTCGACGATCCGCAAGACTTGGTGGTGGCGCTCAACGTGGGAGCTACGAGCGTCACCATTCCGTCTTCTCTCCTGCAAGGCGGGCAACTCGGTGCCTTGCTGGATTTCCGCGGTCAGGTCCTCGATCAGACACAGAACCGGCTGGGACGCGTTGCCACCGCGCTCACGCAAACCTTCAACGATCAGCACAAACTGGGCATCGATCTGAACGGAAATTTGGGTGGCAATTTTTTCACCGTACCCAACGCCCAGGTGATCGTCCGCACCGGCAATACCGGCAGCGCCGTCATCACCGCCGCCAATATCAGCATGTCAGCATTGACCGATTCGGATTATCGATTGACCTTTACCGCGGGAGGTTACTCGGTCACGCGCTTGTCGGACAGCACGGTGAGCGGTCCCTTTGCCACCTTGCCGCAGACGATTGACGGCGTGACCTTGACGCTGAGTTCGGGTACGCCGGCGGTGGGTGATAGCTTTTTGGTGCAGCCTACTCGCTATGGCGCGCGCGATCTCGCGGTTGCTATCGCGGATACCGCCGCCATTGCCGCGGCCGCGCCGATCCGCACCGCGACCGGCAGTGCCAATACCGGCACGGCGACGATCAGCGCCGGCGTGGCGCTCGATACGACCAATGCTGCGTTCGCGACGGCCGGCGCGCTGACGCCGCCGATCCTGATTCGCTTCACCAGCGCCAGTCAGTATTCGGTCTATAACAACACGGTACCTACGGCGCCAGTCTTACTGGAAGCGAATATTGCCTATAACCCCGCGGTCAACAACGCCGTGTTTCCCACTCCCGGCGCGCTCGATTATGGTTATCGCGTAAGTCTGACCGGCATCGCGGCGAGCGGCGATACCTTCAACGTGAATTTCAACAGCAACGGCGTGGCGGATAATCGCAACGCCTTGCTGCTGGCGTCGCTGCAAACGCAGAACATCATCGGCGGCAGCACGGCCAACTATCAGGGCGCATACAGTCAAATAGTCGGTGCGGTGGGCAACCAGACGCGCGCAGTCAAAGTACAAGGCGCGGCGCAAGACAGTCTGGTGAAGCAGACGCACGCCGCGCAGCAGGCTTTGTCCGGAGTCAATTTAGATGAAGAGGCGGCCAACTTGATCCGCTATCAACAGGCCTATCAAGCCTCGGGAAAGGTATTGCAGATCGCGACCCGATTGTTTGAAGACTTGCTGGCGATAGGAAGATAAGGAGCGGTAATGCGTATTTCGACCAATATGCTTTTCGAGCAGGGCGTGTTCAATATGAATGCGCAACTCGCCAAGCTCGCGCGCTACCAGGAGCAGATTGCGACTGGCCGCCGCGTGTTGTCTCCGGCGGATGATCCGGTCGCGGCGTCGCGTGCGCTGGAAGTCAGTCAATCCGAGTCGATCAACAAGCAATACATGCGCAACGCCGAGTCCGCGAGCAGCACCATTTCGCAGAACGAAGGCACGCTGTCGACGGTTACTCGCAATTTGCAGGATCTGCGCGAGCTGGCGGTTAACGCCGGCAACGGTGTGCACTCGGAAAAAGAGCTGAAGATGCTGGCGTCCGAAGTGCGTGGCCTGTACGGAGAGCTATTGTCGCTGGGCAACGCGACCAACGGCAACGGGCAATACTTGTATTCGGGTTACCAAGGTTCGACGCAACCCTTCGTTGAGAGCGTGCCAGGGACGGTGACTTACTACGGAGACGAAGGTCAGCGCATGATGCAGATTTCCGCATCGCGCCAGGCCGCCGTCAGCGATTCGGGTGCCGACATCTTTACCAAGATACGCAACGGCAATAGCGTTTTTGTCACTGCTGCCAACAGCGCCAACACCGGGTCGGGCATCATCAGTCCGGGCAGTGTGTTGGATAAGACCTTGTGGAACGTCGCCGCTAACAACAAGAATTTCACCATCAAGTTCGACGTCAACAACGCCACCCAGCCGGCCACTACCACTTACGATATCGTGGACAACGTCAGCGGCAATTCGCTGCTCACCGGCGTTGCCGCAGCCGCGTCCGGACCCTACTTGCGCACCTATACCACGGACACCGCGATCAGTCTGAAGACCGTCGCGCCGCCCGACACCAACGCGACGCCCTTCGACTACGGCGCTGAAGTAGAGATCAAAGGCGCTCCGGCCACCGGCGATAGTTTCACCGTCAACGCCAGCACCGACCAGGATATCTTCAGAACCGTCTGGAATCTGGTGAATTCCCTGGAGAGCGCAAACATCGGCGCGACCGGTGCGGCGGTTCTGAATAATTCGCTCAATGCGGCTCTGTCAAATATTTCCAACGCGTTGGACAACGTCCTCACGGTGCGCGCCGCGGTCGGCGCCCGCATGAAGGAGATCGATACCACTCATGGCACCGATGAGGATTACGGCCTGCAATACGCCAAGAC
>JAYUZG010000115.1:0-11334 GCA_043751985.1 Betaproteobacteria bacterium
GACGCCGAAGCGGCGTTTTATCAGGCACTGGAGCGAGCCGACCTCGCGGCCATGATGGCGGTGTGGGCCGAAGACGAAGAAATCGTATGCGTCCATCCGGGCGGTCCGCGCCGCTTTGGTTTCGACGAAGTGCGTGAATCGTGGCGGCAGATCTTCCTGCAAGGTCCGCAACTGCGATTTCAATTGACCGGCGAGAAAGTATTCAGCGGGCGGCTGGTATCGATTCACACGGTGTACGAAAACATCACGGCGGTGGGCAACCCTCAGGCGGTCAGCGCGGTAGTGGCAACCAACATCTATCTGCTCACCGGCCGCGGCTGGCGCATGCTGGTGCATCACGGTTCCCCACTCGCGGCGGGAACGCCAGTAGCGGAGCCGGCCCCGTCCATCCTGCATTGAGTCAGCCCTCTTACCGCGCGCCCTGGTGGTTGCCGGGCTGCCACTTGCAGACCATTTATCCGCAGTTTTTTGGCCGCGGACCGCTGCCCGCTTACCGGCGTGAACGCTGGCGCTGTCCGGATGGCGACTTCGTCGATCTCGACTGGATCGATGGCGCGTTACAACAGCCGCTGGTGGTCCTGTTTCATGGGCTCGAAGGTTCGTCACGCAGCGCGTACGCGCGCGCGCTGATGCGCACGCTGGCGCAACGCGGTCTGCGCGGCGTGGTCATGCATTTTCGCGGGTGCGGCGGTGAAGCGAATCACCAGCCGCGCGCGTACCACTCCGGCGATGCGGAAGAACTGGACTGGATGCTGCGCCGCCTAAAAACACTCAGCCCAGCGCCGCTGTTCGCCGCCGGTGTATCGCTGGGCGGCAACGCTTTGTTGAAATGGCTGGCGCGCGAAGGTACGCGAGCCAAGCAAGTGGTAACGGCCTGTGCGGCAGTCTCCGCGCCGCTCGATTTGATGGCCGCCGGGAGGCAATTGGAGATCGGTTTCAATCGCCTTTACGCACGTTATTTTCTCGCCACCATGAAACCCAAGAGCCTGGAAAAACTGCGACAGTTTCCGGGACTGTTCCGCGAACAAGCGGTGCGACAAGCGACCACGTTGCGCGCCTTTGACAACGAGGTCACCGCGCCGCTGCATGGTTTCCGCGACGTGGACGATTACTGGACACGCGCCTCATCCAAGAATGAGTTGAGCCGCATTCAAGTGCCAACCTTGCTCATTCATGCGATGAACGACCCGTTTCTTCCCGGCTGCTTTCTGCCCGATCCAAGCCAAGTCGGTGCGCACGTCGTCTGCGATTTTTCCGCCAGCGGCGGTCACGCTGGTTTTGTCAGCGGCCCCTTTCCCGGCAACCAGCGTTGGCTGCCGCGTCGTATTTTGGATTTTTTTCAGAGCCAATGAGCCCGTTGATCCGAGTTCACCGCGCAGGTAGTTTATTTACCGCACGACGGCAGCGAAAGCGCGTGGGATAATTTTCGTTCCCTTCACTATTCATAAAAAAAATGCTTTCTGTCCCCAAAGAAATTTTCAAAGCCTATGACGTGCGCGGGATTGTCGGGCGCACTCTGACCGCGCCGATCGTGCGTGCTATCGGCGCGGCACTGGGGAGCCGCGCCCAGGAACAACAACAGCACAGCATGGTTGTCGGGCGCGACGGACGCTTGTCCGGCAGGGAACTCTGTGCTGCACTCGCCGACGGCATCCGCTCCACCGGCGTGGCGGTAATCGACGTGGGACAGGTGGCAACCCCGATGCTGTATTTCGCCACGCATCATTTCAACACCGGCTCGGGCGTGATGGTCACCGGCAGTCACAACCCACCCGAATACAACGGGCTCAAAATGATGATCGCCGGCGACACGCTGGCGAACGACGCGATCCAGGCGTTGCGCGCGCGCATCGAAGACGAAAAACTTCTGCGCGGCGCGGGCGCTCTACGCCAGGCCGACATCGGCGAAGCGTATTTGACGCGCATCGCGCAAGATGTAACGCTTGCCCGGCCGCTGCACATCGCGCTGGACTGCGGCAACGGTGTGGCAGGCGCGTTTGCGCCTGCGCTGTTTCGCCGCCTGGGTTGCAGAGTGGACGAATTATTTTGTGAGGTGGATGGGACGTTCCCGAATCATCATCCCGATCCGTCGCAACCGGAAAATCTGCAACACCTGATTGCCCACGTGCGCAATTCCGAAGCGGAGATCGGCCTCGCCTTCGACGGCGATGGCGATCGCCTGGGAGTGGTCAGCAAGAACGGCAGCATTATTTACCCGGATCGGCAACTTATGCTGTTTGCCGCGGACGTGCTGTCGCGCCAACCCGGCGCCGACATCATTTACGACGTGAAGTGCACGCGCAATCTTTCGAAGTGGATCCGCGATCATGGCGGCAAGCCGCAGATGTGGAAGACCGGTCACTCGCTGATCAAGGCACGGATGAAACAGACCGGTGCCGCGCTCGCCGGCGAAATGAGCGGACACATTTTCTTCAAAGAACGCTGGTACGGATTCGATGACGGACTGTACGCCGGGGCGCGATTGCTGGAATTTCTGAGCCGGCAAGCCGATGTCAATAAGGTGTTCGCGGACTTGCCCGACTCGGTGAATACACCCGAATTGCAGATCAAACTAGAAGAAGGTGAAAACCATCGACTCATTCAATCGATACAACAGCACGCGCGCTTTCCGGCATCACGCGAAATCAATACCATCGATGGCGTTCGAGTCGAATACGCGGACGGCTTCGGCCTGGTGCGCGCATCGAACACGACGCCGGTACTGGTGCTGCGCTTCGAGGCCGATAATGCTGCCGGGTTGATGCGAATTAAATCGGAGTTTCGCCAAATGTTTGAACAGTTCGCGCCGCATGCGCACTTACCCTTCTAGGACTGGTCCGTGACCGATTCGCTTGCACAGCCGCTGTTTCTTGGCCTGCAGCCAATTCTCGATCGCAAGCAAAATCTGGTCGCTTACGAATTGCTGTTCCGCTCCAGCCAAACCAATGCCGCGAGCGTAAGCGATGACATGGCGGCGACGGCCACCGTCATCAATCACACCTTCACCGAACTAGGCGCCGAAGCCGTGCTGGGTCGTCATGTGGGATTCCTGAATCTCAACGCGACCCTGCTGTTTTCCGACGTTATTGAATTACTTCCACCCGAAAAAGTCGTCTTGGAAATTCTTGAAACCGTGAAGGTCACCCCGGAACTGGTCGAGCGCTGCCGCGAACTCAAGCAACGCGGCTTCCGCCTCGCGCTAGATGATTTTTCTGACGACCACGACCAGTACGCGCCACTGCTCGCAATTGTAGAGATCGTAAAAGTCGATCTGCAGCAACTCGACCGGCAGCAACTCGCGCGCACCACCGCGCGTCTGAAGAAGTGGCCGGTAGCGTTGCTGGCGGAAAAAGTCGACAGCCGCGAGCAAATGCAATTCTGTTTGGATCTGGGTTACGAACTGTTTCAAGGCTATTACTTTGCCAAGCCGACCATCATCACGGGAAAGCGCCTGTCGCCGGGACAGGCCGCCTTGCTGCGGCTAATGGGTCTGGTCTTGTCCGACGCGCCCGGCAGCGAAATCGAAGCGGTGTTCCGCCACAGTCCGGATATGGCGGTCAATTTGCTCAAACTGGTCAACTCCGCCGCCATGGGTGCGCAGACAGAAATTGGCTCGGTTGCGCAGGCTATCACTTTGCTGGGCCGTACCCAATTGCAGCGCTGGTTGCAGTTGCTGCTGTATGCGCAGAGCAGTTCGCCCGGCTCGCAGTTTCCCAGCGCGCTGTTGGTCATGGCCGCGACACGCGGGAAGCTAATGGAATTACTGATGCAGGAACTGCGGCCTCGAGATCGCGAACTCATCGACCGCGCATTTATGACCGGCATCCTGTCTTTGGTTCATACCTTGCTCGGGGTGCCCATCGCCGAGGTGCTCGAGCGCGTGCCGGTAACGCCGGACGTGCGGGAAGCACTGCTGTCACGCGGAGAATTTCTGGGTAAGCTGCTGACCTTGGTGGAAGCGCTGGAGGAAACGCAGGTCAGCAGCATCAGCCAAGCCCTCGCGGCCGTTCCCGCCGTAGACGCGGAAACAGTGCGCGCGCTGCAGCTTCAGGCGATGCAATGGGCGAATCGCCTGGGCGATCTTCAGCACTAGCACTCCGCACTGTCAGCGCGCCGAATAAGCATCTGGTGGTTGATGTAGTCCTGCACCGCGGCGCGCTCGGCCGCATTCAGGTGCAAGCCCGCCTTGCTTCGTCGCCACAGTACGTCGTCCGCGTCACACGCCCATTCATGCTGCATGAAATAATCGACTTCGCGTGCCGTCAGCGCGGCACCGAATTGAGGCCCAAGATCAGATTCACTCCTGACGTCGCGCAAAATATCAACGGCACGCGTGCCGTGTCGTGCAACCAGCGCATCGACGCAGTCGGGTGAAATAAATTCGAAGGCTTTACGCAGACGTTGCCGCAGCGCCGCGCCGCTTTCCGTGCCGAAATCGCTCCCCGGTAACGGCGCATGCTGAGTCCATTCGCGGCCCAGGCCAGGCAACAACGGACGCAGCTTGTCCAGCGCATGCACCGCGAGCTTGCGATAAGTCGTGACCTTGCCGCCGAACACGGAAAGAATCGGCGCGCCGCCGGCGGCCCGATCCAGTTGCAATACGTAGTCACGCGTGGTCTGCGACGGATTGTCTTTGCCATCGTCATACAGCGCGCGCACCCCGGAATAGGTCCATACCACATCGCTTGGCGTTACCGGGCGCGTCACATAGCGACTGGCGGCCGCGCACAAATACTCCACTTCCGCGGCCGTTGCGCGCGGCGGTGGCGTCGCCTCCTCGACCGGCACGTCGGTGGTTCCGATCAGCGTAAATTGTCTTTCGAACGGCAGCAGGAATACCACGCGCCGGTCGTAATTTTGCAAGAGATAGGCGTGGTCATGTGCATGCAGCCGCGGCACCACAATATGGCTGCCGCGCACCAGCCGCACCGCGTTGCGCGCGCCGTCCCCAAGTGCCGTACGCAACACTTGTCCGACCCAGGGTCCGGCCGCGTTAACGATAACTTTCGCTTCCACGCAAGTGCCGTCGCTCAATTGCGCCCGCCATCCACCGGCGCCGGAATCGAGGCGCAGACATTCGGTTCGCGTCAAGATACGCGCGCCTTTCTCTTGCGCCGACACCATATTGGCGACCACCAGTCGCGCGTCGTCCACCCAGCAGTCCGAATAAGCAAACGCGCGGCGATACTCGGCTTTCAACACATCGCCGTGTTGCGTCAGATTGAGCGCTTCACTCGCCGGCAACGAAGAGCCGCCACCGAGGTGATCGTAAATCCATAAGCCCACTCGCAACATCCACGCTGGCCGCAACTCCGCGCTGTGCGGCAAAATAAAACGCAGTGGCGTGACCAGATGCGCCGCCATGTGCAGCAACACTTCGCGCTCCGCCAGGCTTTCGCGCACCAGTCGGATTTTCCCTTGTTCCAGATAACGCAGCCCGCCGTGAATCAACTTGCTGCTGGCCATCGAAGTGGCGCTCGCCAGATCGCCTTTTTCTACCAGCACAACGCGCTGACCGCGGCCGGCAGCGTCGCGCGCGATCCCCGCGCCGTTGATGCCGCCGCCAATAACCAGAAGGTCCACGGGGTTTGTGCAAGATTCACGCATTCTCACATCAACGGGCGGCCGCCGACTAACTTGACCGCGGCCATCGCTTGAGAACCCGATAACGAGAAACGGGCGCCGCGCACGGCACCCCGCGTCATCGCAGCAACGCCACCGCTTCCGCCGCGATCCCTTCGCCGCGCCCGGTGAAGCCGAGATGTTCGGTGGTCTTCGCTTTCACGTTCACTTGGGATGCATCAATCCCCAGGTCCGCCGCGATGTTGGCGCACATGGCTGCGGTGTGCGGCGCCATGCGCGGCGCCTGCGCGATGATTGTGGCGTCCACGTTACGCACCTGCGCGCCCTGCTGCCGGATCAAACGCGCTACCTCGCGCAACAACGCTCGGCTGTCCGCCCCCTGGTAACGTGCATCGGTATCCGGAAAGTGGCGCCCGATATCGCCCAGTCCGGCCGCGCCGAGCAGCGCGTCACACACCGCGTGCAGCAGGACATCCGCGTCGGAATGTCCGGCCAAGCCTTTGCCAAAGGGGATCGTCACGCCACCGATAATCAGTGGCCGCCCGTCCACCAATGCATGCACGTCGAAGCCTTGCCCTATTTTCATGTTCGAGCTTTCCAGCATATTCTCAGCGAGCGCGAGATCCTGCGCATAAGTCACTTTGAGATTGCGCACGTCGCCCGCGACCAGCAGCGGCCGCATGCCGAGTCGCTCCACCGCGGACGCCTCATCGGTCAGTTGATCGAGCGGAGCGTCGAGTAGCGCACGCGCGAGCAGGCCAAGGCGAAACATCTGCGGAGTTTGCGCCTGCCACAGTCCATCGCGCGGCAGCGTATGCGTCACTCGCGATTCGGCGTCGGACATTTTCAAAGTATCGGTCAGCGGCAGCGCGAGCAGGCCGCCGGCATCGTGCTCAGCCACCGCATCGATCAGCCGATCGATCATTGGCGCGCTGAGGCAAGGCCGTGCCGCATCGTGGACCAGCACCCAGTCTTGATCGCTGAATTGCGATGCCACGGCGGATAAGGCGTTGCGCACCGTGCCGGCGCGCTGTTCGCCACCGCAGTAGATGGGCTTCAACTTGTCACCGCAATGGGACCAATCATGCTGCGCGAACCGCTCATCACCGGGAGCCAGCGCCACAAACACCGCTTCAATGCGAGGATGCGCGCAGAATCGCTCGATCGCCTGCGCGAGCAGCGGCCGCCGCGCCAGAGTCAGATATTGCTTGGGGAGCGTCTCTCCCATACGCGAGCCGCTGCCGGCGGCGGGGATCAGAGCGAAATAACGAGGCATGTCGCATTATCGCGGTGTGCCACCGAATACGCCAGGCGCCGCGTGGCCTTCACACCCAGCCCGCGTCCACAATAAAGTTCTGCGCGCTACAGCCGCGACTGTCGTCGGCGGCGAGAAACAACACCATGCGCGCCAGGTCGTCCGGTTGCAGCCGGATCTTCAGGCATTGCATTTCATCCATGCGCCGCTCGCCTTCGACGTCGAGCCAAAGTTGTTTTTGTCGTTCGGTCATGACCCAGCCCGGCACCACGGTATTGACGCGAATGCCGTGCGGCCCGAGGTCGCGCGCGAGGCTGCGGGTGAGTCCATGTACCGCCGCTTTGGCCGTAGTGTAGGCCGGCATGCCGCCGCTCGCCATCATCCACGACACCGAGCCAAAGTTGATGATCGAGCCGCCGCCGCGCCGCTGCATTTGCGCGGACACCGCCTGCGCCGCGAAAAACTGATGACGCAAATTAACCGCCATGCGTTCATCCCAAAATTCCGGCGTCACCTGTTCGATGCGATGACGATCGTCACGCGCCGCGTTGTTTACCAGCACCGCGGCATCGCCGAGTTGAGTATGAATTTCAGAGATCACCGCGCGCAAAGCCGCGATGTCACGCAGATCGCAGTTGCGGTATAGCGGCACCGGCAAACTCTGCCCGGCCAAGTGAGCACACAACGCTTCGCTCGCCACTCGGTCGATGTCGAGGAAGGCCACGCGCGATCCTTGTTCGGCGAACGCCTGCACCACCGCCGCGCCGATCCCGGAGCCACCTCCGGTGACGATCACGGTGCGATTCATCAAGCTCGGATAACGGGCGAAATTCATGACTGATCTCCTGACCGATTCGGATGGACGGAAGCGTAGCACTGTAAACAACTGCGGCTATAATGCGCGCCTTTTCCCATGCGCCCGCTCCCAGAAATCCCCGCTCCGGGCCAGAAGTTTCAGTGGGGAACCTTCGCCGGTTCCGCGGATGCGCTCGCCCTCGCACGTGCGGCAGCGCGCGCGCGCCCGCTGGTCATCATCACTTCGAATGCGTTGGACGCGCAGCGGCTCACGCAGGAAATCCGCTACTTCGACCCGGCACTCGGCGTACACATGCTGCCCGACTGGGAAACGCTCCCCTACGACACCTTGTCACCGCATCAGGACCTGGTGTCCGAGCGCCTCGCGGCGCTGTGGCAACTATCCACACGCGCCTGCGATGTTTTGCTCACGCCGGTGACGACCGCGCTGATGCGCATGCCGCCGCCGGAGTATCTGTCGGCCTATACTTTTTTCCTGAAGCAAGACGAGCAACTGGACGGCGAGGCGTTTCGCGCGCGCCTGGTGCGCGCCGGCTATAGCAACGTCACGCAAGTCGTCTCACCCGGCGAATTCAGCTTGCGCGGCGGCATCATCGATTTGTTTCCGATGGGCAGCGCCGTTCCTTACCGCATCGATCTGTTCGACGACCAGATCGACAGCCTGCGCACCTTCGACGTGGATACTCAACGCAGCATTTACAAAGTCAATGAGGTGCGACTGTTGCCGGCACGCGAGTTCCCCAGCGACGACGCGGCGCGTGCACGCTTCCGCGCGCGCTTTCGCGAGCGCATCGAAGGCGATCCCACCCGCAGCCGCATTTACAAAGATGTCAGCGCCGGCTTGATGCCTCCCGGCATTGAGTATTACCTTCCCTTGTTCTTCGATCAGACTGCGCTGCTGGCGGATTATTTTCCGGCCGAATCGGTGATCTGCCTGCATGGCAAGGTGGCGCAGTCGATAGCAGAATTCTGGAACGACACCGACTCCCGCTATCGATTGATGCGTGGAGACAAAGATCGGCCGTTGTTGGCACCCGCCGATTTGTTTTTGCGCGAAGACGAATTCTTCGGCTGCATCAAACCTTTTGCGCGCTCGGAGATTGAGGCCGCCGGCGCGGCTACCACCGGTCTGCCCGATCTATCGGTGGATCGCCGCGCCGCCTTGCCGCACGCAAGACTGGCGGCTTTCGTCGGGACGAAGCATCACAGAGTGCTGCTCACCGCAGAGTCTCCGGGCCGGCGCGAAACTTTGCTGACAGCTCTCACTGACAATCACTTGAGCGCACAGGTGGTGGAGAGTTTCTCCGCGTTTGAGAGCTCGTCAGAACAATTTTGCCTCAGCGTGTCGCCGCTGCATTCTGGTTTTATGGAAAGCGGCATTGCGCTCATCACCGAGAACGAGTTGTTTCCGGCGCAAGCGCGCACGCGCAGCACGCGCGAGCGCAGCACTTCGGTCGAGGGCATGCTGCGCGACCTCTCCGAGGTCAAGATCGGCGACCCGGTGGTGCACGCGCAGCACGGAATCGGCCGCTACCTCGGCCTCGCCAAGCTGGATCTCGGCGACGGCCCCACCGAGTTCCTGAATCTGGAATATCAAGGCGGCGACAAACTATATGTCCCGGTCGCGCAACTGTCGCTGATCAGCCGCTACAGCGGCGCGCAACCGGAAGCCGCGCCGCTGCATAAATTAGGCAGCGGCGACTGGGACAAGGCGAAGAAGAAAGCCGCTAAAAAGGTGCGCGATACCGCCGCGGAATTGCTGAATCTTTACGCGCAACGCGCGCTCCGGCAAGGGCATTCATTCACGCTCAACGCGCATGACTACGAGATGTTCCGCGAGGGCTTTCCGTTTGAAGAAACCATCGATCAGGCCGGCGCCATTCAAGCGGTCATCGAAGACCTGCGTTCCGGGCGTCCGATGGACCGGCTGGTGTGCGGCGACGTTGGTTTCGGCAAGACGGAAGTAGCGTTGCGCGCCGCCTTCGTCGCGGTGATGGACGGCAAGCAAGTCGCCGTCCTGGTACCGACCACATTGCTGGCGGAACAGCATTTCCAGACCTTCAGCGATCGCTTCGCCGAGTGGCCGGTGAAGATCGCCGAGTTGTCGCGCTTTCGTTCCGCCAAGGAGCAGAACGTCACCCTCGCTCTGCTGGCGGAAGGCAAAGTTGATATCGCCATCGGCACCCACAAGCTGGTACAGGCGGGCGTGAAATTCAACAATCTCGGTCTGGTCATCATCGACGAAGAACATCGCTTCGGCGTGCGCCACAAAGAGCAACTGAAAGCGCTGCGCGCGGAAGTCGACGTGTTGACGCTCACCGCCACACCGATCCCGCGCACGCTCGCCCTGTCGCTGGAAGGCTTACGCGATTTCTCGGTGATCGCCACGCCGCCGCAGAAACGGCTCGCCATCAAAACTTTCGTCGCGCCTTATTCGGAGGGCCAGGTGCGCGAAGCGCTGCTGCGCGAACTCAAACGCGGCGGGCAAGTGTATTTTCTGCATAACGACATCGACACGATTCAGCGTACCCGTGGAAAACTGGAGACACTGGTTCCTGAAGCGCGAGTGCGGGTGGCGCACGGCCAGATGCCCGAGCGCGAGCTGGAGCTGGCGATGCGCGATTTTCATCAGCAGCGCTTTAACGTGCTGTTGTGTACCACCATCATCGAGACCGGCATCGACATCCCGACCGCCAATACTATTGTGATCAATCGCGCGGACAAGTTTGGGCTCGCGCAGTTGCATCAGTTACGCGGCCGCGTCGGACGCTCGCATCACCAAGCGTATGCCTATTTGCTTACGCCGGACGAAGAGGCGATCGGCGCGCAGGCAAAGAAGCGGCTGGAAGCGATTTTAATGATGGAAGAGCTGGGATCAGGTTTTTTTCTCGCCATGCACGATCTGGAAATACGCGGCGCCGGGGAAGTGCTGGGCGAGTCGCAGAGCGGCGAAATGCTCGAAGTCGGCTTCAGTCTCTACACACAAATGCTGGAGCACGCGGTGCGCTCACTCAAGGCCGGCAAGGAGCCTGACCTCTCGGCGCCGCTCGCTGCGACCAGCGAAATCAACTTGCACTTTCCCGCGCTGCTGCCCGACGATTATTGCCACGATGTCCACGAACGCCTGGTGTTGTACAAGCGGCTCGCCAACTGCGAGGACGCAGAGTCGCTCACCCGGATCAATGAAGAGCTGATCGACCGCTTTGGCTTATTACCGGACGCCGCGCAAGCTCTGGTCGAGACACACCTGCTGCGCATCGAGTCGCTACCCGTCGGGATTCAGAAAATCGACGCCGGCCCGGATGTGATTGTGGTGCAATTCATTCCCAACCCACCGATCGACCCGCGGCACATCCTGGCTCTCATTCAGAAGCAGAAGAACTACAAACTGGCCGGCCCCGACAAGATTCGAATCAGCACGCAGACGACTGATCTCATAACTCGCGTTTCGCGGATCCGTGAATTCGTTGGGAAGCTCGGCAAACCGTCGCTTGCTGATACTGCCCGGCATCACTGATCTCAATCGTCTCGCGCAGTCAAGCGACGCGCATGCACATGCTTGCGCAGTGCGGCGCTCAGCGCATTACTCAGCAGTCGCCAATTAAGACGACACATTCCAAGCTTCGGCGCTCTATGATGGAGACGGCAGTGTGTCGCACAAGTTACCGACTTCTGAGTAA
>JAYUZG010000116.1:0-16645 GCA_043751985.1 Betaproteobacteria bacterium
TCGAGATTTCATGCGCCTTGCAGCCCGATGCCACTCGATCCGAATCACCACCAGCAGGTAACCAATTGACACTCTTCGACTTTTAACCGGACACTACTGTACGATTATAGGTGTTTACCTCATCAGCACGCTGCCATTCAAACTAGCGGCACCCGCAAATTCGACTTGACCATGAATGATTTCCCGCGCATCAAGCGCCTGCCTCCTTACGTTTTTAATATCACCGGTGAACTCAAGGCCGCGGCGCGAAAACGCGGCGAGGACATCATCGATTTCGGCATGGGTAATCCAGACCAGCCCACGCCACAGCATATTGTGGACAAACTGGTGGAGTCGGCGCAGCGCAACGACACGCATCGCTATTCGGTCTCCAAGGGAATTCCGCGCTTGCGCCGCGCGATCTGCGGCTGGTATCGCGCGCGCTATGGAGTCGAATTGGACCCTGAGCAAGAAGCCATCGCAACGATTGGCTCCAAAGAAGGCATCGCTCACCTTGCGTTAGCGACGCTCGATCGCGGCGATACCGTGCTGGTGCCCAATCCCAGTTACCCGATCCACATCTATGGTCCGGTCATCGCTGGCGCGGATATTCGTCACGTGCGTATGACTCCGGATGTGGATTTTTTCGAGGAGCTGGAAAAGGCGATCAAAGATTCGTATCCGAAGCCGAGGATGTTGATTCTCAATTTTCCGTCCAATCCGACGGCGCAGTGCGTGGAGCTTGCGTTTTTTGAACGCATCGTTGCGCTGGCGCGCGAGCACGGCATTTACGTGGTGCACGATCTGGCTTACGCGGATATCGTGTTCGACGGTTACCGTTGCCCCTCGATCATGGAAGTGCCGGGTGCCAAAGACGTGGCCGTGGAGTTTTTCACTCTGTCCAAGAGCTACAACATGGCGGGCTGGCGTGTTGGATTCATGGTGGGGAACCGTGATCTGGTGGGCGCACTGGCGCGCATGAAGAGCTATCACGACTACGGTACCTTTACTCCGATTCAGGTCGCCGCCATCGTGGCGCTGGAAGGGCCGCAGGACTGCGTTGAGAAAATTCGCTCCACTTACGAGAAGCGGCGCGATGTCTTGGCGAGCGGCTTGCACGGTTTGGGTTGGATGGTCGATATTCCCAAGGCGACCATGTATATCTGGGCCAAGACTCCCGAGCCGTATCGACATCTCGGCTCGCTGGAATTTGCAAAGAAGCTTCTGGCGGACGCAAGAGTCGCTGTCTCTCCCGGCATTGGCTTCGGCGAACATGGCGATAGCCACGTGCGCTTCTCATTGATTGAGAATGAAGCGCGTACACGCCAGGCATTGCGTGGGATGCGTGACATGTTCCGCAAGGACGGCTATCTGCTGGCCAAAGCAAGTTAGATTTCAGTTCGAAAATTTTCCCGGCAAGAACACAAATGAAGCCGATTCAAGTAGGCCTTCTCGGTATTGGTACGGTCGGTGGTGGCACGTTTGCTGTACTGGCGCGCAATCAAGAGGAGATCATGCGGCGCGCCGGCCGCGGCATCGTCATCGCGCAAATTGCCGACAAGGATCAGGCGAAAGCGCGCGCGTTGGCAGGAGATTCTTCGCAAGTCACCGGTGACGCCTTTGCGGTGGTGCGCAACCCGGCGATCGATATCGTAGTGGAATTGATTGGCGGTACCGGCATCGCGAAGGATCTGGTGCTCGCCGCGATTGAACACGGTAAACACGTGGTGACGGCGAACAAGGCCTTGCTGGCCAAGCATGGCAATGAAATTTTTCTGGCTGCGCAAAAGAACGGTGTCATGGTCGCGTTCGAGGCTGCGGTCGCCGGCGGCGTGCCGATTATCAAGGCCTTGCGCGAAGGCCTCACGGCCAACAGGATCGAATGGATCGCGGGAATCATCAACGGCACCAGCAATTTCATTCTGTCTGAAATGCGTGACAAGGGTTCGGGTTTTGCTGAGGTGTTGAAGCAAGCGCAGCAGTTGGGTTACGCCGAGGCCGACCCGACCTTCGACATCGAGGGGATTGACGCAGCGCATAAGCTCACCATCATGGCGGCGCTGGCGTTCGGTATCCCGATGCAATTCGAAAAAGCCTACACCGAAGGAATTACACGCCTGACGCGCGAAGATATCCGTTACGCCGAGGAGCTTGGCTATCGCATCAAATTGCTCGGCATCACGCGGCGCGCGCCGGACGGCATCGAGTTACGCGTGCATCCGACCTTGATTCCGTCGCGGCGGCTCATCGCCAACGTGGAAGGCGTCATGAATGCCGTGCTGGTGAAAGGGGATGCAGTCGGCCCGACTCTGTACTACGGTGCAGGTGCGGGTGCAGAACCGACCGCATCGGCGGTGGTTGCCGATTTGGTGGACGTGACGCGCATGCACACCGCCGACCCGGAACACCGGGTGCCACATCTTGCCTTCCAGGCTGACAAGTTGAGCGACATCCCCATTCTGCCCATGGAGCAAGTGGTGACTGCGTATTACCTGCGCATGCAGGTGCTGGACCGGCCCGGCGTGCTGGCCGACATCACGCGCGTTCTTGCCGATCGTTCGATCTCCATCGTTGCCATGATCCAAAAACAGCCCGCCGCGGGCGAAGACAAAGTGGACATCATCATGCTGACGCATCGGACGGTCGAGAAAAATGTCAACGCCGCGATCGCCAGTATCGAAGCACTGGACTCCGTCTCGGGAAAAGTCACGCGCATTCGACTCGAAGAACTCGGCAGACACTAAGATTTCGACGCAGCATCGGGAACAGAAGAATGTCCAATCACTACACCGGTTTGATCAATCGTTATCGAGACCATCTGCCAGTCGGTCCGGCTACGCCTGTCATTACCTTGAACGAGGGCAATACGCCGCTGATCGAACTGATCAACTTGCCGCGCAAGCTGGGCAAAGACGTGCGCATCCTGTGCAAGTTCGAAGGACTGAATCCTACCGGTTCGTTCAAAGACCGCGGCATGACCATGGCGGTCAGCAAGGCGGCGGAAGCCGGCGCGCGTGCTCTTATTTGCGCGTCCACTGGCAATACTTCCGCCGCCGCTGCGGCCTACGCAGCGCGCGCGGGAATGAAATGCTTCGTGCTCATTCCCGAGGGCAAGATTGCCTTGGGAAAATTGTCGCAAGCGATGATGCACGGTTCCGTGGTGATTCAAATCCGCGGCAACTTCGACGATGGCATGCGCTTGGTGCAGGAAGTCGCGACGCAATTGCCGCTGAACATCGTCAACTCGATCAATCCGTATCGCTTGCAAGGCCAGAAAACCATTGCCTTTGAAGTCATCGAAGCGCTGGGCGACGCGCCCGACTATCACGTATTGCCAGTCGGAAACGCGGGCAATATTTCCGCGCACTGGATGGGCTACAGCGAAGCCGCCGGGCGCAATACCGCAAGCTGCAATCACTGTGCGGGTCAATGCCCGTATATGCTGAAGCGTATTGCGACGCGGCGTCCGATCATGGTGGGCTATCAGGCGGCCGGTGCCGCGCCTTTCTTGCGCGGCGCCATGGTGGACAATCCGGAGACCGTTGCGACCGCGATCCGCATCGGTAGACCGGTGTCATGGCCACTCGCGTGGGCCGCGAAAAATGAATCGGGTGGCTGGTTCGCGGAATGCACCGACGAAGAGATTCTGCGTGCGCAGAAACTACTGGCCGAAACGGAAGGAGTGTTCTGCGAGCCGGCCTCCGCCATTTCGATTGCCGGGCTGATGCAAGACCTGGAGCGCGGCGTGATTGGTGAGGGGTCGACCATCGTATGCACGCTCACCGGTCACGGCCTGAAGGACCCCGACACCGCGATTGCGCAGAGCAGCCGCCCGGCGGTGGTCGACGCAACTCGCAGCGCAATTGAAGCGGTTATCACGGGCAATATGCCGCGCTGAGGTACACGATAGCGGTCAAGTAGCGCTAACCAGGACCGAAAATCCTTTGTAAGCTGCCGATGCGGTAGCTCGGTGGTCAATCCGTGGCGTACGGTCTGCGGTATCGAACGGGGAATTCTCATGTCGGGTATGGTCGAAGTCGTCTCCTATGGCCTGGGCACGGTCCTCGGCGTGACCGTGGTCGGTGTCGTGATCGTCTGGTTTATCCAGGACGTGACGCAAAAGAAGCACGCGGTGCTGCGCAACTTTCCGGTGATCGGCCGCTTGCGCTACTTCCTGGAGAAGCAAGGCGAGTATTTCCGCCAGTACTTTTTCATGGGCGACCGCGATGAAATGCCGTTTAACCGGGCGACCCGCGGCTGGGTCTATCGTTTGGCCAAAAACGAAGGCGGCATCATCGGCTTTGGTTCCACCAACGACTTGCGTGAGCCGGGCACAATCATCTTCGTCAATGCGCCTTTCCCGGTCCTGGAGAAAGATCGGCTGCCGACGCCGCCACTGGCAATCGGCGATGGATTTTGCGCAAAACCTTTTCTCGCACGCTCGATCGTCAACATCAGCGGCATGAGTTTCGGTGCCATTTCGCAACCGGCGGTACAGGCATTGTCGCGTGGCGCGGCGGTAGCCGGATGTTGGATGGACACCGGCGAAGGCGGCCTCGCACACTACCATTTGGAAGGCGGTTGCGACGTGATCATGCAGATTGGCACGGCCAAATACGGTATACGAGATGCGCAGGGCAATTTCTCGCCGGAGCGCGCGAGAGAGTTGGGCAAAGTCGTTGCGGCTTTCGAGATCAAGTTGTCACAGGGCGCCAAGCCCGGCAAAGGGGGCGTCTTGCCGGCACTCAAGGTTACGCCGGAGATCGCGCGCATTCGTGGCATTCCGGCGAATGAAGATTCGATCAGCCCGAATCGGCACTTGGATATTGCGGACATCCACCAGTTACTGGATCAAGTCAATCGAGTGCGTGATATGACCGGCCGTCCGGTGGGAGTGAAAACGGCCATAGGCGGCTGGCAGTTTCTGCAGGATCTGTGTGACGCCGTGCTGAGGCGCGGTGTGGCGAGCGCACCCGATTTCCTGGTGATCGACGGCGGTGAAGGCGGCAGCGGCGCCGCGCCGCAAGCGCTGGCAGATCACATGAGTTTGCCGATCACCGAAGGGCTGCCGCGCGTGGTCGATGCGTTGATTGAGGCAGGATTGCGAGAGCGTGTGCGCGTGGTCGCCTCGGGAAAGCTGGTGACCTCCGCCAAAGCCGCGTGGGCACTCTGCGCGGGCGCGGACTTTATCAACACGGCGCGCGGCTTCATGTTTGCACTCGGCTGCATTCAGGCGTTGCGCTGTCACACCAACACTTGCCCGACCGGGGTTACCACGCATAACCGTCGCCTGCAACGCGGATTAGTGGTGGAGGAGAAGTTCACTCGCGTCGCCAACTATGCGATCAATATGAATAAGGAAATCGACATGATCGCGCACTCGTGCGGCTGCCGGCACGCACGCGAATTGCGCCGTGAACACGTGCGCATTGTCGAGTCTGCCGGAAGAAGTGCCGCGATGAACATGCTGTATCCCTATCCGCCTGGCCGGCCCGCGCAAGCGCTGACCCAAGGCGGTCGCCGATCCGCCTAGATTCCAACCGTTGCCACGCGCTGGCGCGGCGGCGATTTGCGCGGCGCGATCGCGGCATGGCGCGAGCCGCAAGCGGAATAGTGCGGGCGAACTTGATCTTCGTCAGTTGATTTTGCGGTCGATGGCCCAAACTAACGCGCATCGCCAATTCTGAGCAGCCGAGCAATGCGCTTTGACCGACTCACCACCCGATTTCAACAGGCATTATCCGATGCGCAGAGCCTCGCGCTCGGCAAAGACCACGCCTACGTGGAACCTCAACACCTGTTGCTCGCGCTGTTGCAACAGGAAGACGGCGGCACCACATCGCTGCTGTCTCGCTGCGGAGTCGGCGTCGTCCCGCTTACCGCGGATCTCAAGGTGAGTCTGGATCGTCTCCCAACCGTGCAAGGACAAGGCGGTGAAGTCAACGTATCGAAAGAACTTGCCAATCTACTGAACGTAACGGACAAGGAAGCGCAAAAACGTGGCGATCAGTTCATCGCGTCCGAGCTATTTCTGATCGCGGCGGCCGACGACAAAGGCGAGCTTGGTCGCTTGCTCAAGCGGTATGGCATGAACAAAAAAGCCTTGGATGCCGCTATTACCGCAGTGCGCGGAGGCCAAGGCGTCGCCAGCCAAGACGCCGAAGCCAGCCGCGAGGCGCTGAAGAAATACACCATTGACGTGACCGATCTGGCGCGGCAAAACAAACTCGATCCGGTGATCGGGCGCGATGACGAGATTCGCCGGGCGATTCAAATCTTGCAGCGGCGCACCAAGAACAATCCGGTACTGATTGGCGAACCCGGTGTCGGCAAGACCGCCATCGTCGAGGGCTTGGCGCAGCGGATCATCAACGATGAAGTCCCTGACAGCCTCAAGGGAAAGCGTGTGCTGTCGCTCGACATGGCCTCTCTATTAGCAGGCGCCAAGTACCGCGGCGAATTCGAGGAGCGGCTCAAGGCGGTGCTCAAGGAAATCGCGCAAGAGGAGGGTCAGATCATCGTCTTCATCGATGAGATCCACACCATCGTAGGCGCCGGCAAAGCCGAAGGGGCGATCGACGCGGGCAATATGCTCAAGCCCGCATTGGCGCGCGGCGAGCTGCATTGCATCGGCGCCACGACGTTGGATGAGTATCGGAAATACATCGAGAAAGACGCCGCGCTGGAGCGGCGCTTTCAAAAAGTTCTGGTGGACGAGCCATCGGTGGAGGCGACCATCGCGATTCTGCGCGGACTGCAAGAGAAGTACGAGCTGCATCACGGAGTCGAGATCACCGATCCGGCGATCGTCGCCGCCGCCGAGTTGTCGCATCGTTACATCACCGATCGATTTCTGCCGGACAAAGCGATTGATTTGATCGATGAAGCAGCGGCGCGCATCAAGATGGAGATCGACTCGAAACCCGAGTCGATGGACAAACTCGACCGGCGCATCATCCAGTTGAAAATTGAGCGCGAAGCGGTGAAGAAAGAGACGGACGAAGCGTCGAGAAAGCGATTACAACTTATTCAAAGTGAAATCGCGCGGCTCGAACGCGAATACACCGACTTGGATGAAATCTGGAAAGCGGAAAAGTCCCAGGTGCAGGGCAGCGCGCAAGTGAAAGAAGAAATCGATCGCACGCGCGCGGAGATCATTCGCTTGCAACGTGAAGGGCGGCTGGACAAAGTCGCCGAACTTCAGTACGGGCGCCTGCCGCAATTGGAGGCGCAACTCAAGCACGCGGAAGTCGCGGGCGCGCCCCAGGTAAAACATCGGTTGTTGCGCACTCAGGTGGGCGCCGAGGAAATCGCCGAAGTGGTATCGCGCGCGAGCGGCATTCCGGTCTCCAAGATGATGCAAGGCGAGCGCGACAAGTTGTTGCAAATGGAGCGGCACTTGCACCAGCGCGTGATCGGGCAGGACGAAGCAGTGCGCTTGGTGTCGGATGCGATACGGCGTTCACGTGCCGGACTCGCGGATCCCAATCGGCCGTACGGCTCATTTCTGTTTCTCGGGCCAACCGGAGTGGGTAAGACTGAGCTATGCAAAGCGTTGGCGGAGTTTTTGTTCGACTCCGAAGATCACATGATCCGCATCGACATGTCGGAGTTCATGGAGAAGCACTCGGTTGCGCGCTTGATCGGCGCGCCGCCTGGTTACGTCGGCTACGAAGAGGGCGGGCATCTCACCGAGGCGGTGCGCCGCAAGCCGTATAGCGTGATCTTGCTGGATGAAGTGGAGAAGGCGCATCCGGATGTGTTCGGCGTGCTGCTGCAGGTGCTGGACGATGGGCGCATGACCGATGGGCAAGGCCGCACGGTGGACTTCAAGAATACGGTCATCGTGATGACGTCCAACCTGGGTTCGCAGATGATCCAGCAAATGGCGGACAGCGACTATGAAGTGATCAAGCTCGCGGTGATGGGCGAGGTGAAGAATTATTTCCGTCCGGAGTTTGTCAATCGCATCGATGAAGTGGTGGTCTTTCACGCGCTCGACAGCAAGCACATTCGATCCATTGCGCGCATTCAGTTGGGCAACTTGGAACGTCGCCTTGGAGCGCTGGAAATGAAACTCGTGGTGGGCGACGATGTTCTGGCCGAGCTCGCGCAGACTGGTTTCGATCCTGCGTATGGCGCACGCCCGCTCAAGCGCGTGATCCAGAGTCAGATCGAGAATGGATTGGCGAAAGCGGTGCTGGAAGGGCGTTTTGCCGCGCGCGATACGATCCGCTTGTCCTGCATTAACGGCAAAATCGGATTCGACAAAGCCTAGCGCAAATTTCCTCGGCGTTACAGGTCCAATCCCTCGGTCCAACCGAGGGATTGGAGGTGCGCGCGATTAACCTGATCGGCGGTGAGTTGCAACGATTCCATCAGCTCGACCGCGCGCCGCGCCGGGTCTTCATTCTCCAGTTGTTCGCAGCATTGTGCGAGTTCCAGAAACGCACCGTAATTTCCCTGGTAATCGATCAATGCGTCGGCGATGGTTTCAGCCAACGGAATTTGTTCAAGTATGCTCGCCATCGGCATTTGCAGCATCACGTCCAACATCGAGAACACACCGACGATGAATAGATTGTCGCGCTCTTGTTTGTCGAAGAAGCTCGCGCCCAACAATTCAGTGAGTCTGCCACGCACCACCGCAGTCGACATCAGCGCCGGGCAGCCGGCCTCTTTAGCGGCGGAAACCAGGAGCAAGCTCAGCCATCGGGAAAGATTCTGGTAACCAATAATGGTGACCGCATGGCGGAACGACGAAATCTCGCAAGACAAACCGAGCCCGGCCGAGTTGATGTAGCGCAGCAGGCGAAACGACAGCGAGGCATCGCGCTTCAGCGCGTCCTCAATCTTTTGCATCGGCGCGTTCTGCTGTGCCAGTTGCATCACTCCAAGAATGCTGGTGTAGGCGGGGTTGACCGCCTTTGCGGTGCCAGCCATGGATTCGGAAAAGTAGTAGCCATCCACGAAATCAACCCCCGCGCGCTGCGCCAAATCGAACTGTTCGCGGCAGTTGACCGGTCCTGCGACTTGCTTCGCGGGAAATTTTCGCAGCGTCTTGGAAACCGCCTGCAAGTCTGCGCCGGTTGACGGAATGCCAATATGGCTTGCGGTCTGCAGCAGGGGGTGGGGAATCGGGTGGTCGGGATCGAGAGCGACGTAGACACCGTAGCCGAGCGCGCGCAGCGCTTGCGCGCGCTGAAATTGGGCATCGCCTGCGTCGGACTCGATCGCGACGATCACTCGATCGCGCAGGCTGCGGTCGATACTTTCCGGGTTCATTTCGCGGGACTGCAAGATGACCCGTTGTTGCTTGAGCAGCCAGTCCCCTTGCGCGTTATCTTTCTGGGTGAGCAGTGACATCAGTCCGCCATTGAGTGGCGGCTGATCGGGCGTACCCAGGCGATAGGCGTACAAGTCTTGCTTGCCGCCGGTCACCGGATAACGGCTGATCAGAGAGGTCATCGTTGCGCGAGCGGTCAAGCCGCCAGGGCGAATAACTCGGCGCGCAGTTCCCGATACGGCTCTTCGAGTAACTTCTCCATGTCCAACACCAGGACAACCGAACCATCGCCGGAAAGTGTGGCGCCGGCAATGCCTTTGGGCTTGACGACGTCGAGCGGTTTCATCACCACGTCGTCGCGGCCAACGAAGGAATCCACGGCGAGGATCAAGCTGGTTACCGTTGTCTGCAGCAGCACGCCATAGGCTGGGGGCTTTGGCTGCGGCCAGCCGATCATGCTGGAGAGAGAACGTATTGGCAGCACTTCGTCGCGCACCAGAAGCGTAGGTTTCCCGCTTACTTCTTGCACGTCTTCGGGCCGAATCGGAATGATCTCGCGGACCATCGATAACGGTACGGCGAACGGCTGGGTTCCTACTTTGACCACCAACACCGGCAAGATCGCCAAAGTAAGCGGCAGTGAAATGGTAAAGGTGGAGCCTTGCCCGATGATCGATTCGATATCGACGCGGCCATTCAACTTGTTCAGGTTGGTCTTGACCACGTCCATGCCAACGCCGCGGCCGGACACGCTGCTGATTTGATCTTTGGTTGAAAAACCCGGAAGAAAAATGAGCTGCAGCGCATGTTTGTCATCCATGTTCGCCGCGGCCTCGGCATCGATAATGCCTTTTTCAACCGCCTTGCGTCTGAGCAAATCGGGTTGCATGCCGCGCCCGTCGTCGCAGATCTTGATAACGATGTGATCGCCAATTTGTTCGGCGGACAGCCGCAAGATACTTTTTTCGGGTTTGCCGGCAGCACGTCGCTCGTCAGGTAATTCAATGCCGTGATCGACTGCGTTTCGCACCAAATGGATCAGCGGATCGGACAGTTCCTCGATCATCGTCTTGTCCAGTTCGGTTTCTTCTCCGGCCAGCGCCAACTCGACATCCTTGCCAAGCTGCCGCGCGAGATCGCGCGCCACGCGAGGATATTTCTGAAACAAGCGGCCGATCGGTTGCATGCGAGTCTTCATCACGGCGTTTTGCAAATCGCCGACCAGGAGGTCGAGATGACTGACCGCCTCATCCAGTGCACGCATGGTTTCGCTATCGGTGCGCCCTTGCACCAGGTCGGTCCGCAAACAGTTCAGGCGGTTCTTGGCCAGACCGATTTCACCGGACAAGTTCAGCAGCATGTCGAGACGGTTGGTATCGATGCGAATAGTGGTCTCGGCGACGACCAGCTTGTCTGAGTCACGACGTCCGGCGCGCGCCATATCGACTTCGGGGCCGTCAGTTGCGCGACGCCCGGCGTTCGGCCTTGGCGCAGGCGCTTCGCTTGGCGACGCAGCCGCTGCGTGCTCGGGAACCCTTGCCGCCGGCGGCACGGCCGCGACGGTCTTCTTGTCGAGCAGCGCGTCGTAGAGCTGTTGCCAATCGGGGGCGGCCTGACCGCTTGCAGCCGAAACGTCCGCAACTGGCGTGGATGATGCCGGTACAGGGGGCGCAGTCTTGGGCGCAGTAACTTGAACGGTCTCACCTTTCAGTGCGGCCTCCAACGCCGCGATTACCGCCGGGTCGGCCGGTTTGGGCGGCTGCGCCTGCGATAGATCACCAAACATATCTCTGACCCCGCCGGTGGCCGCCATGATGGCATCCATCATCACGGGGTTCAGGGTCAATTGGTGATTGCGCAATTTGTCGAACAAGTTTTCCGTGAGATGACAGAGCGACACCAGTTCGTTGACATTCAGAAAACCGGCGCCACCTTTGATCGTGTGGAAGCCGCGGAAAATGTCATTGAGTAACTTGGCGTCGTTTGGTCGCTTCTCCAGTTCGACCAGTTTGTTATCGACGTCGGATAACATCTCGGAAGACTCAGTCAGAAAATCCTGAAGTAACTCTTCCATTCCTTGAAAATGGCTCATGGTGTGTATACGCAGAAGGGAAATTAGAAGCCGAGGCTTTCGAGCAGGTCGTCCACTTGCTTCTGGCTGGTAACGACGTCATTGCGCCCGTTGGCGTTGATCACCGGATCGTTGAGCAACCCTGTATCAATGGCGATCTTTTTTTCAGGCGCCACATTCTCCACCAACAAGCTCAAAAGTTGTCTCTCAATTGTCTGGGCGAGTTCGGTGACGCGCTTGATAACTTGGCCGGTCAAGTCTTGAAAGTCTTGCGCCATCATGATCTCAGTGAGCTGCGCATTGGTCGCGCCGGTTTGCGCGGGGACTTGCTCAAGAAATTGGCAGGTTTCCTTGGCGAGCGATTTGAACTCGTCCACCGAGAGTTGATTGGAGAACAAACGCTGCCATTGACCGGTGAGCCGCGTCGAGTCAGTGTGCAGCTTGTCTTGAATGGGTTTTGCCGCTTCGATTGCGGTGAGTGCCCGTGTGGCGGCCTGCTCGGTCATCTTGGCCACATAGGCCAGACGTTCTTGCGCGTCGGGCATGGTGCTCGCAGCCGACTGCAAAGACTTGTCGAAACCCAATTCACGCAAGCTGTCGTGCAAGTTGCGGGTTAATTTCCCCACTTGAGACAAAACTTTATCGGTTGCCTTGTGCTCGTCTGCTTGCGCGGGCTCAGGCATGGTATTGATTTTCGAGCTGTCGGATGCGTTGGGTTGCTCAGCCGAAACGGTTGCTGCCGCAATGCTGTCAAACAACGCCTCGAGGTCCGACGAGTCCGAGTTTGAATCAACCTGCTGGGTCATGAGGTTGCTCCTGTTTTTTGCATGCTCTGGAAAATTTTGTTGAGTTTTTCATCAAGCGTTGCCGCGGTAAACGGCTTGACCACATACCCATTCGCCCCGGCCTGTGCTGCTTCGATGATGTTTTCTTTCTTAGCTTCCGCGGTGACCATCAAGACCGGAAGATGCTTCAGTTGCGGATCGGCACGAATTTGGCGAAGCATTTCAATGCCGGTCATGTTGGGCATGTTCCAATCCGACACGACAAACTCAAAATTGGCGCTGCGCAATTTCGCCAGGCCCGCTACGCCGTCTTCGGCTTCATCGACGTTGGTGAACCCAAGTTCCTTGAGAAGATTGCGAACAATGCGCCGCATAGTCGAGAAATCATCGACCACGAGAATTTTCAGGTTGCTATCGGCCATACGGCCCTCTCCTTCATTACAGTCAATTGATGTACTAGGCAAGCGGGGACAATGGAGTGCGCGTCACTTACTCCTGTAACAATGGCCGCAGAGTGTCTGCCAGAACCGCGGGATCGAACTTCGCCACGTAGGCATCGACGCCGACCGATTTGCCCATGGCGCGATTCGCCTCTGACGACAGCGAGGAGTGCATGACTATCGGAATGCCGCCGAAGCGGCGATCGTCCTTGATATGCCGGGTGAGAACGTACCCGTCCATTTCCGGCATCTCGGCATCTACCAGGATCACGCTGATTTGATCGCTTAGCGACAGCCCTTCCTGGTGGGCGCGATTCGCCAGAGCTTGTAGCCGCTGCCACGCTTCTTTGCCGTTGCTCGCCTGCTGATACCTGACCTGGAGTTTATCCAGGACATGCGTAATTTCCTTGCGGGCAACCACCGAATCATCGACAAAAAACACGGTTCGATTTTTGGTCGCGGCGATCGGAGTCAGCTCCGGAATCGCGTCTTCGCCAAAAGCGTTGGCGAGGATTTGTTCGACGTCGAGAATCGATACCAGTTTGCCGTCCGGAAGTTCGGTGACTGCGGTGATGAGACTCTCCTGCCCGCTCAAAAATCCTTGCGGGGAGCGGACTCTTTCCCAGTCCACGCGGACGATGCGATCGACTTCATGCACCAGGAAACCCTGAGTGCGGCGGCTGTACTCAGTCACCATCATGGTTTCATTGGCAACCTCGGGTGTGCTATGAGCGTGCACGAACTTAGCGAGGCTGATGACCGGGATGATATTTCCGCGCAAGGAGATGACGCCATCGACGCCTTCCGGCATGTTCGGCGTCTTGGTGATAGGCGGTGTCGTGGTGACTTCGCGCACTTTGAAAACGTTGATGCCAAACGTTTCTCGCATGCCCAACGAAAACAGAAGAATCTCCATCTTGTTGGAACCGGCCAGCTTGGTGCGCGCGTCGACGGTGTCCAGTAAATTGTCTTGTTCTAACGCTTCCATATTTTACCTGCCCAATAAATTTGAAATTTAGGCTGCCAGACGTCTGGTAAGCACTTCCGCAAGGCGTTGTGCCTCAAACTTCGGTACGTATTCGTCAACGCCTACCGACAGGCCCAGAGATTGATTTTCCATACTTGAAAGCGATGAGTGCATGATGATCGGGATACCGGCGAAGCGGCTGTCGGCGCGAATTTTTCGAGTCAGGATATAGCCATCCATTTCCGGCATCTCGACGTCGGTTAGGACCAGCCCAACATAGTCCTTAACAGGCCGGTCGGCCGCTTCGGCGACGTCGGCAATTTTTTGCAGTTCGGTCCAAGCCTGACTGCCATTGATGGCGGAGACATGTTTCACTTTCAAGGCTGCAAGGGTACGTTCGATCTGGCGCCGCGCGACCGATGAATCGTCAGCAAAGAATACAGTGCGTTCGCCGACCTGATCCTTGATCGACTTGATGCTCTGAAAGACCGCTTCGTCTTCACCAAACTTCGCGGTTTCCGCGAGCACTCGTTCCACATCCAGCATCATCACCAGGCGGTTATCGGCGAGTTCGGTGATCGCAGTTACTAGGCCTCCCGATTCCTGCAGCAACATTTTCGGTGGAACTTTCATCGCTGACCAGTCGAGGCGCAGAATGGTATCGACGCCATCCACCAGGAATGCCTGTGTGTGTGCGTTGTACTCGGTAACGATCATAATTTCCGGTTTTTGCTCGACCGGTATTCCGGCGTACTTCGCGAGATCGACCACCGGCACCAGAACGCCGCGGAGACTGACCATCCCCTCGACCGCATTCGGCATTTCCGGGGCGCGCGTGATTCCCGGTGTGCGCAGCACCTCGCGCACTTTGAACACGTTGATCCCGTAGGTCTCGTTGCGGCCGGTACGCGAATCGAGCCCAAGTGAGAACAGGAGAATTTCGAGCTTGTTGGTCCCCGCCAGCTTGGTCCGAGCGTCAATGTTCTTCATCAATTCGGACATGTGTTCGATTCCTCATGAAAGCCGCGCGTGTTTCTACCGTGCCCGGGTCAAGCGATGACCGAGGCGCTTATCGCACCCTGTAACGGCAGGTTAAACGCCAACCTTAGGCGCTTTTGGGTGCGGGAAAACTTGACGCGAGTCATGACCGGCATACAAGGAATTGCGAAGCCGCGCGAGCGTCCAGGCTGCTCCGCGATTCCTGCGCCGCCGTTTCTCACGCCGGTGTAGGATGGATCGGATTGCGTAGCACGCAAAATTCAGACGTTGTCAAGAGGCGGCTGCACAACTGCGTTTACCGGATAATGTCGATCGATATGACACATTCATCCCTCTCCGGTCGTAGTGATGCGGATATCTTTTTGCTTTTTGTGCGACTGTCAATTAGACATGGCTAACGCCTGATGGAAATTACTAGCGAACGCCCTCCGGCGACTGACGCGGTTATAGGCCCGGCGCGCCTGGCCCGGGTGCGCGGCGAAGAGCTGCTCGAGTTCCCGGGAGATTTATATATCCCGCCTGACGCGCTCCAGGTATTCCTGGACACCTTTGAGGGCCCGCTTGACCTGTTGCTGTACCTGATCCGAAAGCACAACCTTGAAGTGCTGGATATTCCGATGGCGGAGTTGACGCGCCAATATATGGGTTATGTTGAGGCCATGCGACAGAATCAGCTTGAGTTGGCAGCCGAGTATCTGCTGATGGCCGCGCTCCTTATCGAAATTAAGTCGCGCATGTTGCTTCCTCGACCTGGCCCGGAGGCGAGCGAGGGGGCCGACCCGCGTGCGGAATTGGTAAGACGTCTGCTTGAATATGAGCAGATGAAGCGTGCCGCGCAAAAACTGGACGAACTCCCCCAGGTTCATCGAGATTTTTCGTTAGTGCAGATTTGGGTAGAAAAATCGCTTGTCAGTGAGCTTCCGCATGTCCGGGCAGACGATTTACGCAACTCGTGGATGAGTTTGATAGCGCGCGCGCGCGTGACGAGCCACCACCACATTGCGCGTGAACAGTTGTCGGTGAGGGATTACATGGGCCGAGTTCTTCGTGCGTTGCAAGTGTCACGCTTTGTGCGATTTGATGAATTGTTTGATGTTTCCGCAGGGGTGCCGGTCTTGGTGGTGACCTTGCTGGCACTTCTGGAACTTGCCCGTGAAAATCTAGTTGAGATGATGCAGCAAGGTATGTTTTCCCCAATATATGTGAAACTGAGCCATGAACATGCATGATCCTGAATTGCCGCAGGCCAAGGCCATTTTGGAAGCCGCTCTGCTGAGCAGTGTTGAGCCTTTGTCAATTTTGGATTTGAAGAAGCTGTTCGATGACGATATTGGCCAAGAGGTTGTGCGCAGGATTCTGGATGAGATCAAGGTCGAGTGGGCTTCTCGTCCCGTGGAGCTAACCGACGTGGCCAGCGGCTGGCGATTTCAAGTTCGACCGGAATATCAGCGCTATGTCGAACGACTGCAGCGGCACAAGCCACCAAAGTACTCGCGTGCGGTGATGGAAACGTTGGCGATCATCGCTTATCGCCAGCCGGTTACGCGAGGGGATATTGAGGACATTCGTGGAGTGTCGGTGTCGAGTCAAATCTTGAAGACCCTTGAGGCGCGTGGCTGGATTGATGTGGTCGGACATCGCGAAGTTCCTGGGCGGCCCGGTCTGTATGCGACGACAAAAGTATTTCTCGACGACGTTGGGCTCCGATCGCTTGATGAGCTGCCCACTTTTGAAGAGATCTCGAACTTGGTTGATTTGAGTGCCGAAGTTGCGGGTGCGGTGGTGAATACGGAGCTTTCTGAGGCACCCGGCCACAGTCTGATCACGGGGTGATTTTTTCGTTGCTGTTTTCTGTGCGTCCGAAATCCTTTGATCTAGATTTTGTGCACCGAAACATTTGACCAGTGACTGCTCATGCTGCTATCATTCCAAGTCTAGTTCGGTCGCGGGGTGGAGCAGTCTGGCAGCTCGTCGGGCTCATAACCCGAAGGTCGTAGGTTCAAATCCTGCCCCCGCAACCAATGCTCTTTAACAACACAGACAGCCGAAGGGTGTGGGTACTGGCGAGGGGTGCTGGGTGGGGTTTTATTTTTGCTGTGTGCGAGAGTGCGCGGTGGG
>JAYUZG010000117.1:0-9936 GCA_043751985.1 Betaproteobacteria bacterium
CAGTTGCCGGTGCCGCCGGAAATGGATCCCGGCATCGGCGAATTTACCTCCGGTGAAGCGGCATGAATGCGCGCGTCGAAACTGAACCGATAGGTTTCAATATGTCGCGGCTGGCCGGGCCAGTGCTCATCATTCTGATTCTCTCGATGATGATCTTGCCGCTGCCGCCGTTCCTGCTCGACCTGCTGTTCACCTTCAATATCGCGGTCGCGATGATCGTGCTGCTGGTGTCTCTTTACACTTTACGTCCGCTCGAGTTTTCGGTCTTCCCCACCGTGCTGCTGATGACCACCTTGCTGCGGCTCTCGCTTAACGTCGCCTCGACGCGGGTGGTGCTGATCAACGGGCATACCGGGCCGGATGCCGCCGGCAAGGTGATCGAATCATTTGGCAGCTTCTTGATCGGCGGCAACTATGCGGTAGGCATTATCGTGTTCGTAATCCTGGTGGTGATCAATTTTGTGGTGATCACTAAGGGCGCGGGACGTATTGCCGAAGTGTCGGCGCGCTTCACCCTCGACGCGATGCCGGGTAAGCAAATGGCAATTGATGCGGATCTGAACGCCGGGCTGATCGGCGAGGACGCGGCACGCCAACGCCGCTTGACCATTTCTCAGGAAGCGGATTTTTATGGTTCGATGGATGGTGCCAGCAAGTTTGTGCGCGGCGACGCGGTTGCCGGCATCATCATCATGCTGATCAATATCGTGGGCGGTCTGGCGGTAGGCATGCTGCAGCACAATCTTGACTTCGGCACGGCGGCATCCACTTATACGTCGTTGACCATCGGTGACGGTCTGGTGGCTCAGGTGCCCGCGCTCATCATCTCGACTGCTGCCGGCGTCGTGGTGAGCCGCGTGACCACCGGCGAAGATTTATCACAGCAACTACTCGGTCAGATGTTTAGCCGCGCGCCGGTGTTGTACATCACGGCTGGCATTTTGGCGCTGCTCGGATTTATTCCGGGAATGCCGCATCTTGCGTTTCTGTTGATCGCCGTCGCACTGGCTGCGTTTGCCTACTATCGCGAGGAACGCGCGCAAGCGGCCGAAGCTCCGGTCGCGGCCGCGCCCATGACACGACCGGAACCGCAAGAAGTGAGTTGGAGCGACGTCGGTTTGATCGACGCGATCGGACTTGAGGTGGGATACCGATTGATCCCGCTGGTAGATCGCGCCCAGGACGGAGAACTGTTGCGGCGGATTCGCGGCATTCGCAAGAAGGTCGCGAGCGAAATGGGTTTCCTGGTACCGGCGGTGCACATTCGCGACAATCTTGAACTACGTCCCAATGCATATCGCATCGCTTTGAAAGGCGTCGAAGTCGGTGCCGGCGACGTTTATCCCGGCATGTTCATGGCCATCAATCCCGGGCGTGTGCTGGGACAATTGCAGGGAATTGAAGCGCGCGACCCGGCGTTTGGTTTGCCCGCGCTGTGGATCGAAGCCGCTCAGCGCGAACCGGCGCAGACCATGGGCTATACCGTGGTGGATGCGAGTACCGTGGTGGCGACGCATCTATCCAATCTGATCAACACCCACGCGGCGGAATTGCTCGGACGTGAAGAAGTGCAGCAATTACTTGAGCACCTCACCAAAGAGTCGCCCAAGCTCGTCGAAGATATCGTTCCAAAGCTGGTGCCGCTTACTACTTTGCAGAAAATTTTGCAGAACCTGCTGGCCGAAGGCGTACACATTCGCGATATGCGCACCATCATCGAAACGCTGGCGGAGCACGCGCCACGCACTCAGGATGTGGATGAGTTGAGCGCAGCGGCACGCGTGGCGCTCGGTCGCGCCATTGTCCAGGGCATTCAACCCGGCAGCGGCGAAATCGAAGTGGTTGTCCTCAGTCCCGCGTTAGAGCAAGTGCTGCTGCAGGCGACGCGCGCCAAAGGCGCGGAAGGTACGGGATTAGAGCCGACGCTGGCAGAGAATTTACTCAAGCAAGCGGGCGCACTGGTGCAGCAACAGGAACAGATCGGACAACAGACCGTGCTATTGGTACCGGCGCCGCTGCGTGCGTTGCTCACGCGCTTTCTGCGCCGCTCGGTGCCGCAATTGAAAGTGTTGTCGCAAGCCGAAATACCCGATTCGCGCACAATCCGCGTAGTTTCCGTGCTAGGCGGTCGCGCGTGAGTGCGAGCCGCCCAAGGGATGCCAGGCGGTCGCGCGTGAGTGCGAGCCGCCCAAAAAATGCCAGACGGTCGCGCATGAGCGCGTGGCGTGAAAAACGTAGCAATGGGCTGTACATCAAAGCACGCACCGGGGCAACATGGTAATCAAGAAATTTTCGGCGGCGACCGCTCACGAAGCGCTGAAAATGGTGCGGCGAGATCTCGGTGCCAACGCGCTAATTTTGTCGAATCGCCCAGCCGGCGCGGGAGTGGAAGTGCTGGCGGTGGCGGAAATGGATCTGGCGCAAATCACGCAACACATCGGCGCGCCGCGCTCAGCACCTCAGGCGGGCTTGCGCGAGAGGAATGAAGCGGTGCGCGGCGATCGGGCTGCCAGCGAACCTTCCTCGCGCACGGTGCCGCTCAACGCCTATGCAGCTGCGGCCAGCGCGAAGGTCGATGCGGCGGCTCCGTCTGAACTGGCGCGCGAAGTTCGCTTCATGCGCAGTCTGCTCGAAGGCCAATTGGCTGGCTTCGCCTGGAACGACATGCAGCGGCGCGAACCCGCCAAAATCGAGGTCATGCGACAACTGCTCGCCGCGGGCTTCTCGCCCTCGTTGTCGCGACGCTTGCTCGATCAGTTGCCGCCCGAATACGAGTATGCCAAGGCACTGCGCTGGATCAAGGCGGCGCTGGTGCGGACGCTGCGCCGCGTGGCAGATATTCCCAGCGCAATCGACAGCGGTGGCGTCTATGCCCTGGTTGGGCCGACCGGAGTGGGGAAGACCACCACGGTTGCGAAGCTTGCCGCCGCTTGTGCCTTGCGCTTTGGCGCGTCCCGCCTGGCTTTGATTACCACCGATAACTACCGCATCGGCGCGGTGGATCAGTTGCGGATTTACGGAAAGATTTTAGGTGTGCCAGTGTTCGTGATTCAGAATGAACACGACTTGCAGCGAACTCTGGGCGAATTGCAGGGCCGCCATCTGGTACTGATCGATACCACCGGCATGAGCCAGCGTGACCGCCGCGTGGCCGAGCAAGTGGCGCTGCTTTCAGGCGCGCGCGCGCGCCGGCTGTTGCTGCTGTCGGCCGCGGCACAGGGACATACGCTGGAGGAAACCGTGCTCGCCTATCGTGGCGCCGATCTGAGCGGAGCGATCCTCACCAAGATCGATGAATCGGTGATCCTGGGTCACGCGCTCGACGTGCTGATTCGGCATCGCCTGCCGCTGCAGTTCATCGCCAATGGCCAGCGCGTTCCCGAAGATTTGCACGTTGCCAATGCGCTGTATCTGGTGGAGCGCGCCTTCCGCGCGCCGGCCAGTTATTCCGCGTTGACGCTAGACGATTCTCAGTGGCCGCTGGTCATGGCGGGCGCCAGTTCTGCCGTGGAGGAAAGCCTCGACACCGCTGCTTTGGAGGCTGCGCGTGCTTGAGTTGCCGTTTGATCAGGCGTCGGGTCTACGGCGGTTGCTGGCGCGTGACGCGGTGCGCAGCGTGACCGTGGTGGGCGGTAAGAGCGGAATTGGCCGCAGCGTCTTGCTGGTGAACGTGGCGGCCGCGTTGTCACGGCTCGGACGCTCGGTCGCGGTGCTTGATCAGAACCAGGGACGCAACAGCGCGGCGGCTTATCTGGGGCTTGATCAAGGACAAGACTTGAAAGAAGTCATTGAAGGCCGGCTCGATCTGTCCGATATAGTGAAGACCAGCGCGGCTGGGGTGCGGCTCATTTGCGGGGCGCACGCATTTCACGTGCTGGGAAATCTGCCTCAACCCGAAGAAGAGCGGCTGACGCGTGCGTTCAGCCGCATGGAGCCTAAAGTCGATTTCATCCTTGTGGACGCGCCTGCCGGCGACGCCATCCAGACGCCAAGCTGCTCGCTTGCCGCCCAGGAAGTGATTCTGGTGGTGTCCCCGCAGCCGGATTCCATCACCAGCGCTTATGCGCTGATCAAACGTCTTGCCTGGGATTTCGCGCGCCGCCGCTTTCACATCGTAGTCAATCGAGTGCGATCCGGTGCGCAGGCGGACGCGCTATTCGACAATCTCGCGACCACTGCCAAACGCTTCCTTGGCCTCAAACTAGAGTTCTGCGGCGCAGTGCCGGAAGATGCGGCCTTGCGCGACGCGGTACGCATGCGCAGGCCAGTCATAGATGTTTATCCCAATGCCATGTCGTCTATTGGCTGCCGCTTAATCGCCGGCGCCATGGACCAGTGGTCTTATCCAGGAGAGGACCGCCAGGCCGGCTTCGCGCAGCGGCTGGTCAGAGGCGGTCACCTCACAACCATGAGCGAGAATTCGTGAACAAGCTTTACAGTGATGCAGGCGTGTTGGATCAAGACAAGGTGGTCAAGAAAATGGCACCTTTGGTCAAGCGAATCGCTTACCACTTCATGGCGAAGCTGCCTGCCAGCGTGTCGGTGGACGATCTGATCCAGGCCGGACTCATCGGTTTGCTTGACGCCGCCAAGAATTTTGACGATACGCAAGGTGCGCAATTCGAGACCTACGCGATCCAGCGTATTCGCGGCTCCATTTTGGATGAGTTACGCGAGGCCGACTGGCTGCCGCGTAACGTGCGCAAGAATCTACGCCGGGTGGAGCAGGCCATGTCCAAGCTTGAGCAGAAGTTCGGGCGCGCGCCCAAAGAGCAGGAGATCGCGGCGGAGTTGCAGGTGCCGATCGAACAGTATCAGCAGATGCTCTACGACGCACGCGGCTATCAATTGCTGCACTACGAGGATTTTCAGGAATCCGAAGACAGCGATTTCTTTGACGTATTTCTGTCCGACAAACAATCCAACCCGATCGACATTCTCGAGGACGACAGTTTCCGGCGCATGCTGGTACAAGCAATCTCGGCCCTGCCGGAACGCGAAAAATTGGTGATGGGACTGTATTACGAGCAGGAGATGAACCTGAAAGAAATCGGCGATATTCTTGGCGTCTCCGAGTCGCGCATCTGCCAGTTGCATAGCCAGGCCGTGGCGCGCCTGCGTTCACGTCTCAAGACCTGGAACCGCTAGGCCTTTACTTTTTTGAGCGGCGCGTTGCGCAGGTGTAGCGCGTCGGTTAAGTTTCCAGCCCTGGCGTCGTTAAATTCTTCGGCTGGCGCCGCCACCCGCGCACAATCGGGCGCATGCCCGATCAACTCAAACAAGCTTGATGGATATCACCAGCCTTTCCGGGCTGCTCATCGCAATTGTCGCTATCCTCGGCGGTCAGATCCTCGAAGGAGGGCATCTGGGCTCGCTGCTACAGATCGCGGCCTTCCTGATCGTCATCGGTGGAACGCTCGGGGCTACTATGCTGCAGACCTCGCCCCCCGTGTTCGTCGCGGGCGTGCGACTGTTGCCATGGGTGTTCGTTCCGCCGGTGGTGGACTATCGCGATGTCATACGGCGCGTGGTGACCTGGAGCCAGGCGGCGCGGCGCGGTGGCCTGCTGGCGCTGGAGCCGATGATGCGCGCCAACCGCGACGAGTACGAGAAGAAAGGCATGCAACTGCTGATCGATGGCGCGGAACCCAACGTGATGCGCGAAATTCTCGAGCTGGAAATAGAGACGCACGAAGACTTCCACCGGCGCGCGGCGCGGGTGTGGGAATCCGCGGGCGGCTATGCACCCACGGTGGGCATCATCGGTGCGGTGCTGGGGTTGATTCATGTCATGGAAAATCTCACCGATCCATCCAAACTGGGAGCCGGGATCGCCGTGGCTTTCGTGGCGACCATATACGGCGTGGGCATTGCCAATCTATTTTTTCTTCCGGTGGCGAATAAGCTCAAGGGCGTGATCGCCATCGAAGTAAAGCGCCGCGAATTGATCATCGACGCACTGGTTGCCATCGCCAATGGCGACAACCCGCGTGCGATTCAGACGCGGCTAGAAGGTTACCTGGAAGACTAGCGCCTACTCGCGATCGCAACCGGCCATGGCACGCAGAAAACCACGTGACGATCACGACAATCAAGACCGCTGGCTGGTGTCTTACGCCGATTTCATCACGCTGTTGTTTGCCTTTTTCGTGGTGATGTACGGAATCTCACAGGTGAATGAAGGCAAGTACCGGGTGATGTCAGAGTCGCTGGTGAAAGCCTTCGTGCGTGCGGAGCAGCCCGCTGCGAATACGCCGTTACGGCTGGACGCGCCTCCGGGCGAAGCCGGCATACTCAGCGGCCAAGCGAGTAAGCCGACGCCCTGGCAATCGATTCCGCAACTGGTGGCGAAGATGCAGGTGATTCGAAATGATTTGAAGCACGTGCTGGAGCCGCTGGAAAAAGAAGGGCAAGTGCGCGTCAATGAAACCAGTCGCGGCATCGAGCTCGAATTCAACGCGGCCGCACTGTTTGGCTCGGGCGAGGCGGCGATTCAAAGCGGAGCGCGCAAACCACTCGCCATGGTGGCGCAAGTATTGTCCTCGGTGGACAACGCGGTGCAAGTAGAAGGGCACACCGACAACATCCCGATCGCCACGCCTGCTATGCCCTCTAACTGGGAATTATCAGGCGCGCGTGCGAGCAGCGTCGTGCGTCTGTTTATCGAGCTGGGTGTGCGCCCGGAACGACTGATGGCAGTGGGCTATGCGGAGACGCGGCCGCTGCAACCGAACACGACCGCCGAAGGGCGATCGCGCAATCGGCGTGTGACCGTGATGGTATTGCCAACGGATCGCGACCCAGCCGATCGCGGATTCTGACTCGCAACGCCGGGAGGTTTCGCGCAGATCAGGCCGTGCCTAAATGCGAGGCGAGGCTGGCGCTTTCAGTGTGACCGTTCGGTCCGTAGGTACGCGCGGGTGTCAAGATGTCGCGCAGTGATTCGAGTGCCTGTTTATTGTGGGCCAGTCTGGATGTAATGAGCGTGCCGTTGACGTCGTTGAGTTCGCTTGCCCGTTGCGCGGTTTCCATGAGTTCGCCCCACGCTTCGTGCAGCTCGTCCCGGTCTGCCCCTCCCTCTTTGCACAGCCATTCCTGCATACCGGCCCGATCAGCGCTGAGGGAGCGAGCTCGCAAGTAGTGGCCGCGCCGCTCACCCAGACGCAGCAGATCGAGCACGCTGTCGGATTTTCCGCGCGAAATTACTTGCAGTGATTCGGCGTCGCCGTTCAATAGGCAAGTTTGCTCGGCTTCGAGCAAGCTCAACAGTTTTTGATAGGCGGCGCACTCCGCACGTAGATCCACCACGAATGCGCCGCGTGCCAAGCTTTGCTTGTCGTTCAACGAACTCGCCTAGCTGGTTTGCTTGTTGTGATTGAGCAACAGCTCTTTTACTGATGTGAGCAGCTTATCCGCCACCACATCCGAGTCGATCTTGAAGCGCCCTTCGCTGATGGCTTGCTTAATGGCATCGACGCGTGCCGCGTCCACTACGCTGACATCAGTGAGACTGCTCTCCAAGGCATGGAGTTGCGATGACAGCGAAGTGATAGCGACTTTATCGGTCGTACCGGATTTGCCGGCGGCCGGTTGCTGCGTGCTGCGCCCGGCCTGCGTATCCTGGACTCCGCCGACCGCACCAGGTCGAATCGGGTTGATCTTCAAAGAACGACTCCTTAGTAGTATTTGTTGTGCATGCTCAATTTCGTGGTTTCGATTCCCAGCCTTTGGCCAACTCTTTTCCGCAGACTGTGCATCGGATAACGACCGCGGGGCCGAGAACTTTAACGCTTTTCCCAGGTCGTCGCGAGTGCTCACGGAAAATCCCCTGTCGTAGATTTTAAGTCATTCCGCTTCATGCAGTTACATTACCTCAACCACACCGGCCCCAACTACCACGCCGCGCCGGATCTGACCTGCGTAGGAGCGCACGTTGACCCGCTCCGAGCGCGCGGCATTGCCCATAGCTTTGCCGTCCGAGGTGACACTCAGCCCATGCAGCAGGTACACGAGTTTCACCGGCTGCCCGTGCGTGACCAAGTATTCGCCGCGCAAGATATCGGTACGCAGCGGCATACCGCCCGCGAGCGGGCTTTGCAGGATTTTCCCCTCGACCTGAGTAACATCGGACAACACGCCGGCAGGTAACTGCGTCAAATCGCGTTCCTGGATCACCCAATCCGTTGCCGCCAGCGCCTGCCCGCGAATCAACGGCCGGGCACTGATCAGCACTTTCGCGTACACGTGTACGGTCACCGGAACGAACAGTGTCCACGACAGCGGCGCAGCGCAACGCACGCCGATGCTGGTGCTTCCCCACAAGCGAGTTCCGACGGGAATGAAAGCTTGTGGCGCCGCGCAGCGTGCGAGCGACAAGCGTGCGTCGACGGTCCCCACGCTTACTTGTACACGACCCGGCAAATCCCGAGCGGCGGTCACGGCAAAATTTTCCACTGCTTGCTCGATGCGGTGTGCGTCTTCGGTCACTGCCGCCGCGCTGGGCGACGCGCTCCACAGCGTTGCGACGGCGCACAGCAGGCGTGCTAGCCACGCACAGGGTGTGGTCGCGCGCGTTCGAAGCGGGTGCACGATGTGATGTGACTTCATGGTGAGCTGCTTTTCATAGCGAAGGAGTTTCCGCAAGAAAAACACTACAGCAGCAAGCATGCCATCGCGTCATCCCTGGAGAATCGCAATGAAGTATTAAAGGACTCCCTGGCCGCGACGTTAACGATGTATTTCAAATCGGCTGGGTATACTCCAAGTGCCGGAATTTTCAAATCCAACCGACATCGCGCGCGAGACGCTGAAGCTGCTGGCGCTACGTCGCATCGTACCTACTCCCGAAAACTACTTACAGATTTACCACGAGGTGTCGGGTACGCCGTCGCCATCTAATGTTCCGTTGGCGAGCGCGCAGCCGCAGCCGGGAGCGCCACCTTGGGGGCGTCTGCTGCGCGAGGTCGTGCGCGAGCTCGAGCGGCGCCAATCGGCCACCATCGAGGCGCGCAAGCGCGAAGGGCTCGATCGGCTCCTCCTCAACTTCAACACCGATCCGGCGTTGTTCGAAAAATTGCAGAATCTTCTGCGCACTTGGTCCGAGCAGTCAGTCGCGCCAACCGGCATTGAAGCCGCCGATACCAATGGCAAGGCGGTCGATGCGGTGCACCTGGACAGGGTTCCCGCGCCGGCGGGCAGCTTGCGCCAGTTGCGCGCGATGCTCGTATCGGTGCTGGAAAACGGGGTGGTGGCGCGCCTGGAGCGTTTCCCGGATCTCGCCGGCTACGCAATGCAACTTGCCCGCCTGGCGGCCGACGCGGATTCGCCGGAATTGTGGAATCGAGTGCTCGCGCAACTGAAAAATTTCTGGCTGAAAGTCGAATTGCGCACGGACAGCGAAACGGAGCTGATTGACAATTTAATGCGCCTTTTGGGTCTGGTGACCAATAATTTGGGCGAGCTGGTGGACGATGATCAATGGGTCTCCGGACAAATCCAAGTGATGCAAAACCTGCTGGCAGACCCACCTACCAGTCGCGCCTTGCAGGAAGCCGAGCGCAGTTTCAAGGAGATTATTTTCCGTCAGAGCGCGTTGAAGCACAGTTTGCGCGACGCCCGTGCCACGCTCAAAGAGCTCATCAGCGTGTTCGTGCAGCGACTGGTTGAAGTGACGGCCACCACGACCGGCTATCACGAGAAAGTCGAGCGTTACGGCGCGCGCATTCATGCGACGGACGACATGGTGCAATTGAAATCGATTATCGGCGAGCTGATGGACGACACCAAGCTCATGCAAGTAGATATGTTGCGCTCACGCGACGAGTTGGAAGTCACGCAACGCAAGTCGGAAGAGGCACAGGCGCGCGTGCGCGAACTGGAGCAGGCGTTGACCGAGGTCAGTGAGCAGGTACGCGAAGATGCGTTGACCGGCATGCT
>JAYUZG010000118.1:0-6364 GCA_043751985.1 Betaproteobacteria bacterium
TGGGCCTGCTGTTGTTGCTGGTGGCAGGCGTGGCGCAAGCGCAGAGCACTTTCCCGCTGGTGACGGCGACCCCGGGCCCGGGGGCCAGTCAGACTTACACGCTGTCGATCCAGACTCTGCTGTTTCTGACCGCGCTGTCGTTTCTGCCCGCGTTGTTGCTGATGATGACCTCGTTCACGCGTATCGTCATCGTGCTCTCACTCTTGCGCCAGGCCATCGGCACTGCGCAGACTCCGCCCAATCAGGTGATCGTAGGTTTGTCTTTGTTCCTGACCGTATTTGTGATGGCGCCGGTTTTCGACCGCATTTACAGTGACGCTTATCTCCCGTTGTCGCAGGAGAAAATATCGTTCAACACGGCGCTGGATCGAGCCGCGGTGCCGCTGAAAGCATTTATGATGCGGCAGACGCGACAGACCGACCTCGCCTTGTTTCTGCGCTTGTCCAATTCACCGCAGCCGAAGGGGCCGGAGGACGTAGGCATGAAAGCTTTGGTGCCAGCCTACGTGATCAGCGAATTGAAAACTGCCTTCCAGATCGGTTTCGTGGTGTTCATCCCATTCTTGATTATCGATATGGTGGTGGCGAGCGTACTGATGTCGATGGGGATGATGATGCTCTCGCCGGTGATAATTTCACTGCCGTTTAAGCTGATGCTGTTTGTCCTGGTCGATGGCTGGAATCTCTTGATGGGTTCGTTGGTGCAGAGCTTCAATACCTGATATGACGCCAGAGTTCGTAGTGAATCTCGCGCAGCAGGCGCTGGAACTGACCATGCTGGTGTCGGCTCCGATGTTGCTTGCCGCCTTGGCGACGGGGTTGCTGGTCAGCATCTTTCAGGCGGCGACCCAGATCAATGAAATGACCTTGTCGTTTATCCCCAAGCTGCTGGTGATGTTTCTGGTCATGGTGTTCGCGGGGCCGTGGATGCTGTCGGTGTTGGTCGATTACACCCGGCGTTTGTTTCTCGCCATTCCGGGAATGGTCGGCTGAGTTAGCGCCGCGCCATCATGGTGAGCATCACCACCGCGCAAGCCTATGCCTGGCTCGCTGCGTTTCTATGGCCGTTGTTTCGCATCTTGGGTCTGGTCGCGACCGAGCCGATTCTGGGCAACAGCGCGGTGCCGCGGCGAGTGAAAATTGGTTTCGCCGTGCTGCTGACCCTGGTGGTCGCGCCCGTGCTGCCGCCGGTGCCGGCGATTCCACCTTTGTCCCCCGTCGGCATCATGATTGCGATCCAGCAAGTGCTGATTGGCGTAACGATGGGGTTTGTCATCCGCGTAGTGATCCATGCGGTCGAGATGGCCGGCCAGCTTGCTGGCTTGCAGATGGGCTTGGGTTTCGCCGTGTTCTTCGACCCGCAAAGTGCCGCGCAGACCGCGGTGATCGGGCAATTCACCGGACTCATGGCAACCTTGGTGTTGCTTGCCAGCAATGCGCATTTCTTGATTCTCACGGCGTTGGTCGAAAGTTTCCGGACCTTGCCTATCAGCGCCGAGCCATTGTCCGCGCCGGGATTTGCCGCGGTGGTGGGATGGGGTGGGGAGATTTTTTCCAGCGGCTTGTTGCTGTCGCTGCCGGTCATTGCCGCGTTATTGATCACCAATCTGGGCATCGGCATCATGACGCGCGCCGCTCCGCAATTGAATATTTTTGCGGTTGGATTTCCGCTCACGCTGGCCGTGGGTTTTTTTGTCCTCTACCTGTCGATTCCCTTCTTCGCGCCGATGATGTTGCACCTCTCGGACAGTGCCATTGCCACCATGTTGAAGGTCGTGTCGCAGATGCATGCGCGGCCATGACCGCGCATCCGGACGCCGGGTTGGCGCCATCGGACTGGGTGCTGCGCTTCGGCGCCGAGCTGGACCAACCGGGTCGCGTACTCGATGTCGCCTGCGGTACCGGCCGTCACGCGCGCTGGTTTGCACAACGCGGGCATCGTGTAACCGCCGTCGATGCTGACGCAGCGGCGCTGCGGTCGCTCGAAGTCGAGCCCAGGGTCGATCTGGTCTGCGCTGATTTGGAAAATAGCGCGTGGCCGCTCGGCAGCGAGAAATTCTCCGCGGTGGTGGTGACAAATTATTTGTACCGGCCCCTGTTTCCCGACTTGTTGCGCGCGGTAGCGTGCGGCGGCGTGTTGATCTACGAGACGTTTGCGCGCGGCAACGAACAGTTTGGCAGACCCTCCAATCCCGCATTTTTGTTGCGGCCCGGAGAATTGCTCGACGTCGTGCGCGGCGAATTGCGCGTGATCGCCTATGAAGATGTGTTCCGCGCGCTGCCCAAGCCCGCGCTGATCCAGCGAATTTGCGCGCGACGCGAGTCGCGTTGAGAGCGAATCAATTGGATCGGGTAAAATCCGCCTTTGCCTTGAAGGAGGATTCAGCATGCTCAAAGGCAGCATTGTCGCTATCGTTACGCCGATGCTCGATGACGGCGTACTTGACCTTGATCGCTTGCGTCAGCTCATCGAGTTTCATCTCAAGGAAGGAACCGACGGCATCGTCGTTGTGGGCACCACCGGTGAATCACCGACCGTGGACTGGGATGAACACTGCCTGTTGATCAAGACGACCGTGGAGCAATGCGCCGGGCGAATTCCGGTGATTGCCGGTACCGGTGCGAATTCCACCAGCGAAGCGATCGAGCTCTCCGCGTATGCCAAGTCCGTTGGCGCCGATATGACCTTGTCCGTCGTGCCGTACTACAACAAGCCGACGCAGGAGGGCTTGTACCGGCATTTCCGAGCTATCGCCGAAGCGGTCGAGTTGCCTATGATTTTGTATAACGTGCCCGGTCGCACGGTCGCGGATATGCAGAACGACACGGTGTTGCGTTTGGCGCAAGTGCCCAATATCGTCGGGTTGAAAGACGCCACCGCGAACCTGGAGCGCGCGTCTGACTTGATGCGGCGTGCGCCCAAGCAATTCGCTTTATATACCGGGGATGACGGTACCGCCTTGGCCTATCTGATGTCGGGCGGACACGGCGTTATTTCGGTGACAGCCAATGTGGCGCCGCGCATGATGCGCGACTTGTGCGCCAGCGTATTCGGCGCGGATTTTCCCAGGGCAAGGATACTCAACAATAAGTTACTCGGACTGCATCGGCACTTGTTTGTCGAGGCCAATCCGATTCCGGTCAAGTGGGTTCTCGAACAAATGGGCTTGATCAAGGGAGGCATCCGCTTGCCGCTCACGCCGTTGTCTTCTTCCTTCCACGATCTGCTGCGTGGTGCCATGGAACAAGCGGAAGTTCGCGCGCAGATGCAAGCGGCATGAGTACGTTAACCCTTTGCCTTCGCTGCGTGTTGGCTACTTTGGCTATCGCGTCGATTGCCGCGTGCGGCGGTTCGCTGTTCGAGAAGAAGATCGACTACAAGTCGGCCGGGCAGTTGCCGCCGCTGGAAATTCCTCCTGATCTGACTAAGCCACGCGCCGATGATCGATACGCACTGCCCGAGCAGAATCAAGAAAGCTCGGCGACCTTGTCTGAGTACAATCAGGATCGGCAATCCACACCGGGTGGTTCGGCGATCTTGCCTACGGCGGAAAGTTTGCGCGTGGAACGTGGCGGTACCCAGCGCTGGCTGGTGATCGATGCCGCGCCTGAGCAATTGTGGCAGCCGATCAAGGAGTTCTGGCAAGAAACCGGATTCCTGATCGCCAACGAAATTCCGGTGGCGGGAATCATCGAAACTGACTGGGCGGAAAACAGAGCGAAGATTCCCGAGAGCGGTATTCGAAAACTTCTCGGCAAGGTCATCGATCAAGCGTATTCCACCGCTGAACGCGATCGATTCCGTACCCGGCTGGAACGCGGTGAAGAAGCCGGTACCACAGAGATCTATATTTCTCATCGTGGCATGTACGAAGTGTTGGTGGGTCAGCGTGGGACCGAGTCAACCAAGTGGCAGCCGCGCCCGGCCGACCCGGACCTAGAAGCTGAAATGCTCTACCGCTTGATGGCGCGCTTGGGGGCAAAGAAACAGCAAATCGATGCTCAGGCAAAAAAACCTCAGGAGATTCGCGCGACGCTCGCGCCAGGGGCTGCGAATTTAATTCTCAACGACGCGTTTGATCGCGCTTGGCGTCGCGTCGGGTTGGCACTGGATCGGGTTGGCTTCACCGTAGAAGATCGCGATCGCTCGAAGGGGCTGTACTTTGTGCGCTACCTTGATCCGGAGAGCGACGCAGCCAAAAAGAAATCCTGGTTTTCCTGGGGCAGTGACAAGAAGAAACCGGAACAATATCGCATCAGCGTGAGCGAGGCTGGATCGGGCAGTGAAGTGAAAGTGTTGTCCGGCACTGGAGCAAAGGACACGTCTGCGGCGTCCGGGCGCATTCTCGCTTTGCTGCAGGAGCAATTGAGATAGCTCTCTCCATCGCGCTGAAGGCGGTGCAGCGTTGATGATGCGTTTCGCCTCCTTAGGCAGCGGCAGTGGCGGCAACGCGTTGGTGGTGGAGGTCGAGCAAACCCGGATTCTGCTCGACTGTGGTTTCGGACTGGCGGACGTGACGCGTCGATTGGCGCGGGTCGGACTCATTCCCGCTGACTTGTCGGCGATCGTGGTGACACACGAGCATGCGGATCATCTCGGCGGAGTGGCGCGTCTTGCGCGACGCTATCAGATACCGGTGTGGCTGACGCACGGGAGCTATCACGCCGTTGAGGCGCTACTCGAAGGCGTGCCCAAGCTCCACTTCATTTCCAACTACGAGCGGTTCTCGGTCGGCGCGATTCAAGTGACGCCTTATCCGGTGCCGCACGACGCACGTGAGCCGGCGCAATACGTCTTTGGCGACGGTGCGCGCCGCTTGGGCGTACTCACCGACGCAGGCTCGACGACGCGTCACATCGAGCAGGTACTCTCTGGCGTCGATGCCTTGGTGCTCGAATGCAATCACGATACGGACATGCTGCGCGGAGGAAGTTACCCGCAACGCCTGAAGGAAAGGATTGCGGGTCGTTTTGGTCACTTGGATAACCGTGCCGCCGCTGCACTGGCGTCACGACTTGACTTGACGCGTTTGCAGCACATGGTGGCGGCGCATTTGAGCGAGCAAAACAATCGGCCTGAACTGGCCAGCTTGGCGTTGGCCACGGTACTCAACTGTGCGCAGTCGTGGATTCGGATCGCGCGGCAGGATAGTGGCTTTCCGTGGTTGCAGATTACCTAGGTAAAAAAAGCCGGCGCGAGGCCGGCTTTTTTTTGAGGCAGACGAAAAATTACTTCTTTTCTTCTTTCTTTGGCTCGCCAGCGGGCGCGGCAGGAGCCGCAGGCGGCGCGGCCGCATCCGCGGGCTTCTGCTCGGCAGGAGCGGGCGCGGCAACGGGAGCGGGGGCCTTGGCGGGCTCTTCCTTCTTACCGCAAGCGGTCAGGGCAATCGCCACGAGAGCAGCAACGAGGAGGGAGCGAATCATGTACGTGGTCCTTACAAGTGATGTTGAATGAAAAAACGCGTCTTTGATCGGGCCGATCCATAGTTGCGTGACCTCGCCGAGCGATCAAGCGCGTGATTTTAGCAGAGTCGGCTCAGTCCGCTTAACAAGACTGAGCTTCTACAATCCCAATGTAGTTGCCGCGAGCGCCTGATCGGAGGCGGCCCACAGTTCCGCGAAGCGCTCTGAATATACCTGCACGGCGCTCGGATCGGCGACGCTGACTTCGCCGCGTAGATCGTCGAAGTGAAAGCGACGCACGCAATCTTTCTGATCGCCTATCACGAACGGGTCGTACGCGCCTTTGGCCTCGGCGTGTGTGCAATGAACCGCAACCGCGTGACTAAATTGGCGTAGCAAAATGATCAGCCGTGGGCAGTTGCGGTCCACAGTCGCTGTGTCATGCAGCACTATGTGCAAGCGATTCAGCCGGCTTGACAGCAGGAAGCGCCGCAACGCGTCCTGACGGCGCGGCGAGTTATAAGCGACGCAGAGTGAGGTATCAAAGATCTGGATCGAGCGCTGCGCCCGTTCAATCAATAGATCAAGCGCGTCCTCATACTCCGCTCTGCTCGCAAAAGTTCTGCGCTGTGCACGGGGTTCGTCAGGCATAAGCTGATCTCACAGTGAATCCCGTATGGATGCCGTGAACAAATAAACATAACCCGCCAGGTACCAACCATACGCCGTGTCGACCGCATCCGCGCGGGCTATTACTTGTGCCCCGTGCAGCGTCCGTTGATCGGCAAGCTGTGCGAATATTTTTGCCGATCGAAGCTCGCAATGCAACGGCTCTCCATTCATGAAAAGGTTCCGTCCGTGGTAGACCAGCGACGATTGCAAGGCGAGTTTGATCTGGCTGTGGCTGAGCTTCTGCTTAAACGCCGGCCGGCTGAGCGGCCTCTGCGGCGGGCTGAATACT
>JAYUZG010000119.1:0-25209 GCA_043751985.1 Betaproteobacteria bacterium
CGCTTAAGACACCACGAGATTTTGGGCGTTTTCGCGGCGAGACGGCAAACATACGGATGCGTCTGCCGTTGAATGGGCAGCGCAGGTTCCAGGGGACCATCGCGGATTGCAGTGAGCAAGAGTTTGTGCTCGAAGTTGACGGAAAGGTCATGCGTTTTAAGTTTGACAACCTGGACAAGGCGCGCCTTGTCCCGAATATCGGTGGAGATCTTTGAAATGAGTCGCGAATTGCTGATGCTGGTTGACGCCCTGGCAAGGGAAAAAAATGTCAGCAAGGAAGTGGTGTTTGGAGCACTTGAGCTTGCGCTCGCGTCCGCGACGAAACGTCGCTATAAAGAGGACGCCGAAATTCGCGTTGACGTTGACCGCGAATCTGGAGACTACAAATCTTTTCGCAGATGGCAAATCGTGCCAACTGAAGAGTTTGAGTTTCCGGATCGGCAGTATACGCACGACGAAGCTCAAGAATTGAGTCCAGGAATTGCCGTAGGAGAATTTATCGAGGAGCCGTTGGAGCCCATCGAGTTTGGCCGCATCGGCGCTCAAGCGGCGAAGCAAGTAATCTTGCAGAGAATCCGCGACGCAGAGCGAGAGCAGATTCTCGATGATTTTCTGGAGCGGGGCGAACACATCTTGACCGGCACGATCAAGCGCATGGAGCGCGGCAACGCGATCATTGAATCTGGGCGAGTCGAGGCGATTCTTCCCAAAGACCAGATGATCCCAAAGGAAAATCTCCGCATCGGAGACCGCGTGCGCGCGGGCGTGGCGAAAGTGGATCGCGGTGGCCGCGGGCCGCAGTTGATCTTGTCGCGTACCTCGCCCGAGTTTCTCATTGAGTTGTTCGAGTTGGAAGTACCGGAAATAGAAGAAGGCTTGCTGGAGATCAAGGCAGCGGCACGTGACCCAGGCTCGCGCGCAAAAATTGCCGTGAAATCCAACGATCAGCGAATCGACCCGATCGGCACCTGTGTCGGTATGCGCGGATCGCGCGTACAGGCGGTTACCGCCGAATTGGGAGGGGAGCGAGTGGACATTATCCTGTGGTCGGCGGATCCAGCCCAATTCGTGATCAATGCGCTGGCGCCGGCCGAGGTCAGTAGCATAGTGGTGGATGAAGAGTCACATAGCATGGACGTAGTGGTTGATGAAGAAAATCTTGCGCAAGCGATTGGGCGCAACGGACAGAATGTCACGCTCGCCGGTCAGTTGACCGGTTGGGAACTGAATATCATGTCAGTGGAAGAGTCGACCAAAAAAACGCAGGAAGAATCCAGTGTGGTACGCCAGCTATTTATGGATCGGTTGGATGTGGATGAAGAGGTGGCGGATATTCTCATCCAGGAGGGATTTAATACTCTGGAGGAAGTGGCCTACGTGCCTCTCGCGGAAATGCTCGAGATCGAATCGCTCGACGAAGGAACCGTGAACGAACTGCGTAGCCGTGCGCGCAATGCCTTGTTGGTGCAAGCCATTGCCACCGAGGAACAAGTGGAAAATGTGGCAAGCGATTTACTGTCGCTTGAGGGAATGGACAATCAAACTGCCAGAGTACTTGCCGCGAAAGGGGTGCACACCCAGGAAGATCTTGCCGATCTTGCGGTAGATGATCTGATTGAGTTAACCGGCATGGAGAGTGAACGCGCAAAGGACCTGATCATGACCGCGCGCGCCCCTTGGTTCGCCACGAGCTAAAGGTAAACCGATGGCACAAATGAACGTCTCGCAATTCGCAACCGAACTGGGGCTGCCCATTTCACTGTTAATGGAGCAGTTGCAGGCCGCAGGAGTCAATAAGAAGCTCGTTGAAACCACAACGCTTACGGAACAAGATAAAACTCAATTGCTTGAGTACCTGCGCCGGGTGCATGGTGCAAACGAAAGCAAGAACAAGATTACTCTGACCAGACGCCAGACCACTGAAATAAAGAAAGCGGACGCGACCGGTAAGGCGCGCACCATTCAGGTGGAAGTTCGCAAAAAGCGCGTATTGGTTAAGCGTGATGCGTCCACCGGAGTCGAAGAGAGTCCGGCGCCAATCGTCGTTGCGCCGGAGCCTCGGCCAACGGTGCTTGCGGTGGCTGCGACTGTTGTGCCGGCCGCAACGGTGACACCGAGCGCTGCTCCGGCCATTGGCGCAAGCGAAATGGCTATGCGCGACGAAGAAGCGCGTCGTCACGCCGAATTGGTCGCGCGACAAACCGGCGATATCCAGGCTAAACAGGAAGCGCGCAAGAAGAAAGCGGCGGCAGACGCGCCCCCTGCGCCGGTTGCCGTGGTGGCCGCGCCAACAGTGACCTCCGCGCCAGTCGCCGCCGAAGACGCAGGAAAGAAAGCCGCCGCCACGGAAGGAACTTTGCACAGGCCCGTAGTAAAAGCGGGCGACAAGGTCGCGGACAAGGCGGTCAAGGCAAAACCTGTGAAGAAGGCGACGCCCTCGACGTGGAAGGATGAATCTAACAAACGGCGCGGGGTGCGCGTTCGTCGTGATGAGACGGGGGCCCAAGGCTGGCATGCGCGTAAGGAAAAACAACATGGCAAAACAAAAACGGATGAAGAGCAGGGCGAACACGGCTTTAACGCACCGACCGAGCCAATCATACGCGAGGTGCTAGTTCCGGAAACGATTACCGTTGCAGTCCTCGCTCAGAAGATGTCGGTAAAGGCTGCCGAGGTGATCAAGGTGTTGATGAAACTCGGAACTATGGTGACTATCAATCAGGTCCTGGATCAGGAGACCGCGATGATCATCGTAGAGGAGATGGGTCACAAGGCGCAACAGGCGAAGCTGGACGATCCCGAAGCTTTTCTCTCGGGCGACGGGCAGGTCAGCCAGGTGGAGCCGGAGCCACGGGCGCCGGTTGTCACGGTGATGGGGCATGTCGATCATGGTAAGACTTCGTTGCTTGATTACATTCGCCGTACTCGCGTGGCCAGCGGCGAAGCGGGAGGCATCACGCAGCATATAGGCGCATATCATGTCAACACGCCGCGCGGAATGATTACTTTCCTGGATACGCCCGGCCACGAAGCGTTTACCGCGATGCGTGCGCGAGGAGCGAAGGTAACCGACCTGGTAGTTTTGGTGGTTGCCGCGGATGACGGCGTCATGCCACAAACGATCGAGGCAATACACCACGCCAAGGCAGCGGGCGTGCCGCTGCTGGTGGCGATGAACAAAATCGACAAGCCGGAAGCGAATGTCGAGCGAATCAAGCAGGAACTGGTCGCGCAGCAAGTCGTGCCGGAGGAATGGGGTGGCGACACCATGTTTGTTGAAGTGTCGGCGAAGTCGGGGGTGGGAATTGACGCTTTGCTCGAGGGCGTACTTCTGCAAGCGGAAGTGCTCGAGTTGAAAGCACCGCGCGAGGCGCCGGCACGCGGCGTGGTCATAGAGTCCAGACTGGACAAAGGGCGCGGCCCGGTGGCGACGATGCTCATTCAATCAGGCACTCTCAAGCGCGGCGATGTGATACTTGCCGGCGCGGTGTTCGGCCGGGTGCGCTCAATGCTTGACGAAAATGCCAAGGCCATCAATGAGGCGGGCCCGTCGATTCCCGTTGAAGTGCATGGGCTGTCCGACGTACCGCTCGCCGGTGAAGAAGTGATAGTGCTCGGAGACGAGCGTAAGGCGCGTGAAATTGCGCTGTTCCGGCAAGGTAAATTCCGCGACGTCAAACTGGCACGACAGCAGGCGGCGAAGCTCGATGGGATGTTCGACAACATGGGCGGTGGCCAGGCGAAAAATCTGTCGCTGATCGTAAAGGCGGATGTGCAAGGTTCATACGAAGCGCTGGCGCATGCGTTGCAGAAGCTTTCGACTGAAGAAGTCAAAGTCAATATCATCCATTCCGGCGTCGGCGCCATTACCGAGTCTGACGTCAATCTCGCCTTGGCATCCAATGCGGTGATAATCGGATTCAACACACGAGCGGATGGAACGGCGCGCAAGCTAATCGGCGCTCATGGAATCGACGTGCGCTACTACAACGTGATTTATGACGCGGTCGACGAAGTCAAGGCTGCGCTGTCGGGCATGTTGGCGCCGGAGAAGAAAGAAAGCATCATCGGGCTGGTGGACATTCGCCAAGTCTTTCGAATTTCAAAGGTCGGAACCGTGGCGGGTTGTTACGTGTTGGAAGGCGCGGTGCGTCGAAATGCGCTGATCCGCGTCCTGCGTGAGAGCGTGGTAGTGCATTCCGGCGAGCTGGATTCGCTAAAACGATTCAAGGATGATGCGCGCGAAGTGAAAGCCGGATTCGAGTGCGGACTCTCGATCAAGAACTACGATGACCTGAACGTTGGCGACCAACTGGAAGTCTACGAGGTCGTCGAAGTGGCGCGCTCGCTGCAATAGCGAGTGGCACGCTAAGGCATCCGGTCATGGGGCAGTCGGGGCGTTGTGCGCGCGTGGGCGAACAGATTCAGCGTGAACTCGCGACGCTGCTGAGCACCGAAGTGAAAGATCCACGGGTGCGGCTGGTCACGGTGACGGCAGTGGATCTCAGCCCGGACATGCGACACGCGAGCGTGCTCTTCACCACCCTCGAAGACGAAGAAGGGCGCAAATCCGTCTTACAAGGTTTGCAAAAATCGAGCGGATTCTTCCGTGCGCGTCTCGGCGAATTGCTGCGAATTCGTCTGATGCCGCAACTTCATTTTGTATACGATGACTCGGTGGAGCGGGGTGCGCGCCTGTCTCGCTTGATCGACGACGCGCTGAGTGCTAAAGCGCAAGGTACGCCGAATACCACCGAGCCGTGATACGTGGTGGCGCGCGCGGTTTCGAGTGTGCATGGTGTGTTGCTCTTCGACAAGGACGTTGGCGTGTCGTCGAATGGCGCGCTGCAAAGTGTGCGCCGCTTGTACGGCAGAGCAAAAGCAGGACACACCGGCACCTTGGACCCGCTGGCCAGCGGGCTGCTCCCGATCTGCTTTGGTGAAGCAACCAAGTTCGCGCACGTCTTGCTCGCAGCACCTAAGAGTTATCAGGCGACGCTCAAGCTCGGATTTAAGAGCAGCACGGGTGATGCCGAAGGCGAGGTGGTCGCGGTTTCCCCGCCCGCTTTTGCCGCCGCTCATCTCGACGCTGTCCTCGGGAGATATCGCGGCCGCATCTCGCAGACACCGCCCGTTCACAGCGCGCTAAAGCATAACGGACGCCCGCTCTATGCGTACGCGCGCGCGGGAATAGAGGTGGAGCGTCAAGCGCGACAAGTAGAGATCATAGAGCTTGCGATGCGCGATCTCGTGGATGACGAATTGAGCATCAGCGTGACGTGTAGCAAGGGAACCTACATCCGCACTTTGGCGCAAGACATCGGCGAGGACTTGGGCTGTGGTGCTTACCTGACAGCGCTGCGCCGTACCGCCACCGCACAGTTTGGCATCGCCGAGGCATGCGATCTGGAGCGTTTGCAGGGGCTGGATGCGACCGGCCGCGCGGAAGTGGTGCTGCCTATCGATGTTCTGCTGAACGGGATGCCGTCGCTATGCTTTGCCGAGGAACAGGCGTCAAAGCTGATGTGCGGGCAAGCGGTCACGTATTCCGTCGATGTTTTGCCGGGAGAATATCGCTTGTACGGGCCGGGAAAGGTCTTTCTCGGCGTCGGATCGGCTTTGGCCCAAGCCCGCATTGCCCCGCAACGTATGGTCTCGGCGTCAAGCGTAAATGCCTAAAACTGCTTGAGAATATTGTCTAACCACGGGTACAATTAGCGACTTTTGATTTGGAGTACTTGGATGCCTGTAACCGCTGACCAGAAGGTCAAAATTGTTTCGGATTTTCAGAGAGTGACTGGGGACACGGGGTCGCCCGAGGTGCAGGTCGCCTTGCTCACTGCGCGTATCAATGGTTTGACTGACCATTTCAAGGCGAACGTTAAAGACCACCACTCGCGCAGGGGGCTGCTGCGGATGGTTAGCCGGCGGCGCAAATTGCTCGATTATCTGCGACGGAAAAATACCGACGGCTATCGTGCTTTAATTGACCGGCTCGGTTTGCGCAAGTAGTCCTTACCCGTATTCGCATGTGCGTCCGCGTTCGCGGACCGCGATCGAAACTCCAGCGCCCTGCCGTTTCTTGAAGGCAGGGCCTCACACCCAAAAGTGTTCTAGCAAAGGACGATCGACTTGAAAATATTCAGGAAGACAATCACGTGGGGGCGCCATCAACTCACGCTTGAGACAGGCGAAATTGCGCGTCAAGCCCATGGTGCGGTTCTGGTAAACATGGATGACACCGTGGTACTGGTAACTGTGGTCGGCAAAAAAGACGTGAAACCCGGGCAGGACTTCTTCCCGCTGACGGTCGATTATCAGGAAAAAACTTACGCAGCGGGCCGTATACCCGGCGGGTTTTTCAAGCGTGAAGGCAGGCCCTCGGAAAAAGAGACGCTGACCTGCCGTTTGATCGACCGGCCGATTCGCCCGCTGTTTCCGGAAGGCTTTTATAACGAAGTGCAAGTCATTGCGACCGTCATGTCTTCGAACAACGAAGTGGATTCGGACATTCCTGCGTTGATTGGCGCTTCCGCTGCATTGGCATTGTCCGGAATACCGTTCGACGGACCCATCGGTGCTGCGCGTGTTGGCTACCTGAACGACGAGTACATTCTCAACCCGACCCCCACCGAACTAAAAACGTCTCGCTTGAATCTGGTCGTTGCCGGCACGGAAGCCGCCGTGCTGATGGTCGAGTCCGAGGCGATGGAGTTGTCGGAAGAGGTGATGCTCGGCTCGGTTGTCTTCGGTCACCAGCAGATGCGGCCGGTGATTCAGATGATTAACGAACTCTCGGACGAGGCGGGGATGCCGCTCTGGGATTGGACGCCGCCGGCCAAAGATACGGCGTTGGTCGAACGCATTGCGCAGCTTGCCGAAGTTGAACTACGCGAGGCATACAGCATCAAGCAAAAGCAGGCGCGCAGCGAAAAAGTCGATACGTTGCGGGGCAAGGTGATGGCTGAAGTTGCTCCGGATACTGCGAACACCGAGCAACAAAATATTGCCCGTGGCCTGTTCAGCGAGTTGGAATCCAAGATTGTCCGCGGGCGAATCCTGGACGGCGAGCCGCGCATTGACGGCCGTGATACTCGTACAGTACGTCCGATCACGATTCGCACCGGTGTATTGCCGCGCGCGCACGGATCGGCCTTGTTTACGCGCGGTGAAACGCAAGCGCTGGTGGTCGCGACGCTCGGTACCGCGCGCGATGAACAGATCATCGATGCGCTGCAAGGAGAGTACACCGAGCGCTTCATGCTTCATTACAACATGCCACCCTATGCCACCGGTGAGGCCGGGCGCGTCGGTACTCCGAAGCGTCGGGAAATCGGCCACGGCAGATTGGCGAAGCGTGCGTTGCTGGCGGTACTTCCGACACCGGAAGAGTTCGGTTACTCCATGCGCGTCGTGTCGGAGATCACCGAGTCGAATGGTTCCAGCTCGATGGCTTCGGTGTGCGGCGGCTGCCTCGCAATGATGGATGCCGGCGTGCCGCTGAAGGCGCATGTGGCCGGCATCGCGATGGGCTTGATCAAAGAAGGTAACCGTTTTGCGGTGCTCACCGACATTCTGGGCGACGAAGATCATCTCGGAGATATGGATTTCAAGGTTGCCGGTACCGTGAACGGAGTGACCGCGTTGCAGATGGATATCAAGATCCAAGGTATTACCAAAGAGATCATGCATGTTGCTCTGAATCAAGCCAAAGCCAGCCGGGTGCATATTCTGGAAATCATGACCCAGGCCTTGCAGACCCCGCGTACTGAGATCTCGGCCTATGCCCCGCGCATGATCACCATCAAGATCAAACCGGAAAAAATTCGCGATGTGATCGGTAAGGGCGGCGCGGTGATTCGGGCGTTGACCGAAGAAACCGGCACCACCATCGATATTCAGGACGATGGCACGGTCACCATTGCTTGCGTATCGGTCGAAGGCGGCGAAGCGGCCAGAAGGCGCATTGAAGAGATCACAGCCGAGGTCGAAGTTGGCCGTATCTATGATGGCACGGTGCTGAAGCTGCTGGATTTCGGCGCGATCGTCAGCGTGTTACCGGGCAAGGACGGGCTCCTGCATATCTCGCAGATTGCGAACGAACGCGTCAACAGCGTAGCCGATCATCTCAAGGAAGGTCAGGCAGTGCGAGTGAAAGTGCTGGAGGCCGACGAAAAGGGCCGGCTGCGCCTGTCGATGAAAGCGGTGGCCGAAACGACGTCTTAAATTTCTCGCTGCTCAAGTAAAGAAAAAGCCCGCCGTTCGGCGGGCTTTTTTCATCTGCGCGCGGTATTACTGCACCGGCGCCGGCGAGACGACGACCAACTCGGTAAAGGGCGGCACGTAGGCTTGCAAGGTAACGACCAAGCCGACCAGTGCCGCAAGCACCAGGCTATGCCAAAACACATAGCGCAAGATGTCACCCTCGTGACCGTACCAGCGCGTTGCGGTAGAAGCGACCACGATGCTCTGGGCGTCGATCATTTTTCCCATTACGCCGCCCGAACTGTTGGCCGCTGCCATCAGAATCGGACTTAGCTGAAGTTGTTCGGCGGTGATGCGCTGCAAGCCGCCAAAGAGCACATTAGACGCGGTGTCAGACCCGGTCAGCGCCACCCCCAGCCAGCCCAGCATGGTGCCAAAGAACGGGTACAGTGCGCCGGTAAGCGCGAATGCCAAGCCGAGAGTGGCATCGGTTCCTGAATAACGCGTCACGAAGCCAAGCGCAAGCATGGCGGCAATAGTGATGAGAGAGAAGCGCACCAACTTGATGGTGTCGAAATACTTCTTCAGCAAGCCGAGCGGTGAGTACCCCATGACCAGCCCGGCAATGAGCGCGGCCAGGAAAATACCGCTGCCGGTCGCTGACATCCAGTTGAGCGTGTAGATGGCTTTCTCTTTCGACGGCTTGGCGACGACGGGCGGAACTTTCTCGACCAATTCATTTAACCCAGAGATCGGAAAGTCGATCTTCGTGGCACCCAACCAAGGCATATTGGTTTTGGTTTCAGTCTTCACCCCGTCGACTACTTTGACTTCGATTGTTTGGCCGTTGAGGAAACTCTTAATCGTTGGGAATCCCCAGGCAAACACGAACACGGTCAGAATCAGCCACGGTATCCACGCGCGCACGATCAGGCCGGCGGCGTGTTTTTCAAAGCCACCGCTTGCCACTTCTGACGTTCCGCTATCTTTGTCGTGACCCTTCAACGCGGTCGTGCGCCAGATTTCTTTCGGCTTCCAAAATTTAAGAAACAGAGTCAAGCACGCCATGGATATGATCGCCGCACCGACGTCGACCAGCATCGGGCCATGAAAATTTGAGATCAGAAACTGCGGGATCGCGAAGCTCACGCCGGTCACCAGAATCGCCGGCCACACGCCTTTCACGCCCTTCCATCCCGAGAATGCCCAGATCAACCAGAACGGAACCAGCAGTGAAAAAAACGGCAATTGCCGACCCACCATGGCGGACAGTGCCATCTCATCCAGCCCCGTCACCTTGGCCAGAGTAATGATGGGCGTGCCGAGCGCGCCATAGGCAACCGGCGCGGTATTGGCGATGAGAGACAAGCCGGACGCCGCCAGCGGCGAGAAGCCGAGACCGATCAGAATCGCGCCGGTTACCGCCACCGGTGTGCCAAATCCTGCGGCGCCTTCGAAGAATGCACCGAAGGCGAACGCGATCAATAGCAGTTGCAATCGCCGGTCTTCGCTGACATTGGCGATACTGTCTTGCAGAATCTTGAAGTAGCCCTTGTCCTTGGTGAGCTGATACAGAAAAATAATATTCAGCACAATCCAGCCGATCGGCAGCAGCCCGAACAGACCGCCCAGTATCGCGGAGTTCCCCGCCATTGCCGCCGGCATTCCGTAAACGAAAATCGCCACGGCCAGCGCGCTGAGCAAGCCGAGAATCGCCGCCCAGTGCGCGGCGATTCGAAAGAACGCGAGACTGCCGAGCAAGACAACGATAGGTACTGCCGCGAACAATGTCGACAGCAGCGGATTGAGCGGGTAATAAACCTGTTGCCAAACCATGGTGCGCCTCCCGAGAATTGTTTATGCCCCGCGCATTCCTGAACCGGCACACGGGATGCGTCGATTATAGCGAACTGCCGGCCTCCCTCACACTCGAGGCCGCGACTATAATGCCGCGGCGTTCACAGTAACTGAGGCGATACATGAATCAATCACTGGCGACCCGATCCGGCGGCCGCATCCTGGTCGATTGTCTGCGCGAGCAGGGCGTCGAGATGGCCTTCTGCGTGCCGGGCGAAAGCTACCTCGCCGTGCTGGACGCGCTCTACTTGGTGCGCGAGCAACTCAAGCTCATCGTGTGCAGGCAGGAAGGCGGCGCTGCTTTTATGGCGGAAGCGTATGGCAAGCTCACCGGTCAGCCGGGCGTGTGCCTGGTGACGCGCGGACCCGGCGCCACCAATGCCAGCATCGGCGTGCACACCGCGTATCAGGACTCCTCGCCGATGATCCTCTTCATCGGTCAGATCGGCAGTGACGTGGTGGAGCGCGAAGCATTTCAGGAGATGGACTATCGCCGCATGTTCGGACAAATGAGCAAGTGGGTGGCGCAGATCGATCGCGCGGATCGCATTCCCGAGTATGTGAGTCACGCATTTCATCTTGCCGTATCCGGTCGGCCTGGGCCCATTGTGCTCGCGCTGCCCGAAGACATGCTGGTGAATCAGGCTGTGGCACCGAGCAGCCGGCGCTACGTGCGCTTGCAAGCGCACGCAGGGGAACACGACATGCAAACGTTCCGCCGCATGCTGACCGCGGCGCAGCGGCCGTTGCTGATCGCCGGCGGTGGTGGCTGGAACAAAGGGGCCTGCGACGATTTGGCCGCTTTTGCGCGAAGCTGGAATGTCCCGCTCGCCGGTTCGTTTCGTCGCCAGGACTTGCTCGACAACCGGCATCCGAATTACGCCGGCGAGATCGGTATCGCCACCAGCGCTGAAATGAAGAAGCGCGTCGCGGACGCCGACCTCATTGTTTCGATCGGCGCGCGCCTGGGTGAAATGACCAGCGGCGGTTATTCATTGTTCGGTATTCCAGAGTTGCGGCAGAAATTCATTCACGTGCATGCGGGCATCGAGGAGCTGGGTCGCGTCTATGCCGCCGACTTGATGATCAACGCCGGCATGGCGGAGTTTGTTGCCGCGGCAAAAAAATTAGCGCCGCCCGAGAATGCAGCATGGCGCGACTGGACTGCCGCGATGCGCGCGGAATATCTGGCCACTTTGAAGACGGTCAGTTCGCCCGGCGCTTTGAATTTGAGCGAGGTGGTCACCTGGTTGCGCGAGAATATTCCGGCGCAGTCCATCATCACCAATGGCGCCGGAAATTTCTCGGGATGGGCGCAGCGGTTCTACCAGTACACCGGCTACCGCACCCAGCTCGCTCCCACCAATGGCGCGATGGGATACGGCGTGCCGGCCGCGATCGCGGCAAGCCTGGTGCACCCGGATCGGACCGTAGTGTGTTTTTCGGGGGACGGTGATTTTCTGATGAATGGACAGGAGCTCGCCACTGCCGCGCAGTATCAGGCGCGGCCGATCTTTCTGGTGATCAACAACGGCATGTTCGGCACGATTCGCATGCATCAGGAGCGTGACTATCCGGGTCGCACGCATGGCACCGATCTGGCGAATCCGGATTTCGCCGCGCTGGCGCGCGCCTACGGCCTGCACGGAGAAATCATCACGCGCACCGAAGAGTTCCCGGCTGCGTTTGAGCGCGCGCGCGGCGCCGGCACGGCGGCGTTGATCGAGTTGCGCATCGATCCGGAGGCGATTACCACGAGAACAACCCTGAGTGCGATCCGCGAACAGGCGCGCCAAGCCGGCCGCTGAGAGACCGGCTCTCAAAACCCTACTGCTTGCCCGTCGCGCCGGCTTTCCGACGCGGCGACGTAACCGTCGGCCAGCCGGTGAATCATTTGCGCCGAGCCAAATTCGATGGCGCCTGGCTCCGCCACTCGCACATCATGTCCGAGTTGCCGCAGCGCTGTTACTGTCGCGGACGGCATCTCGGGCTCCACCATGATGCTCGCGTCGGGGCAAATTCTCCAACGCGGAGCGTCCACCGCAGCCTGCGGATTCTGCCGATAGTCGCACAACCGCACCATCATTTGCAGATGACCCTGTGGCTGCATATCGCCTCCCATCACCCCAAAACTTGCGACCGCGTCGCCGCCGCGCGTTACGAATCCAGGAATAATGGTGTGAAAAGGACGCTTGCCGCCGTCGACTTCGTTCGGATGTCCTGGCACTAAGCTAAAACCCGCGCCGCGATTCTGCAAACTGATGCCGCAGCCGGGCACAACTACCCCGGACCCGAAGCCCATGTAATTCGACTGGATATACGACACCATCATGCCGGATGCGTCCGCCGCAGCGAGATACACCGTTCCCGAAGGCGCGGGCACGCCAAATTGAAATGATTGCGCGCGATCCAGCCGGATAAGCCGCGCGCGCGCGGCGAGATAGCTTGGCTCGAGCAATTGCGCCCAGTCCAATTGCATCGAACGTGCATCTGCCACATAGTGATACGCATCGGCGAACGCCAACTTCATCGCTTCGATCTGCAGATGCATTGCGGTCGCGCTGTCTCGCGACTGCGCACGGATGTCTGCTCGTTCAAGAATTCCAAGTCCGATCAAGGCGGCGATACCTTGCCCGTTGGGTGGAATTTCATGCACGACCCGGCCCCGATAGGCAAGCGCCAGCGGCTCCACCCAGTCGGCTTGATGTGCAGCCAGGTCATCTAAAGACAACGCGGCGCCATGTTCTTGACCGAAAGCCACCATCGCTTGCGCAAGTCGCCCCCGATAGAAAGACTCGCCGCGACTCGCCGCGATCTCCGTTAAGGTATTGGCTTGATCGGGGAAGCGGAACAATTCACCGGCGATCGGCGTTCGTCCGCGCGGGAGAAACGCGTGCGCGAAACCGGGCTGCTGTTCCAGCCGGGGACGCTGCGCCTGCCATTGACGCGCGACGGTAGGCGATACGAGAAATCCGTTCTCCGCGTACTCGATCGCCGGCACGCACAATTCTTCAAATGGAAGCCGTCCAAATTCTTTCGACAGGGCGACCCAGGCCGACACCGCGCCGGGCACCGTCACCGCATCCCAACCTACGAGCGGCATGGCGGTAAGACCGGCGAATCGCCGCGGCGTCCACGCCAGAGGTGCGCGTCCCGAGGCGTTGAGACCACGCAAACGCTTGCCGTCCCACACCAGCGCGAACGCGTCCGATCCGATACCGTTCATGGTCGGCTCCACCACGGTCAGCGCGATGGCCGTTGCGATGGCGGCATCAACCGCATTGCCGCCTCTCAACAGCATGCGCAACCCCGCTTGCGCGGCGAGCGGCTGACTGGTGGCAATGACATTACGTGCCAGCAGCGGCATGCGTGGGTGCCGGTAGGGGAAGTTCCAGTCGAAGGAAGGCATGACTATTGTGGCTGTTCAAACATTGCGATCGATTCGACGTGCGAGGTGTGCGGGAACATATTGATCACTCCCGCGGATCGAAGCCGATAACCTTGCTGATGAACCAGGACCGCGGCGTCGCGTGCGAGCGTGGAGGGATTGCAGGAAACGTACACGATGCGGCGCGGGCCATGGCCGTGCAGCGCCTTGATCAACTCCATGGCGCCGTCACGCGGGGGATCGATGAGCATGCGGTCAAACAGGCCGAGGGCGGCAATGTCTTCTCTGAAAATTTTGAACAAATCACGATCAATAAACGTGGCCAGTTGATCGAGTCCGTTGTGTGCCGCGTTGCGTGCGGCGCGCCGTACCAGTCCCGGATTTCCTTCGACGCCGACGACGCGTGCGCCGCGCCGCGCGATGGCCAGCGAGAAATTCCCGAGACCGCAGAACATATCCGCCACCCGTTCGCCGGGCTGTGGGTCGAGCAGCGACAGGGCGCGCCGGATCAGTACGCGATTGATTTCGTGATTGACCTGAGTAAAGTCGGTCGGAAGGTAAGGAATCTCGATCGAGAAATCGGGAATCAAATAGCGCAGCGCGGGGCTGCTGAGCGGATGAAACGGGACCGCGGTTTCCGGCCCTTTCGTCTGCAAGAACATCTGAATCTTGTAGGCATCCGCAAAGTGCCGGACGCGATCCTCATCGGCAGCCGTGAGCGGTTCCAGTATGCGCAGCACCAGCACATCGACCTCCGCGCCGATTGCCAATTCGATTTGCGGCACGCGATCGGCAATGCTGAGGCCGCCGATCAGCTCGCGCAACGGCACGATGAGACGCGAGATACGCGACGGAACGACCGCACAGGAATTCATTTCCGCGACGTAAGTAGACTTGCGCTCGTGAAATCCAACCAGCATGCGGCCTTTCTTTAGCACGAATCGCGCGGTGAAGCGGGCGCGGTAGCGATACTCCCAAATGGGGCCATATATCGGCGTCAGCATCATTTCCGGAGTGACTTTTCCGATACGTTCGAGATTGTCTTCGAGCACTCTTTGCTTGACCGCCACTTGCGCGCGCGGCTCCAAGTGTTGCATGCTGCAGCCGCCGCATACCCCAAAGTGAATGCAGCGTGGCGTCACTCGCATGGCGCTGGGTTTCGAGATGCGCGTGACTGTTCCCAGATCGTAAGTGGCGCGCCGCTTGATGAAATCGAATTCCACTTCTTCGCCGGCCAATGCCCCTTCGATGAAGACGACTTTGCCGTCGATATGCGCAACACCGCGGCCTTCGTGATCGAGTGACTCAACCAGCGCGGTCTGCGAGGTCACGCGGCTTTCCATTGCGCGAGAAATTCCTGCCAGTGCGATTCGTTCGATTTGCCTAGCGTGTTGCGTACCAACTCGCATTCCTGTGCGTGCTGCGCCTCGGTCAGATTGCCGCGCATCAGTTGAAAGCGCAAGAACACCAAATAAGTGTTGGCCACATCGGTCTCGCAATAATTGCGGATGGCGTGGATTTCCCCTGCTTGATAGGCGCTCCAAACTTTCGATCCTTGCATGCCGAGTTTGCCGGGCAGGCCCAGCAACTGCGCGATTTGGTCCAGTGGCGCGCTGGCTCGCGGTTGATACAGCGCGAGGACGTCCATCAAGTCGAGATGCCGCATGTGATAACGGCTGATGTAGTTGTTCCACTTGAACTCGCGGTCTTCTTCGCCCATGTCCCAGTAGCGTGGCGCGCGCACGCTGTTCACCAGGCCTCGATAATGCAACACCGGTAGATCGAAGCCGGCGCCATTCCACGACACCAACTGCGGCGTATATTTTTCGATGCCATCGAAGAAACGTTGAAGCAGGATTTTTTCCGCGTCATTGGGTTCGCCCAACGACCACACGCGGAAACTATCGCGGTCGCGCAAGGCGCAGGAAATGGCCACCACGCGATGTTGTTGCAGCGGCAGGAAGTCACTTCCCGTCGCTTCACGGCGGCGCGCAAACGCGGCCTCCGCGACTGCCGCGTCGGAAAGATCTGCGTCGAGGCCCAGGAATTGGCGCAGCCCCGTGACGTCCGGGACGGTCTCGATATCGAAAACCAGAGTTGGAGTCATGCTTGAGCGTTACGCCAGCGCACGCGATACGACTTCGGCGACATCGCGCGACAGCCCGGCTGCCTCGCGTACCTGCTCCAGCGCAGCGCGCGCATGCTGTTGTCTGCCGGCATCGAATTTCTTCCAGCGGTCGAAGCTGCGCGTAAGCCTTGCCGCGACTTGGGGGTTGACCGGGTCGAGGGCGATAATCTGCTCCGCCGCGAAAGCGTAGCCCTTGCCGTCGGCCGCGTGAAAGCGCAGGTGATTGCCCATGCAGAACGTACCGATGAGTGAACGCACCTTGTTCGGATTGCGCAGGTCGAACGATGGGTGGCTCAGCAAGCGCCGGACCTCGCTGAGCGTCGCCGCAAGCCGCGCGCCGGCCTGGACTGCAAACCACTTGTCGAGGACCAGCGCTTCGAGATTCCAGCGGTTGTAGAAGTGCTCCAGCACTTGCATGCGCTCGGGGCAATCGTATTGCGCCATCACCGACAGTGCGGCCATCGCGTCGCTCATGTTGTCCGCCAGCATGAACTGATGCAGACAGCGACGGCGCTCTTCGGCGGCGTCGAGTTCCATCAGATAGCTTAAGCTCAGGTTGCGCAGCGCACGGCGCCCGGCGGATTTCGCGTCCGGACTATAGGGCCCGGGCACCTGCATCAACTCATACGTCCGGGTGAAGCGCGCGCGCAACGCCAGGGCGAGTAGATTGCGCAACTGATCGCGCGCAAAGTGGATCGCATCCGGATCCACCAGCGTCATCTGTTCGGCGAGATAGCTCTCGGACGGCAGCGACAACACCTCGGCGGCGAACGCCGGATCGTGTTCCGCGTCCTCCAGCACGCGCGCGAAAGCATCGAAGAACGCTTGCGGCACCTGGATCGCCTTGCCGGCCTGTACCGCTTCGACTCCGCGCAGCAGCAGTCCGCTTGCCAGACGTTGCCCCGCTTCCCATCGGTTAAAAGAATCCGAATCGTGCGCCAGCAGATGGATCAACGCGGACTCGCTGTAAGTGAATTTCAGTTTCACCGGCGCGGAAAATCCGCGCAGCAACGACGGCGTGGTTTGTGGCGGCACATTCACGAATACAAATTTTTCCTCGGCCGCGCGCAGCGACAGAACGCGCGTGGTGCCGTGCGCGGTGGACTCACCTTCCAGTTGCAATGGCAGATCGCGTCCGTCCGCGCCCACCAGGCCCAGAGCAATAGGAATATGCAGCGGCAGTTTCTCGCTTTGCCCGGGTGTGGCCGGACAAGATTGCCGGACGGTGAGTGCATAGGTGTTTTGTTGCGTGTCGTAAGCGCCGCTCGCATCGAGATGCGGCGTACCCGCCTGCTCATACCAGCGTCGGAAATGCGCCAAGTCGATTCCGCTCGCGTCCTGCATGGACTGTACGAAATCATCCGTGGTAACCGCCGTGCCATCGTGGCGCTGAAAATACCGGTCCATACCTTTACGGAAATTTTCCGCGCCCAGCAAGGTATGGATCATGCGCACCACTTCGGCGCCTTTTTCATATACCGTCGCTGTATAAAAATTGCTGATCTCCATGTACGCTGAGGGACGAACCGGGTGCGCCATCGGCCCGGCATCTTCGGGAAACTGGGCGGCGCGCAAGCCGCGCACTTCTTGAATGCGCTGCACCGGACGTGAATACATGTCCGCGCCAAATTCCTGGTCGCGAAATACGGTGAGGCCTTCCTTGAGCGACAACTGAAACCAGTCGCGACAAGTGACGCGATTGCCCGTCCAGTTGTGAAAATATTCGTGCGCCACCACTCGATCGATGTTCATGAAATCGCCGTCGGTGGCGGTGTCGGCTCGCGCCAGCACGTACTTGGTGTTGAAAATATTCAGCCCTTTGTTCTCCATCGCGCCCATATTGAAATCGCCTACCGCGACAATCATGTAATGATCGAGGTCCATTTCAAGGCCGAACACCTCCTCGTCCCACTTGATGGCTTTCTTCAGTGCCTGCATGGCCCAAGCGCATTGATCCAGCATACCCGGCTCGACGTAAATCGCCAGTTGCACCGTGCGGCCCGAGCGCGTGACAAAAGTGTCGCGCAGGACTTCCAGTTTGGCGGCGACCATGGCGAACAAATAACTGGGCTTGGGAAACGGATCGCTCCATTTGGCCCAGTGACGACCGTCGGCGTGATCGCCATGCGCGACGGGATTTCCGTTCGACAACAGAACCGGATAACGCGCTTTGTCGGCCGAGATGGTGGTGGTGTAGCGCGCCATGACATCCGGTCGATCCGGGAAGTAGGTGATGCGACGGAAGCCTTCGGCTTCGCATTGGGTGAAGTAGCCGTCACTCGATTGGTACAAGCCCATCAGCTTGGTGTTGTTCTGCGGTTCGATGCGGCACACCGTTTCTACTAAAAATTTATCGCTCGGGGGGAAAACAGTCAGTTGATTTTCGTTTACCGTGTACGCGTTGGCGTTTGCCAGTTCGCCGTTTATGCGCAGCGCCTCGAGTTGAACTTCGTCGCCGTTGAGGGCCAGGGCCTCTTGGCTGGTAGACGCCGGGTTGCGACGCAAAGCCAACCTCGCCTTGACCATGGCATGGTCGTCATGGACAGCGATGACCAGATCCACGGTTTCCACCAGGAATGGTGGTGGGGTGTAATCGCGCAGATAAATGGTTTGGGGAAGTGGATCGCGCATCGGTTGCTCTTTCGTGTCTGCGGTTGACTGCTTTATCCAGCGCGTGGCTGCATTTGCTTGAGCGGCCGCGCCTGTGGATGATCGAGGCCCAGCATGCTGAGCCCCGGCATTTTCAAATCCCACACCGCACGTGCAATCGCTTCGATTGCCGCCGCACGCGAAAAACTCTTGCGCCAGGCAATCGCCACGCGGCGCGATGGGACCGGCTTCGCAAACGCAATGGCACGGGTCATTTTGCCACGGTAACGTCCGCTGTTCGCGCTGCACGGAAGAACTGAAATGCCAAGGCCGGACGCTACCATATTGCGAATCGTTTCGAGTGAATTACCTTGCTGGATGTCGTTGCCGCGAGCGGTCAGATCAGGGCAGGCTTCTACCACTTGATTGCTGAAACAGTGGCCTGAGTTCAGCAGCAAGACACGCTGACCGGCAAGTTCGGCCGCGCGGATCTCGCTGCGACCGGCCCAGGGATGCTCGGCCGATACCAGGACCTGGAATGGTTCGTCGTACAACGGAAAAGTCACCATGCCGGGTGCGCCGAACGGCAGCGCAATCAGCACCGCATCGAGCGCGCCGTTGCGCAACTGATTTTCCAGGTTCGCCGTCGTGTTCTCTTCGACTTCAAGTTGCAGATGCGGCGCGCGTCGCTTGAGTTGAGGTATCAGCTCGGGCAGCAGATAAGGTCCTACCGTAAAGATGGCGCCAAGCCGCAGCGGTCCAACCAGCGGATCGCCGCCCTCTTTCGCCAGGGCATTGATCTTTGCGGCCTCATCCAGCACCCGTTGCGCCTGCTCGACGACCCGCGCACCGACCGGAGTCACCGTCACTTCGGTGCGGCTGCGTTCGAAGATTTGAATGCCAATCTCGTCCTCCAGCTTGCGGATCGCCAGGCTCAACGCCGGTTGCGTGACGAAGCAGCGTTCGGCGGCGCGGCGAAAGTTGCGTTCGCGCGAGACGGCGACAACGAATCTCAGAGCATTCAGATTCACGGCGGGGCCAAGTTATCGAGCAGGGCGATCAAGCAGGTGATGTTTTGTGATAAGTATTGTATATCAAAGTGGTTAATTAATTCAATTGGACGTATCACATGGCGTTGCCTACACTGCACCTCGTAGTCACTCAGCTACTCAATCAATCTTTAGGAGCCAGCCATGAAACGCCCGGAAATAAAGACTCTACAGAACCTGGAATCCGCCTTCGCAGGCGAATCCATGGCACACATCAAATATCGCTATTTCGCGAAGATGGCGCGCGCTGCCGGCGATGAAGAAACCGCGCGCGTCTTCGAGGAAACAGCGGACCAGGAGGTGCAGCACGCGTTTGGGCATCTTGATCTGCTGTATCCCAAAGCCGAATTGACGCCGGCACGTTGTCTTGAAATTGCCATCGAGGGGGAGACTTACGAATACACCGAAATGTATCCTTCGTTCCGGCGCACCGCCGAACAAGAAGGCCAGGCAAATGCACTACGCGAAATCGATGAACAGATCGAAGAATCCCGCGTACACGCCGCGCAGTTCAAGGCCGTTCTGGAAAAAGCCACGCGTAGGTTTGCCGCGCTCGCCAAAGTGGAAGAACGGCACGCCAATCACTATCGGGAGACGCTGGCGCGCGTGACGGGCAATCGGAAAGTCGCTTGAGACTCGTATACATTGACGCAACAAAGGAAAGCAATCATGAAAATTTGGCAATGCGTGGTGTGTGGATTTATTTACGATGAAACTAAAGGTTTGCCCGAAGAAGGGATTGCCGCGGGCACGCGCTGGGCCGACATTCCCGGCGACTGGGCGTGCCCGGAATGCGGCGTGGCGAAATCGGATTTCGATATGCTCGAACTGGCCGCCTGAGCTCCGATGCAATTCCGGTAAGCTCTCAAACTATTGATGAATGAACGGAGAACCTGAGTTGGACCCCATCGTCATCCTCGGCAGCGGCCTGGCGGGTTACACCGTCGCACGTGAATTTCGCAAACTGGATAAGGCATCTCCCGTCGTCCTGGTGACCCGGGACGGCGGCGACTACTATTCGAAGCCGACCTTGTCCAACGCGTTCGCGCAGAAGCGAACGGCCGCGCAACTGGTTACGACGCCCGCGGCCGACATGGCCGCTCAGGTTGGGCTCGCGCTCAAGACTGGTACGACGGTCGCGCACATTGACACCGCCGCGCGCAAAGTCATCACCGCGAATGAAGTAATCGCGTATCGCTCTTTGGTACTGGCCTTGGGCGCGGATCCGATCCGGCTGTCGATTGAAGGCGACGCGGCCGGCGAAATTCTGTCGGTGAACGACCTGGACGACTACGCGCGATTCCGCGAACAAGTTCAAGGTAAGAGTCACGTGGCCATTCTCGGAGGCGGCTTGATCGGCTGCGAGTTCGCCAACGATCTGGCCGGAGCCGAGTTCAGAGTGACGGTGATCGATCCTGCCGCGCGACCGCTCGCCAGCTTGCTGCCCGAAGCAGGCGGGCAGAGCCTGATCATGCCGTTAGCGAAGTGCGGTATCGACTGGCGCTTCGGCCGTTCGGCGAAAAGCCTCGCGCGCGTGGGCGCATCGTTGCGGCTGACGCTCGACGATGGGTCGGTCGCCGAAGCGGACTTGGTATTGTCCGCGGTGGGCCTGCGGCCACGCATCGGGCTGGCGCGCGAAGCAGGTATCGCAACCGAACGCGGAATACTCGTCGATGAAATGGCTCGCACCCACTCGCCTGAAATCTACGCGCTGGGCGATTGCGCGCAGTATCCGACGGGTGTGATGCCTTATGTCATGCCGATCATGCACGCCGCGCGGGCACTCGCGCAGACTTTGGCGGGTAAGCCGACGCCGATGAATTTTCCGCCGATGCCGGTCAGCGTCAAGACGCCGGCATGGCCGGTCGCCGTGCAGCCGGTGCCTGCCGACGCGGAGGGCAGGTGGTCGGTGCTCGCGCAAAATGAAAGCGGACTGAAAATGGTCTTCAAAGAACCGGATGGCAGCGTACGCGGCTTCGTGGTCGCGGGCGACTTGATCAAGGAGCGCATGGCGATGACCAAGTTACTCGCGTTACCTGCGGCCGCTTAACCGCGCGCAGAAAGCCAGGGATGGGCGAACAAGACGGCATTCGCTTGGACTTGCGGCAGCGTGCGCGCGAATTGCACCGGCGTTTTCAAATCATTCGCTCCACCACTGAATCGCTGTGCGCAAATCTATCCGCGGAGGACTGCGCGCTGCAATCGATGCCGGATGCGAGCCCGGTGAAATGGCATCTCGCGCACACCAGTTGGTTCTTTGAAACCTTCGTCCTGACTCCAGGTTTGGCCGACTATCAACCGCCGCACGCGCACTACAAAGTGCTGTTCAATTCCTATTATGTTGCAGTCGGCGAGCGCCATCCACGCCCCGAGCGCGGGCTGCTGAGTCGTCCTTCTTTGAGCGAAGTGCTCGACTATCGGCATCACGTGGACAGAAGCATCGCGCGCTGGATCGACCGCTGCGCCGATGTCGGCGCGTTGCAAATATTTGAGCTGGGGCTGAACCATGAGCAGCAGCATCAGGAACTCATCCTCACCGATCTCAAGCATCTTTTCTCGCGCAATCCTCTCAAACCAGCCTACTGCGCGCGCATTGAACCCGCGCGGTCTCAAGTCGCTACCACGCATTGGATCGCCTACGCAGCCGGCCTGCGCGAGATGGGTTGGGGCGGGACTGGTTTTGCGTTCGATAACGAATCACCGCGCCATCGCCACTACCTTCGTGCCTTTGAACTGGCGTCACACCTCGTGACCAATCGCGATTATCGGGCCTTCATCGACGATGGCGGCTACCGCCGTCCTGAGTTGTGGTTGTCCGAAGGATGGGATGCGCGCGGCAACGGCAATTGGCGAGCACCGCTGTATTGGCAGTTAGATGGTAACGGGTCGCAGTTCACGCTCAGCGGAGTGTGCGCCGTGGATGGGGATGAGCCGGTGTGCCACGTGAGCTTCTATGAGGCGGATGCCTATGCGCGCTGGGCCAACGCGCGGTTGCCGACCGAAGCGGAATGGGAAACCGCGGCGTGCGAGCTTGAGATCAATGGTAATTTTTCCGACGCCGGGTTTTATTCTCCGATAGCCGATCACGCTCGCTCGGACGCTTTGCGGCCACGTCAAATGTTCGGCGACGTGTGGGAATGGACCGGCAGCGCCTATCTCGCGTATCCGGGATACCGGCCCGCCGCAGGCGCCGTGGGCGAGTACAACGGCAAGTTCATGGTGAATCAATGGGTGTTGCGTGGCGGCTCCTGCGCGACACCGCAGTCGCATATTCGCGCGAGCTACCGGAATTTTTTTCCGCCGCACGCGCGCTGGCAGTTCAGCGGGATTCGGCTCGCGCGCGATGTGCCGGAATAACCGGTCCCGCGAATCATCCATTGAGCAGAAAACCCAGCGATATACCGTACATGGTGGCGCGGGAGCGTCTGTTCGTTGGCTGCGATACTGCGTACAATGCATCGCATTTGCAATGCAATTGAGGCCACTATGAAATCCACATCAATCCCTTCACTGCGCGTCTCGCCAGAAGTGCGCAAGCAAGCAGAAGCCGTTCTCGCTCGGGGTGAAACGCTTTCAGCTTTCGTGCTGGAGGCCGTCCAGAAAAATATCGAGCTACGCAAGACGCAACAGGCATTTGTCGCGAGAGGTCTGCTTAGCGCGGAGCGGGCCAGGAAATCGGGCGAATACGTTTCGGCTTCCCAAGTGATAGCCAAACTGGCGCGCAAGCTCGAGAAGGCGAAGCGGCGCGCGGCGTAGTGACGTGACGCGATTTAAAGTCCGTTTTACTTCGGAGGCAGAGGAGGATTTGTCAAGGCTCTATGACTATATGCTTGAACGAGACTTCGTCGCAGCAGAACGTGCCTTGAATGCGATCCGAAGCGCTATTGAAATACTAAGGTTCTCGCCGTTCTCGTGCCGCAAGGCGGTTCCAGAAAACGCCTTCCTTCGAGAGCTCCTCATTCCATTTGGTGCGAGCGGTTATGTTGCGCTGTTTGAGATTGAATCTGGTCGAACTGTAACTGTCCTGGCAGTCCGCCATCAGCGAGAAGACGACTATCACTGAGAGCTTGCAGTCCCACCTATGAGAAAGGTCGGGATGATGACGTATTTGAAATCGTGAAAAGCGAAGTGTTTTGGAGGACACGAGTGCGATCCCTCATCTTCTTTGTAAGTTGTATTGCGAGTTGCATTAACTTCCCGGCAAACGCGGGCGAACTGCGGTTGCGACCCGGCCTGTATCAAATCGAGGTGCGAATTCATCTGCCCAATGTGCAGGATGCGATGCCGCCCACGATCGTGAATCGCTGCGTGAGCACCGTCGAATTGGAATCAGGACGTGCGTTTTTCGTTCTGAGCGACAACCCGCTCAAGCAATGCGAGTTGCTCGACTACGCAGTGACGGCGAGCACGGCCGGCTATCGTATCGCATGCGCCGGGCCTAACAGAGGGAGCGCGTTTGCTCTATTCACGACTACGGACAACGGCTATCGCGGCATCATCAAAATGAATATGGGCGGCAAGAACATGACGATGTCGGAGACGCAAGTCGGCAAGAGAATCGGTGAATGCCGTTAGTGTGACGTTCCGATGCGCGGCAAGCGACGCCTCATCGGTCTACTTATCCGCTTCTCGTGCGAGTAAAACACGTTTGCGCTCGACACCCCAGCGATAGCCAGACAGCGTGCCGTCGCTGCGCACCACGCGATGGCAGGGGATCGCTACCGCCAAGGGATTGGCGGCGCAGGCACCCGCGACTGCTCTGACAGCTTTGGGCGAGCCGATGCGTTTTGCGAGCTCGGTGTAGCTCACAGTCTTACCGGCGGGAATCTCACGTAAGGCTTGCCACACTCGCTGCTGAAAGACCGTTCCGCGCAGGTCGAGCGGCAGATCGACGCCGAGGCGGGGCGCCTCCACCCAGCCCACTACCTTGGCAACGAGTCGCTCAAAATTTTCATCGCCACCGATCAAGTGCGCGCGTGGAAAGCGGTCCTGCAAGTCACGCGCGAGGCGGTCCGGATCGTCGCCCATCAATATCGCGCATACCCCGCGATCGCTTTGCGCGACCAGAATCGACCCCAGCGAACATTGACCCACTGCAAAGCGAATAGACGTGTTCGCACCACCGGCACGATATGCCGTTGGCGTCATACCGAGCAACCCATTTGCTTCTTCATAAAACCGGCCATTGGAATTGTAACCGGCGCCGTAAATGGCGCCGGTTACGGTCTCGCTTTCACGTAGTCCCTGCTGAACACGTTTGGCCCGATGGGCCGACGCATAGGCTCTTGGCGTTACGCCGGTGACTAACTTGAACATGCGATGCAAGTGATACGCGCTCATTCCCGCGCGTGCCGCCAGAGTATCGAGCGACGGAGGCTGTTCAGCGGCCTCGATGAAGCGGCATAGCGCGGTGATCTTTACCGCGTATTGAGCCGCCAGAGAATCTTCATTCGGCTTGCAGCGCTTGCATGCCCGAAAGCCCGCGCGCTCCGCGTCCGCGCGGGTCGCGTGAAACTGCACGTTCTCTGGTCGCGCAGGGCGCGCGGCACAAGACGGTCGGCAATAGATACCGGTTGTCTTCACCGAGTAGTAGAACGATCCGTCAGCGGTTGCATCTCGGTCAACGACCGCCGCCCAGCGCGGATCGCCTAACGTTGCTGCCGCGACCCGATTCCGATAGTCTGATGCTTTCATGGGGCCCTCTTCGCTTGTGACGTTCACAATATAGCGACGCTCAGCATGTCCTGCACTCCGGGTCTTGCTTTTGAATTCGAGTACGCGCGCCAAATAAACAGGGCCACATCGTTGTGCCCTGTTTATTTTGGCGTCCCCACGGGGGTTCGAACCGGGAGCGCTGCCGTCTCGGCGAGCGCCCGGTCTTTGCGCAGCAGATTGCGTTCGAGCTCCTTGATGCGCTTCTTGTCTTGCCGCGTGGCGTGCGGACTCGCTCTCAGCTCTTCGGGCTGCGCCAGCGCCGCCGTGGCGCTCGCCCG
>JAYUZG010000120.1:0-13575 GCA_043751985.1 Betaproteobacteria bacterium
TTACTCAGAAGTCGGTAACTTGTGCGACACACTGCCGTCTCCATCATAGAGCGCCGAAACTTGGAATGTGTCGTCTTAATTGGCGACTGCTGAGTAAGCTACGCGCTCAATAGGTTGCATTGTTTGGAAAATGGAGATACTCGGCGTTCGTCTCCGTGAACGGGGCGAGTTGCTTGACCACTTCGATTGCAAGAAAGCGCAGAGGCTCCCAGCATACGTGTGACATTGCCTTTAGGTTGATGTCCCGACCTTTCCCCGCAGGAAGAAGCAGTGTGTCGGCTGCCGCGAGCGCAGACGCCATCGTGCTGATCCAGGCCGCTTGGCTTGGTGTAAGGTAGCCACGGCCAACAAGAAATTTCCCTGCGAGTACATCGTCTTTCCGTTCCCATCCGACGTTGTAGTCGCCCATAAGCGTGCATTGCTCGACTGCCCGAAGTGCGAGCATTTTAAGCGCGTTCAAAAAAAATGATAGGCGCTGTGGAACGCCTCTTGGTCGGTTACAAAGTCACTCGCGCTCATAGATAGTGCTCCTTGAGTTCTATGCGGCTCAAGTTTCCTTACTACAGTGCTCAATTTCCTATCAGCCGAAATTTCTGCACCCGCTTGCCGCTGTCAACTTCGCCCGCATAGAGATTGCCCTTGGAGTCGATGGCCATGGTATGCAACCAGTGGAATTGACCGGCATTGCGGCCTGGGGTGCCGAACCACGACAGTGGTTCGCCGCTCGCGCGTAGTAGAACGTGGATGCAGTTGTTGGTGCCGTCGGCTACGAACAGATACTTCTGCTCGGCATCGATGGAGAGGGCGATATCCCACACTGACCCGGCGCCGCGTGTGCGCGTCTCCAGCACGAACTCGGTGACGAACTGGCCGTTCTTGCGGAACAGTTGCACACGGTCGTTCACGCGATCGCATACGTACACCAGTCCGTCGCGGGCGATGCGCACGCAGTGCACGGGGTTGCGGAATTGTTCGGCGGTGCTGGCATCCGGATCGTAGGGGCCGGCGTCATCGTCTTTCGGTGGCTTACCGTACGCGCCCCAATGCCGCTTGTATTGCGCGGTGACGCTGTCGAATACGATCACGCGGTGATTCTTGTAACCATCGGCAATGTAGAGCTCGCCGCTTGCGCCATCCAACAATGGCAACGCGGGGCGGCCGAGGAGATCGGTGCTATTGCTGCCGCCGGTTTTTCCGGCGTGACCGATTTGCTTGATGAACTTTCCGTCGAGCGTGAATTCGAGCACTTGATGATCGTTCTTGCCGTTGCCAGCGATCCACACGTGATCATCGGCATCGACCGATATGCCATGTTCGGATTGCGGCCAGTCGTAGCCGCTGCCGAGTCCACCCCAGGAGCGGAGCAGATTTCCCTCGGTATCGAACACCAGCACCGGCGGCGCGGGCAAGCAGCATTTGGAGACCGGCGGGTTAAGAGCCGCGCCGCGCTCGTCGTCGGTGAGCGAGCCGGGGCGTTGCAACACCCAGATGTGATCATGCGAATCCACGGCGATGCCACCGATTTGCCCGATGATCCAGTTATTCGGCAACGGCTTAGGCCATGAGGCCTCGACGGCGAACTGTGGGCCGTTGTCGGCTTGAACCGCAGTGGGAGTGAAGGTGCTGAACAGCGTGACGATCAAGAGCGCATAAATTTTCTTCATATTTTGATTCTCCTTTGAGAGGATGCAGAAGGAAACAATTCTGGAAACGCTGAGATACTTGATGCGAGAACTTGGTGGGTTGCTTCGCGAACCCACCCTACGAAAACCGATGTCTTGCATACGACAGTAGGGTCGATTCGCGCGCTCGCGCAATCCACCGTGCCGCTCGGTGGATTGCTGCGCGAACCCACCCTACGAAAAAAGTTCTTCATGGAAGTGTCTAATTGCGATGGGCATCGTGTTTCGCGCGGCTATCTTTTGGTGCGTGCTGTCGATCATTGAGACCATAGTCGCGCACCACGTTTGCCACTCGCAACCGATATTCTGTGAAGACTCCTGCGCGGCCGCGCGCTTGTGCCTGCCGATGTTTCTCGAGATTGCGCCACGAAGCCACCGCCGCTTCGTCGCGCCAGAAAGACATCGACAGTATTTTCCCTTCATTGGTAAGACTGCTGAACCGCTCTATCGATATGAAGCCGTCTAATTTCTCGAGCTCGGGCCGCAGACTCGCGGCGAGGTCCAGATATTCCTGTCGGCGGCCGGGCGCGGGGATGAATTCGAATATGACGGCGATCATGGCGTCCTCGTTGGTTGCAGTATTCATCCTACAATACTCGGGAATTGAGCTTGCTGTTTTCTGCCACAAAACGAGGATGCAAATGAGACGGGCAGTGTGTTTTCTCGCAATATGGGTTTGTTCTTTGGCGGTCGCCGGGGACAAGCTCGCTGCGTGGCGGTTGTCGGCGGGAGATTTCACGCTGGACCGCGCGGATGAGCACGCCTACTCTGAACCGGCGGCGGCGTTGACCTCGAGACAGCGGCAAGAATTCATGGTCGGGCGCAATATCTTCAATCGGCAGTGGGCATCGGTGGTGTCTTTGAATGGAGATTGGGGCCTGGGTCCGACCTTCATCGCCGATCGCTGTAGCGTTTGTCACGTACACGTAGGCCGCGGTGCGCCGCCCGCATCATCGTCGGAGCAACTGTTGTCGATGCTGGTGCGCGTAAGCCTGCCGGGCGCGGATGAACACGGCGGACCGAAGCCGCATCCAAATTACGGCGATCAGTTCCAGAATCGCTCGCTCGACGGAAGAAATGTTGACGTTGCTTACGCCGGTGAGCCGGTGCCCGCGGAGGCGAGTTTGTATCTCGATTGGGAAGAGCACGACGTCGCCTATGCTGACGGGGAAATCGTAACGCTGCGCAAACCGAAGTTGCGCATCGAGAAACTGAATTTCGGTCCGCTGTCCGACGCTGTCATGCTCTCACTGCGCATCGCGCCGCCGATTTTTGGTTTGGGTCTGCTCGAAGCGGTGCCGGAAAGCACGATTCTCAATATTGCGCGTGCGCAACAAGCGAAGGGTTATAACGGACGGCCCAACTACGTGTGGGATGAAGCCACGCATCAGATGGCGTTCGGGCGCTATGGCTGGAAATCCAACGTCGCCAGCCTGACGCATCAGGTGGCCGCTGCCGCGATCGGTGATATGGGGCTCGCCTCGCGCTGGTTCCCGGATCAGAATTGCCCGCGCGTGCAGGAAACCTGCGGCCGTCAGCTTCCGGGCAATGTTCCCGAGATCGGCGGATTCGAAATCGACTCACTGGTGTTGTGGTTGCGCGGCCTCGCGGTGCCCGCGCGGCGCACAATCGATGAAGCGGAGTTCCGTCGCGGCGAAGCGCTGTTTAACGCCGCGCACTGCGCGGTGTGCCACGTGCCGGAACTCAAGACTGCGAGTGCGTTTGCTCCTTTGCCTCAGCTCGCAAATCAGACTCTGCACGCATATACCGATCTCTTATTACACGACATGGGAGAAGAGTTGGCCGACGGCCGGCCTGACTTCAAGGCCGGGCCGCGTGATTGGCGCACGCAGTCGTTGTGGGGCTTAGGGCTGAGTCATCGCGTGAGTGCCGGCGAGGCGCTGCTGCACGATGGCCGCGCTCGATCGGTCAGCGAGGCAATCTTGTGGCACGGCGGAGAAGCAGAAACTGCGCGAGAGTTATTTCGTCAGATGTCGGATGCAGAGCGGCAATCGCTGGTGCGGTTTGTAGAAGCGATTTGAGTCGCGGCTTATTTTTCCCGGATTACATTGCATTTCATCCGGGCTACGCAACTCTCCCTCTCCCTCAGGGAGAGGGACGCGTGCCGCAAATTACAAGCCAGTGCCGAGCACGAAGTCGAAGTCGGCCTTCATATATTTGCCGTCTTGCTTCATGTCGAGTGCCAGTGACGGCTTGTGGCCGCCCCACGGATCGCCGGCGAGATGTTCGTCGCCTTTGAAGTAGAGCTGTGTAGTGAGCGCGACGCTCAAGAACGGCAATACTTTGATGTGAATATGGCGCGCACGCGTTAAGCCACCGTATTTCTCCAACCCCGGCACGCCGGGCGGAATGGAATACGCGCCGGGGATCACCGTCTCAATCTCGTAGCGTCCGTTCGCGTCAGTGAGCAACATGCCGCGCAGATTTGCCTTCAGGTCTGCTTCGCGGAAATTTCCCGGCTGCTGTTTGTCGTATAGACCTTTGTCGTTCGCTTGCCAGATCTCCACCAGGGTATTGGGAAGCGGAGATTTGCAATCGGAGCTCAGTACCGAGCCACGTATCATCAACCGCTGTCCCGGCTCTCCGTCGGAGGCCAGTTTGATCTGAAATACCGGCGCGCCGTAGTTGTACATCGGACCGAGAATATCCTGCTCGGTGAGCTTGCATTCCTTGGCTGCCGCCAACGCCGGTAAGCCAACAGCCAGACCGCCCAAAGCCATCGCGCCGTGCCGCAGGAACATCCGGCGCCGCCAGGCAAGTTGAATTTTTTCCTTCAAATTGTCCTTCATGTCTCCTCCTAGTATATTGAAAAAACCAGTGATCTCTTATCCCCACTCAACTCGTCCCGCGTAGGGATTAAGGGGTCGTCGCCTTACTGCGAACCATCTCACCGGGCTTGAGCGCACTGGCGATGATTGCCCCCATCGGCACCCGCACTGTATCACCGCTTCGGAACTTTTCCAGTTCCGCGTACGCGGCCGCCTTGATTCGCACCAGCGCATCTTGGGTTTGTCCACGCAGCGTTGCGGCGGCGCGCACCGAACCGCGCGATACCGTGTCGAACAAATCGTCGGCGGACGCCGCGACCCAAGTCTGCTGGAATCTCTCGGCCGCGCAATCGACGAAGCCGGCTTGGTCCAAGGCCCGCACGCTGACATCGAGGTCGCTGAACAGAAAGAAGTTCGGCCCGACCGGAAGCCCCACATCAAGCGAGCCGTGTCTCGCGATGGCTTCGTAAATGACGCCGAACGCGCGCGCCTGAGCCGGCACATCCCAGACTGAGAATGACAAGCGTCCGCCCGGCTTCAGCACGCGGCAGGCCTCGGCAAAGAACCTGTCCGGCGCCGAGAAATGCGGTACGCCGTAGTTGCAAGTCACTGCATCGAAAATGGCATCGCCAAACGCCAGCGCCTCCGCGTCGCCTTCGCGGAAATCCACTCCGGAGAAGTGCGCGCGCGCGAGGGCGAGCTTTTCCTTCGAGAAATCGATCGCGCTGACCTGCGCGCCGCGAGCGCGTGCGGCGCCCGCGACGTAACCGGGGCCGGTGGCGACGTCGAGTACTGTGTCGCCACGGCTCACTTGCGCTGCATCGAGCAGAGCCGAGACCGCTTGCGTTGTGATCGCGGAAAACATGCGGTCATAATGCTCGGCGGTGCTGCGGTCGTTCCAGCCAACTCGCTCGAACTCTTTGAAATTGAACATGGCGACTGATTCCGTTAAAGGTGCGTGATGATAGACGAGGCCGGTATACGCATCCTGCGCAGCGTCCCGGTGAGGTAATGAGTCGCATACAATTATGCTGCGTCTTGGTTGCGTAAACGGAACCGCTTAGCTTCAAATGGAAAATGGATTTTGCATGAAATTGATCATCGCCCGCCCCAGTCCCTACGCCCGCAAAGCGCGCGTGGCGCTTATCGAAAAACACCTCCCGTACGAGACGATTGTCGATAACCCCTGGCTTCCTGGCACCGGAATAGCCGCAATCAATCCGCTCGGTAAAGTGCCGGCGCTGGTTCTCGATGACGGGCAAGTGGTGCACGATTCGAAAGTTATCGTCGAGTATCTTGACACGCTCGATGCATCGCCAGCGATTATTCCGGCTGATCCGCTGCAGCGCGTTGCGCACAAGCAAATCGAAGTGGTGGCCGACGGCGTGTGCGATGCAGTGGTGCTGGTTCTCCTGGAGCGTTCGCGGCCGCAAGCACTGCGCAGCGAAGATTGGATAGCCAGGCAACGCAAGAAGATTGTGGCAGGGACAAGCGAGCTGTCTCGACTGCTCGGCGAGCGCGAGTGGTTTACGCAATATGAATTCGGCCTGGCGGAAGTGGCGACCGGTTGCGCGCTCGGCTATCTGGACTTTCGCTTTCCCGAATACGAGTGGCGCAGCAGCGCGCCCAATCTAATGCGACTGTTCGCACGCCTGTCGCAACGCCAGTCGTTCGCGCAGACCCTGCCGGAGAATCAACAGCTTCCGGTGACCAAGTAGAATGGAGCGGGCCTTCGATAAGATTTTCGCAAGGAGGTGAATCATGACTCTGAATATTCAGCCATTACGTCCTACGTTTGCCGGTGAAGTCAGCGGCATAGACCTACGCACAACCTTTGATCGTGTCACGCTGAATGAATTGCGAGCCGCAATGGATCGCTACGCGGTGCTGGTGTTCCGCGAGCAGTGGTTCAAAGACCAAGAGCAACTGGATTTCGCGCAGCGCTTCGATGGCTCATTGCACGCCAATACCGGATCGGCGGTGTTGGGTAAAAACCGCTTCGGCAACGAAGCGCTGACCGACATCTCCAACATCGACGAGAGCGGCGACCTGATGCGCTCTAACGATCGCCGTCGCATGTACTCGCTTGGCAACCGGCTGTGGCATACCGACGCGTCGTTCCAGAATCCGCCCGGGCGTTATTCGATGTTGTCGGCGAAAGTGGTGCCGGCCGTTCCCGCCGACACCGAGTACGCTGACCTGCGCGCGGCGTATGAGAGCCTCGACGCCGCAATGCAATCGCGAATCGAGAGCCTGCGTGCGCACCACTCAATTGCCTATTCAAGGCACGTTCTGGGTTTTGAATTCTCCGCCGACGAAGAAGCCAAGCTCAAAGGCGCGGTGCATCCCCTGGTGCGCACCAATCCACGTACCGGGCGCAAGTCGTTGTATCTTGCCTCGCACGCCTCGCGCATCGAAGATTGGCCAATACCCGAAGGCCGCTTGCTGCTGCGCGACCTGATCGAACACGCGACGCAGCCTACGTATGTCTACCGCCACGCTTGGCGTGTCGGTGATCTGGTGATTTGGGACAATCTGGCCACGATGCATCGCGGGATCGCTTACGACGACGCCAAGCACCGGCGAGAGTTACGGCGTGTCACAACGCTGGACTTGCCGCTTCAGCTTGAGTCATCTGAGATCACTAGCGCGCATGGGTGAACTTGAGGAAATGCGATTCACCAAATCGTGACTTAGATGGAGTGCTTGGTGCTCGTGCTACTCAGAAAGACTTTACCCCGTGCTGCAGATATTTTTTCCGGCATCATGACCCAGAATCTCGCTCCCGGCCCCACCGTACCACCCGAATACATCGGGGTGTGGAAGCGCAGCTTATTGCGTACACCGCAACTCGAAGACACGACGACACAGGTTTACTGGATGCAGACACAATCGTGGCACGCGGATATTCGGGTGCCGGCCAAGCGTCCGACTTGCGCAGACAAGAGTTCGCTCGATCAACTGACACGCGATGAATTGCTCGGCTTGGCCAAACAGCAGGGATTCTGCGGCACGACGCAAGTTGATGGCGACCTATGCCGTTGGCTGCGCAAGTACGACTATCAACCGCCCAACGGTACGAACGACATCGGGCGCATTGAGTTCGACACACCGGACCGGTTGTTAGAGTACGGAGTCGAGGCGGACTACTTTGAGATCTGGGAGCGACTTCCGGGCAGCGGCGGTGCAAATAGTACCTTGCGATTGTCAGCGGAGCGGTTTTTATTCACCGCAGGGTCGTTCTTCATGATCGTTCGTCCGCGTGGCCATACTTTGCCGAGCGCAAGTGATCTCGTGCATCTGGCATCTGGAGCGGGCGATGCAGCTTTTCGACCGATACTTGATTTCGAGATTTCTTTTGGCCACCGCGCAGCAGATACTGGGCAGATCGTATTGTCAACGTTGCCGTGGCTTCAGAACTCAGAAATTCTCTTGGCGGAGAACCCCAGCGCTCGCGGCTAGTCGCAGACTTGATTCTTTGCAACCCGAGTCGGACTGCTAACGGATATACCGATTCAAGCAGATCGCGATGCGAGATACGCACGCCAGCCGCCAAATTTTGTGATGTCAGTGGCGCCGGGCGCTGCGTACGCTTCGCACACGAAGCCCTGCACCGAACTCCCGTCGGCCAGCTCCACGGTGCCGATTCCAAGCGGCGACGGAATGCCGGCCACAAAAGAGCCGAAGGCCGTCGCCGGCAGCTTCCATACTTCGAGTTCAATCGACGCGCCGTCTTCCCTGCGGATCATGCCGGACCGCGCCAGCGGGCCGCCCGGCAACGCGTACAGCTTGTAAAACGGCGCGCTGCGCGTGACCGCGACCAGTCGCGCCGCGCGCGATGACAGTTGAGAGTTAAGAAGTAACCCGCTCATATGTGCTCCGCACACCGCGACTCTCACTTGGCCAGACTTCGCCGGAACCGCGTCTACACTCTCGGCCGCGGCGATTGGGAGGCCGTGCGCGCCAGCGGTCGCAACTCGCGCCCGCTGCAGTTTGGCGGCGAGGTGCAGCAGCGGCACATCCTGGAACGCAGGCGCGAACAAAGTCACGCCCCAGGGCAAACCGTCATTCTGGAATCCCGCCGGCACCGCCGTTGCCGCGTAGTCGAGCAGGTTCATGAAGTGGGTGTAGTAGCCCAGATTCGAGTTGAACTTGATTGGCTCTGCCTCGACTTCAGTAATTCGGTAATGCCGGCCCGCGGTCGGCGTCAGGATACAGTCCACCTGCGTCCAGACGCGATCGGCCTTGCGCTTTAACTCTTTCAGCCGATAGAGTGCTGCGTATGCATCCGCGGCGAGCCAGTTCTTTGCCGCGCCTACAATCTGCCGAGTCACCGGGAACAGTGCGTCGGGTTTAGCGTCGAAGAACGCACGAATCGCCGCGTAGCGCTCCGCTACCCAGGGACCGCCATAAAGCAGTTGCGCGGATTCGAGAAAAGGCTGGAGATCGATCTCCGTCGGTTCGCCTCCCAGATCGATCAGCGTTTGCACCGCTTCCCGGAACAGGCGCTCGCCGTCCGCGTTACCAAAGTACTCCAGGTTGCTCGCGCGCGGCACACCAAAGCGAAAGCGCGTAGTCGTGCCAAAATCGAATCCATGCGGTTCGGCGGCGCGCGAGAATGGATCGTCCGCATCGAAGCCGGCGCCCACCGCAACGACGCGCTGCGCGTCTTCGCCGCAAAGAGCAAATACCGACACGGCGTCGAGCGAGCGGCAAGCCGGGACAACGCCGCTCGTTGGCAGCAGGCCACAGGTGGGTTTGTGGCCGATCAAATTATTCAACGATGCCGGGACGCGGCCCGACCCCGCCGTGTCGGTGCCGAGGCTGAAACTCACATAGCCTTTCGCCACCGCCACTGCCGAACCTGAACTCGAGCCGCCCGAAATATAGTCCGGGTCGAAGCTGTTGCGGCACGCGCCATAGGGCGAGCGCGTTCCGACCAGACCCGTCGCAAATTGATCCAGATTGGTCTTCCCGACCGGAATCGCACCGGCGACGATCAGTCGTTCCACCAGCGTCGCACTGCGCGATGGCGTGTAGGCAAATTCCGGACAACCCGCGGTGGTCGGCACACCTGTGAGATCGATGTTGTCCTTAGATCGCAAACGGAATGCCGTAGAGCGGCAGTGAGTTCGGATCTCGACCGTCGAGTGCACTTGCGTAGTCACGCATCCGCGCGACTGAGAGCCGGTGAATCCAGACGCGATTGGGGTCGTCGCTTGTGAGCTGCGCGATGTTCTCGACCAAGGAACTTGGCGAGAGACGACGCTCAAGATACTGTTGGCGCAAGCTGCTTATCGACAAATCCATGGTCTCGCTCTCGTTCCTGTGTTTGCGTTACGTCTCCGCAACCGCGATTTTGTTCTCAACTCTCAACGGGCTGTCATCGAGTCGCCTACGCGGCTTGTAGCACCACCAGGCTCTGACCGGCGGAAACCTGCGCTCCTTCGCGGCACAACACCTGCAGAACCTTGCCTGCGCAGGGGGCGGCAACCGGAAATTCCATCTTCATCGATTCAACGATCGCCAGCGCATCGCCTTGTGCGACCGTGTAGCCCGGTTTCACTTGCACTTTCCACACATTGCCGGCGAGCTGCGCAGCGACCGCGCGCGCACCGGAGGGGAGGTCGAGTTCGGCGTCACTCGCGGACTGAGCCACGGCCGTTTCGGTCGCGTACTCCGCCTGTCCGGCTAAGCGCCAGCGTTCTCGCTCCGCTTCGAAGGCAGACTGCTGCCGTGACTTGAACGTTGCGATTGAGCTCGCATGTTGATTCAGGAACTCGTTGTATTGGCGCAGCGAGAAAGTCGATTGCTCTATTTTCAAGCTATAGCGACCCAGCGGAAAATTCTCACGCATCTTGAGCAACTCCTGCTCGCTAACCGGGAAAAAACGGATCTGGTCAAAGAAGCGCAACAACCACGGCTTGCCGGATGTGAATTCCCGCGTCTGCTGATATCGATTCCACATCTGAATGGTGCGGCCGACGAATTGATAGCCACCCGGCCCTTCCATTCCATAAACACACAGGTAAGCGCCACCGATACCGACGGCATTCTCGGGAGTCCAGGTACGAGCCGGGTTGTACTTCGTCGTCACCAGTCGGTGGCGCGGATCAATGGGAGTGGCCACCGGAGCACCGAGATACACGTCGCCCAAGCCGAGCACCATATAGCTTGCGCCAAACACGATCCGATGCACCTCGTCCACGGATGCGAGCCCGTTGATGCGGCGAATGAACTCGATATTGCTCGGACACCACGGCGCATCTTGGCGCACCGACTGCGTGTACTTCTCGATCGCCAGCCGGGTGGCCGGATCATCCCACGACAAGGGAAGATGCACGATGCGCGACGGCACTTGCATGTTTTCAATCGCCGGCAACTCGCGTTCTGCGCCGAGCAGCAGTTCGAGCAAGCGCGCGCGTGGCAGACGTCTGCCGTCGTAGTGGACTTGCAACGAGCGTATGCCGGGTGTGAGGTCGATCACACCCGGCAGCGCCGCTTGTTCGATCCACGACATCAGCGCATGCACGCGAAAGCGCAGATTCAAGTCGAGAACCGGCGGGCCGTACTCGATCAATAAATAACCGTCGCCGGATTGGCGATAGACGGCATCGAAGCCACCGGGCGGCGCACGATGCTCTTGAATAATCGGCGTCGCCTCGGCTGTTAAATTTGACGTCGCGCGCCGCGCAAGTGCCGCCGTTTTAGTCGCAGGCGGAGTAAGCGTCGCGATCGCTTTATTCGCGGCCGTGGACATGCTCTCCGCCCAGTCGTGCGTCACTCTCACAAAGCGGACGCGATCGCCGGGTTTGAGCTGGCCTATTTTCCACAGTTCGCAATCGACGATGACGGCGGGACAAACAAAGCCGCCCAGACTGGGGCCATCCGGACCCAAGATGACCGGCATGTCTCCGGTGAAATCGATGGCACCGATGGCATAGGCGTTGTCGTGAATATTGGAAGGGTGCAATCCCGCCTCGCCACCGTCCGGCCTCGCCCACTGAGGTTTAGGGCCGATCAGCCGCACGCCAGTGCGGCTGGAGTTGTAGTGCACCTCCCAATACGTGGCGAAAAAGACCTCGATATCTTCATCGGTGAAAAAGTCCGCCGCGCCGTGCGGGCCGTACAACACGGCGATGTCCCGCTGCTCGCTGTAGCTCGGAATGAGTGCCGGCGGCAGCTCTCTAGGCGTCATAGCGGTAAGCGAGCGTCGCACATGCAGCACGTCACCCACGCGCAAAGCGCGTCCCGCATGTCCGCCAAAATGCCCCAGTGAAAAAGTCGCGCAACTTCCAAGGTAGGCAGGAACATCGAAGCCGCCCGCAACGGCGAGATAGCTGCGCAGCCCCGCACCCGCAATGCGGCCCAGTTTGAGCACGCTTCCGGCCTTGACCGTGTGCGTCGTCCATAACTTCAACGGCCGGTCATCCAGGGTCGCGTGCATCGCCGCGCCGGTGATGGCGATCACTGTATCGCAGTTGAACTTCAAGCTCGGGCCGCCGGCGGTACATTCCAGCGCCGGCGCACCTTGAGAGCTGCCGAGCAACTGATTTGCGAGGCGCAGCGCCAGCGCATCCATCGGCCCAGATGGTGGCACGCCGACATTCCAGTAACCGATGCGCCCCGGCCAGTCCTGCACGCTGGTCTGCACGCCGGGTTCGATTACATCAACGGTAAAGGGGCGATAGGAAAACCCCGTCAGATAACTGGTCGTCTGTCCGCCAACGGCGAATTCAGGAGCGGCGACGATCTGTCGCAGATATTCTAGATTGGTTTCGATTCCGTCCACGCGCGTAGCCGCCAATGCCTCGGACATTTTTGCGATGGCGGCGCGGCGGTCTTCTCCTTTGACGACGATCTTCGCAATCATCGGGTCATAGTAAGGTGGCACGTCAGTGCCTTGTTCGACCCAGGTTTCTACTCGCGCGCGTAACGGAAACTCAACTGCGGTCAGCGTGCCGCTGCAAGGCTGAAAGTTTTTCGCCGGGTCTTCGGCGTACAAACGCACTTGAATAGACGCACCGCGCGCCTCGATCGGCAGAGTGTGCAAAGGCGGCATCTCGCCCGCCGCGCACCGCACCATCCACGCAACCAAGTCCACGCCGGTTACTTCCTCGGTCACGCCGTGTTCCACCTGCAACCGAGTGTTGACTTCCAGGAAATAAAATTCTTTTTCCTTCACATCGAATATGAACTCCACCGTGCCGGCCGAGCGGTAATGAACTGACTTGGCCAGTTGCACCGCGGTCTCGTGCAACCGCGCGCGAAGTTGCGGCGTCAGATGCGGCGCGGGCGTCTCTTCAACGACTTTTTGATTGCGCCGTTGTAGTGAGCAATCGCGTTCGCCCAGCGCGGTCACTTCGGCCGTACCGTCACCGAAAATCCGCACTTCGATGTGACGCGCCTGCTCGACGAATTTCTCCAAATACAGGCCGGCGTCGTTGAAATTCCCGCGCGCCAGGCGCTCCACCGCGGCGTAAGCGCCGGGCATCTCCGCATCATTCCAGATGAGCCGCATGCCGATTCCGCCGCCACCGGCAGTGCTCTTCAGCATGACCGGGTAGCCAATACGCACGGCCTCCGATTGCGCGTGCCGCGCGTCATCGAGCAGTCCACTGCCCGGCAGCAACGGCACGCTGCTCTTCATTGCCAGTTCCCGCGCGGTATGCTTCAGGCCGAAGGCGCGCATTTGCGCGGCAGCCGGTCCGATGAACACCAAGCCCGCGTGCTCGCACGCATCGGCGAACTCCGCACTCTCAGAGAGAAATCCATAACCCGGATGAATCGCTTCGGCGCCGGTCGCGCGCGCCGCGGCGATGATCCGGTCGATGCACAAATAGCTCTCAGCCACCGGCGCGGGGCCAATGCACACGGCTTCGCTCGCCCGAGCAACGTGAAGCGAAGGAAGATCGGCCTCGGAGTAGACCGCAACCGAGCGGATGCCCAACGCGTCCAGACTGCGGATAATGCGGCAAGCAATTGCGCCGCGATTGGCGATCAGAACTTTCTTGAACGGCATAACGCCTCGATCAGCCTGCCGGCGGCCCGCAGCGCACGGCGACCTTGCTCACTGCGCGTCCCACCCGATTAGACGCACGGGT
>JAYUZG010000121.1:0-18086 GCA_043751985.1 Betaproteobacteria bacterium
GCCGATGTTCGTGCCGATTTATGCGTACTATGCGATCCGCGAACTGGGCATGACGCCGTTTCTGCTCGGCATTGCCATTTCCTGCGGCGGCGCCGGCGCGATGATCGGCGCGGCGCTCGCGCCACGGCTGACGCGCGCGCTTGGCGTAGCGCGGGTTCTGGTGCTGGGCCTCAGCATGCTCGGCACCGCGCAGTTGCTGGTGCCCATCGCCCACGGCAGTCCGGTGGCGGCGACACTGTGGCTCGGCGCCGCGCAGTTCATCGGAGACGGCTTCTTTGTCTTGTATCTGGTGAACGAACTCTCGGTGCGCCAGCAGTTGATTCCCGCGCACTTGCTTGGGCGCGCGAATGCGTCGCTGCGCATGACCACCGGTGCCTTGGCGCCACTCGGAATTTTGCTTTCGGGAGCGGCGGCCACGCTCGTTGGCGTGCGCACCATGTTGTGGGTCAGCGTGTACGGACTGCTGTGCGCGAGCCTGTTCCTCGGCCTGTTGCTCGCGGCGCGCGAGCGCACCCTGCATCGGGCGTATAAGTAAGACTCACTCTCCCTCACCCGCGAACGTACGTTCGATCCACGCATCGTGCGGCCGTGTCCAGAACGATTGTTGATCGCCGGTCTTGACGACGCGATGGGTCGCCGCGATGATGGGTGCATGAAACTCGCACCACAGTCACGGGAACTACCGGTTCGCCGTGATCGTCCTATACTTATCAGCGAAAGGCGCGGAACATTTTGATGCGGCGACCCTATCGATCGACAAACTGGCGGCCGGCAAACTGGCGAGCAGCCATGCCGTCAAACACCTGCCGGCCGCGCCGGGTGCTTACTGCGTTTTGTTGCTGTTGAAACAATGGAGAATGCCGTGAGTACCGCGATATCCTCGAAACTGAAGCGCGCGGTGGAGTTGATTCAATCCGCCCTCGATTCCATGGGAAAGAACTTCACCGGCGAGGCGAAGCACGATCTGTATCAGCTCGAAGCATTTCTCAAGACCGAAGCCTCGGTCGATTTTCCCGATCGCGGACGCTGGTTGCGGGTGGTGGGTGAAGCGCGCGATGCGCTGGTAGTCGGCGGGTCAATGGGCATTCCGCGCGCCGCGCCGATTTTGCGCGCGCTGGTGCAGGAGGCGCGTCGCGCCATGCTTCCGAAAGCGGTCAAGACCGGTCTCACGCTGGTTTACGACCGCGATCGAGACTTACCGAAATAGCGATTCGGCGTAGGCGTATGGTGGTGGATTCACCCTACAAGCGGCCGCTGCGCTTGATCTCCAGATACTGATTCACCAGAGCGATGGCGAGGCGCCGCGGTTCGATATCGAGGCAGACCACGTGTTCGTGACGCAAGCGCTTGAAGGCGGCGTCGCGCGCGAGGCGATATTCGGCGGCGGCGGCCCGGGTCAGTGCGTCGTTGAAAGTCCCGACCGGTGCGAGCAGCGTGTCGTCCACCACGCGTTCGCGCAAACTGGCAAGGACTATCAGATGGCGCCGCTGCAACAAACGTAACGCAGGGGCCAAGGTGTCATCGTCCTCGTCGCGCAGGTTGGAGATAATCACAATCAAAGCGCGTTTGCGCAGGCGCTGCGCCAACTGCACCGCCGCGCTGTAGTAGTCCTGCGCCATCGGGCCTGGCTGCAAGTCATACACCGCAGCGAGAATACGGTTGATGGCCGCGCTCGATTTGCTGGGCGCGAGAAAGCGCGGCGGGCCGTTCATGGTGAGCAGGCCGACGGCGTCGCCTTGGCGCAGGCCGACATAGGCAAGCAGCAATGTCGCATCGAGCGCGTGATCAAAATGAGAGCTGTCGTGATCTCGAGCCGTCATGCGGCGGCCGCAGTCGATCAGAAACATCACTTGCTGATCGCGCTCATCCTGGTAGTCGCGCGAAATCAGTTTGTTCATGCGCTGGCTGGCTTTCCAGTCGATCTTGCGCACGCTGTCGCCTTCCTGATATTCGCGCAGTTGATCGAAGTCCAGGCCCTCGCCGCGACGACGCCGGCGCAGGATACCGATCTGCGACAAGCGGTTGTCGGTGGCGAGCAAGGCATACTTGGTGAGCGCGGCGAAATTCGGATACACCTTCACGCGGCTCTCACTTCCGGTCCACGCTTTCTTGTGCCACAGCCGCAACGGGGAATGTATTCTCAGCTCGATGCGGCCAAACTTCAGTTCACCGCGCTGGTGCGCTTTCAGCCGATAGCGCAACTCGGCCCAGCTCTCGGGTGGAATGGTCACGCGTAGCGGCAGCGTGTCCTGGCTACATTGCGCGGGATGATGATCGAATACCTCGCAACGCAGTCGCAGTTTTCCTGGGTTGCGCAGCCGCAGCCGCACTTCGCGCCACACGCCAATCGGTGCGGAGCCGGCGAAACCGCGCTCGCCGCTCAGGGTTGATGACGTGAGTAAAGCGGTGAGGTCCAGCAGCAACAGCGACACCATGACGACGCTCGCAATTTGCCAGGCCGCTTCGAGCACCGGCCAGAACAACATGACGACGGTGAACACCAGCCAAGTCGCGGCCAGCGCGAGCAAACGAGGCGCCGGCAGCAGCGAGCGCAGCGCGCTAAACATCTGGCGGCTCAGACGCGAGGCGCGTCCACTTTCTGCAGCAGCGACGCGAGCACGTCGTCGGCCTGCTGTCCTTCGATCTCCAGCTCCGGCGCGAGTGCGACACGATGCCGCAGCGCCGGCAAGGCCACCGCTTTCAGGTCGTCCGGCGTTACAAACGCGCGATTTTGGATCAGCGCGTGACCGCGCGCGGAGCGAATCAGTGCGATCGCGCCGCGCGGGCTGGCGCCGGAGGACAACCCCGGCCAGGTGCGCGTCGCGCGCGTGATGCGCACCGCGTAGTCGATCACCCGCTCGTCCACCGTCATGCTCGCGCTCACGCGTTGCAACGCCAGAATAGTTTCCGGGCGGAGGAGGGTGTTGACCGCGTCAACGTTGAGTTTTTCGCCCACTTGATTGGACGTCACCTGGCGCACCAGTTGTTGCTCGTGCAGCTCGGACGGATAGTCGATGCGAAGTTTCAAAAGAAAGCGATCAAGCTGCGCTTCGGGCAAGGCGTAAGTGCCCTCCTGTTCAATCGGATTCTGCGTGGCCAGCACCATGAATGGCGGCGTCAACGGGTGCGCCACGCCTTCGATGGTCACTTGCCCTTCCTGCATCACTTCCAGTAGCGCGGCTTGCGTCTTGGCCGGCGCGCGATTGATTTCGTCCGCCAGCAGCAGATGGGTAAAGACCGGCCCCTTGCGCATGGTGAACTGTCGTGTCGCCTGGTCGTAGAGCGAATGACCGGTGACGTCGGCCGGCATCAAATCGGGCGTGAATTGAATGCGTGAAAAATTTCCGCCGAAGGTTCGCGCCAGCGCGCGCACCAGCAGAGTCTTACCAAGACCGGGCACGCCTTCAACCAGCACGTGTCCGCCCGCGAGCAGCGCGATCAAAGTCTGATCGATGATCGCGTCCTGCCCGATCAGCGCCTTGGCGATCTCGCCGCGCACCGCGCCGACCGCGCGCAACGCCTGGGTGAGGGCCTCCGAAGTCTGCGTGTCGTTCATTTACTCTCCTTGTGCTGGGACGTATACGGTGGATTGCCACTATGCGGCGAATCCAAAAACGGTGGATTGCTGCGCGAATCCACCCCACGCCAATCCACTCAACGCGAATGTAGAAAAGTCGTGGATGCTCAAAGCTCTCATGGCGGGGGCAACCCGTACTCCGTAAGTCGTAGGGTGGATTCGCTGCGAAGCGGCAATCCACCTTTGAGTCGTAAAAAATGTTGGATTGCTGCGCGAATCCGAGAGCGGTGGATTGCTGCGCGAATCCACCGAATCAAGCGGTATGTTCGATTGCTCAATCACTGATTTTCCTGCGACCGAGCAAGCTCGCGCGCAATTGCGCCAGCGTCCGGGTGGTTGCCAAAAATTCATGTGCGTTGCGCGGCGTGGCGGAGAACGCTTCGGTGAGCAAGCGCACGGCAAGACCGGACAGTTGCGCCGCGATCAGTAAGCGAGCGGCGCTTTCCATTTGACGCGCCTCGGGCGCGGCGCGAAATAGTTGTTGCATGCATTCCTCGCGCAGCGCCGACATCAAGCGCGCTTGCTTGCCGTGGCGATACAGGAAACGGCCGCTTGCCGCGAGATGTTGATACAGGCTGCGCACGCCGCGCACCGGCGCCGGCTCGATCGGGCCAAAGCGCACCACCACGCGCCACAGTAACAGCAGCAGCAAGACACCGAGCAGGATCAGCGCCGGCGCCGCGTTGCGCTGCAGCCAGGTCCATAAATTGGGCATCTCGATGTGGCGCACGAATACGATCTCCGTGCGTGGCTGCGCCACCGTCCATGCTGGCGTAGCGGAATCCGGCAAAGCCGCCAACTGCCAAAAAAAATCAGCATGGTCGTTTTTGTCGATATTCCAGTTGTCCGCCGGACGCAGCGACGACACCACGGTAACCCAGCCGCTTCCCTCGGGAAAGCGCAGCGCGAGCAGCCCGCCGTCGCCCTCGACACGCCAGGTTGATTTAGGCTTGAGCTCGCGCAAGGTTGCCACCGAACCGAAGTGCACGCGCGTAGCGGGCCGGCCGGGGAAGTCAATCAACGCTTGTTGCTGTGGGCGCGGCGGCGTTACCGGCTGTTGCGGTGTCGCCTCTGCTGCGCCCTCTTCATCGCCGGCATTTGCCGCGTCGTCTTCTTCCGACGGCGCGGCGCCGTCCATCTCTTCGTCGTCGCTCGCCTGCTCGTCGTCGCTTACCCCGGCCGCAGCACGCGCATCCGCTTCACTGGTAACGATAGCGAATTCGGCGAGCAGATTGTGATGCTGGCAGCCACAGCCGCCGCGATCGCATTTGGTCCGCGCGGGATCGCGATGATCTTGGTCCGCGGCGGACTGTGCTTCGATCAACAAATGACCGCCGCCGCGCACCCACTCGAGCACACTGGCGATTTGTGCGCGCGCCAACTCGCCCGCGTTCGCCGTCACGATCAGCGTCGCCCGCGCCGGCAAGCGTGCAACTTGATCGAACGCTTCCAGGCTGCGCGCGCGTGCACCCATGCGCTCGACCAACCGGCGCGCGGCATACAATCGATCGCTGCACGCTTCCCCGCTGTATCCGACCCATTCGCGCAAGCTGACGCGCTCGAAATGCGTCCAAACCCACCCGCCGGCGAATCCGAGCAGCAGCAAGATCAGTGGAACGATGACTTGCGGGCGGTTCATGTACGCGGCGAAAAGTGCGCGCCCCAGTCAGCGCACAGTTGCTCGATCTGCGCCGCTTCGACGGATCGACGCGCGTACGCCGCGCGCTGCCAGCTCGCCACCAGCGTCGAAAAATAACTGCGCGAGGCCGCATTGATCTTGTGCGTGGCGCGGCTGAGACAGTCCGACTCGGTGTCGCCGTCCACAAACTCGATCCCGTCGCGGTGAATTAGGGTGGTGAGCGCGCCGCGATACAGCAGCGACAACGCGGCGGTAAAGTCCCCTTGACGCGCCAGTGCACGCGCGGCCGCCGCCACGTCGTCAGGCAAAGACTGCGCTCGCACGTCGAGGCCAAATAACGTCGCCGGCGGGGCAGCGCGCTGGATCGGGCCGAAACCGCGCAAAGACAAATGCCGGCCGAGGTAATAGGCGAAAGCGAGCACCGCGCACGCCAGCACGCCCCACATGATCCAGCGCGCCGACTGAGCAAACCACGCGGCGAGCGCCTTGAGCCATTCGGGCATCTTCTTGCGTGACTGTTCTTTTTCGTCGGCAGTTTTCAAGTCCCCCAGATAGTCCAGCATCTGCGTCTCGCGATATTCCTGAAATTCCGGCGCGCTCTTGATCTCCTTGGCATAGTGCGCCGCTTGCGAGTCCAGCGCGCGCGCGTCGTCGACACGCAGGCACAGGCCGCTCATCAGCACGGCGACCAGCACAGTCGCTGCCGCGACGCCGCGCTTGGATTCCGCCAAGCGGCGCATCTGCATCTCGATGTCCCAGCCTTCCAGCAGCGCGCGCCGGTTCAGATACAGCGCGAACCCGGACGCAACATAGAATGGCTCCAGCAGCGCGACGGCGATCAAATAAGCCGCCGCGTAGAGGAGACCAAGATACTCGGGGGCATCGGCGAAGCCATGACGCAACAAGGCAAACCAATCGAACTCCTGCCGGCTCGCCGCCGGGATCAACAGATCGAACACGCCGAGCAGCGACACGATCGCGATCATCTCAAAATTCAAACAAGCCAGCGTGAGCCACACCGCGTAACCGCGCGTGCGCTTGTGCAATTGCTTGCCACGCGCGCGCGCCGCGCTGCCGCGCTGCGCTTCGAGTTGCCACACCGGCAGATTGAAGGAGCGCGCGAAGTCGAAACGATAGTAGCTGAGCGACGCGAACACGCCATGACGCATCAGCGCGGGCAGCGCCTTGATCGTCGCCTTCACACTGGGCACGGCGCCGAACACTGCGCAGGCCACAACATGCAGCACGACGCGATCCAGCGCGGGTTTAAGCCACCACACTACCAGCGGCGCCCACGCGCGCAGCGTCAGGCCGAGCAGCAACGCAAGCGGAAGATAAATCGCCAACCAGGCCGCGTACACCGGGCGCCACCCATCGCGCACCATCGCAACGCCGAGATCGAGCGCCTCCCACGGATTGCGCGGGCGCAAACTGACGCTGAGGTTTTCTAACACCGTGCCCCGCGTCTAGTGTTGATCACGCGCACGGCCGCCGAAAACAAAATACATCAACAGAGCGACCGACAACGCCGCACCCACGCCATATTTCACCGTGGGCGCAACGCCCCGGATCGGTGACCAGAATGCTTCGATCGCCGCCGCGACCAGGAACATTCCGGCCGCGCCGCCGATCAGTTGCACCGCGCTGCGCGACGCCATGCGCAAGGCATCGGCACGGGTACGCAGGCCTGGCGCGATCAGCGCCGCGCCGAGACGCAGGCCGGCGGCACCGGATAGCACGATCGCCAGTAACTCGAACGCGCTGTGACCCGAAGTAAACGAGAAAAAGTTTTCACTGAGACCGAGCTGGATCACGTGTCCGGTGACGGCGCCGATGTAACCGCCGTTGAACAACAAATAAAACAAGGTGCCGAGCCCGAACAGAATGCCACCGGCGAAGGTCTGAAAGCCGATGCCGATATTGTTGTAGATATAGAACCCAAACATCACCACGTCGGAATCGGCGTCGCGCTTGCGCCCAAGCGCGCGCGACTGCTTTCCGTACATCGACTCGAACGACTCGATTTGTTGCCGCTCCAGCACCACATAAGCGAAGTCCGGATAGCGCTGCAGCGTGACCGACAAAATCACCATCGGTCCAAAAAACAAGGCAGCGGCGAGCAGCACCAACCGCGCTTCGCGCCGCACTTGCGCGGGAAAACCCGCCAGGATGAATTGCGCCAGGCGCGACCACATCGCGCCGCGCGCGCTGTACAGCAGATGATGGCCGTTCAGCGCCAGGCTCGACAACCGCTCGATCAGTTCCGCGCTGTATTGGCGATCGCGCGCCAGCGCCAAATGCTGACAGATTTCGCGGTAGCGGCGCGGTACCTCGACCGCATCGAGGATGGCGATCGCGGGGGCGTCCGCGTTCACGCGTTGGCGCTGCGCGCGTCGCGGGCGATCGGCCAGCCAGCCATCGAACTGGTCCCAGCGCGCCGCGAACCGCGTCTCGAATTCTTCCTGCCTCAAGGCCGCCCCAACAGATGATTGGCGATGCCGAGCAAGCGCAAATGCGCCGCGGCGCCGGCGAGACCACCGGTCAGGTGCGGCACCAGGGCCGCAAGCTCAGCGGCGCGCTCATCGGTCAAGGTCGGCGCGCGCGCGGCGTAATCGAGCACGGTACGCTTCTCATCCAGCGTCAGCGCGCGCCCCGGCGCAATCGCCGAGACAGCCGGAATCGCCGCGTAGGCGGTCGCCGGCTTGTGATACACGACAACCGTTCCGGCGGCGAGATCGCCCAGGCGCTTGAAGTCTTTGTTGATCAGCATTGAGATCAACCCGAAGCCATACAAGAAAGGCAGAAAGTCCACCGCGCGCAGCAGATTGCGTGCGAGTGCGCTGCCCCAGGTGAGCGGCGTGCCGTCGTCGTGCAGAACACGCAGCCCGAACGCGCTCTTGCCCGGTGTCGCGCCGCGCAACGCTTCAAACAGCGCGGGGTAGAGCCACTCCAGCAGGAAATAAACGATCAGGTACATACCCATCCCGAAACGGCCGAGCGCGACCAGCGGAACCTGAATGATCGCGCTCAATACGAAACGGATCAGCAAGTCCAGCCCCCATGCGAGCGAGCGCGGCACCGGCCCCGCCACTCTCAGCGTGAGCTCAATGCCTTCCGGGGTCGGCGCTTCGCGAATGGTGTCGAGCATGGGCGTCAGAGGAATTTACCATGCTCGACGCGCTGCCGCGCTTTAGGTTTCGAAATAAACGTCCCGGTAGCTCGCGTAAATCGACGCGGTCAGCGTCGGCACGAACACGAGCAAGCCAAGGCCCAACGGAATCATTGCGACGATCGCCAGCAGCGCCGCGCACACGCCGTAGACGAGGAACGGCAGCATATTCTTGAGGCATCCGAGAAAACTCTCTTTCATCGCCGCGACCGCGGATTTCTCCTTGAGAATGACCAACGCCGGCGCAAACCAATACGCCATGATGATGGGTATAAACAGCGCCATGAACATCAGCGCAAACAGCAATCCACCACGCAACATTTCTTCCGGGCCCATGTTCGCAAGCACCGCGATCCCGCCAATCATCGTGAACGCCAGCACCACACCCAACAGAAGAGCGCCGCCAAAGTAAATGACCCCGACCAGTACCAAGGAACCGGTACGCGCACGAAAGCCGGCAAACAGATGGCCTATCTCAAGTTGCTCGCCTTCATCTATCGCGCGACACGCAACCATGAAGCCGCCGGCGAACACGGTGAACAGCAGGTTGGCCAGCAAATTCACCACCGGAATAAACGCCAGCACCACGTTGATCACGATATAGACGATGAACATCAAAATCCACATTCCCGGAAACCGCTTGAACAGACCCCAGCCCTCCACGATCCATTGCCACCCGCGGCCCGCCGCGACAATGCGCCCGCCTTCGATGAAATTGCGATCGCCGCTGCTTACCTGTCTGTCATCCACTCGCACTTGCGGCGCCGCGTACGGATTTTTCTGCTCAGCCATTGCGTTCTCCTTCTCGCGTTTGTCAGAGTACAGTCTATGTACGGTTCGCCGTCCGCAGAATTAAGCAATTGCCACGAAAATTCAAGCATTTTCCGCGATCCCCAGTGCAGAAGTAAATCAAAATCAGGTGTATCGCGGGACTGAATTCACAACATTGCTTGCGCCAGCGCCTTTCCATCAGTAATGTTGCGTGAACCGTTGCTCATCAGAGGAATAAGCATGCAAGCCCGAGTCGTCCATCTGCGCCTTGCGGCCATCGCCGCGTTGCTCGCTTCGGGACTGATGGCGCTGGCAGCGGGCGACGTGATCGAAGATGCGGCATTGTCCGCCGGCAGTTTTACGCTCAACCGCGCCGACAGCGAAGCTTACGTTGAGCCAGCTCAGGTGCTCAATTATCCGCAACGCGAGCGCTTTCTGCGCGGGCGCCAGCACTTCAATCAAAAATGGGTGGTGTTTCCTTCGCTGGGTGGCGACTGGGGGCTGGGGCCAACTTTCATTACCGACCGCTGTTCGGGCTGCCACGTCAAAGGCGGACGAGGTACGCCCCCCGCGAAAAGCGATGAGCAACCAATGTCGTTGCTGGTGCGCATTAGCATTCCTGGCGAGGACGAACATGGCGGACCGAAGCCACACCCGAACTACGGCGATCAGATTCAGAATCAAGGCTTGATGGGGCAGGATCGCGATGGCACCTTCCTCGGCGAAAGAGTCACACCGGAAGCCGAGATCTTCGTGGATTGGGACACCCGTGAGGTGGCATTCGCGGATGGTGAAAAAGTCACTCTCCGCAAGCCCAGGCTGCGTTGGGGCAAGTTGTGGTTTGGCCCGCTCGGCGAAGACTTGATGACGTCTCTGCGGCTCGCACAACCGGTGTTCGGCTTGGGACTGCTTGAAGCAGTACCCGAGGAAACTTTGCTGGCAGTCGCTGAAAAACAAAAACAACTCGGTTATAACGGCCGCATCAATCAAGTTTGGGACGCAATCAACAAGCGCGTGGCCGGTGGCCGCTTCGGATGGAAATCGAATCAACCCAGTATCCGACAGCAGATCGTCGCCGCGCTCCATGGTGATATGGGCGTAACGTCGTCGCTGTACGATCAGGAGAACTGTCCGCCGGTGCAGAAAGACTGCGCTGCACAGCCGCCGGGAAATCAACCTGAGTTAATCGATTACAACTGGGATGAACTTGAATACTGGACGCAAGCGCTCGCGGTGCTGGCACGACGTGATGTGCACAACGAGCAATTCCTGCGCGGCGAGAAGTTATTCAATGAAGCCCAGTGCGCCATCTGTCACGTAGCAAACATGAAAACCGCGGCCAGGTTTCTCAATCTGCCGCAATTGGCAAACCAGGAATTTCACGCCTACACCGATTTGTTAATCCACGACATGGGCGAAGACCTCAGTGATGGACGACCCGATTTCAAAGCCAGCCCGCGCGATTGGCGCACGCAACCATTGTGGGGACTGGGGTTGTCGCAGACAGTGAACGGCAGCACGGCCATGCTGCACGACGGCCGCGCGCGCAACGTTGCCGAGGCCATTCTGTGGCATGGCGGCGAAGCAGAGAAATCACGCGAGGTCTTCCGCGGCATGAACAAGGACGATCGCGCAGCCCTGGTTAAATTTGTGGAATCAATTTAGCGCGAATGACGAACCTTGCGAGTCGCACTGCGATGGCTGAGAAGAGGAACTCCTGGCGCCCGACGGTGCTGACCTGATGACCGATTCTTTGCTCTATGTCTGAACGGCGCGATCCCCGAGAGCTGTGCGCACTGATCGATCGCTATTGCGAATGCTGGAGCGAACCCGACGCTGGACGACGCGCAGCGCTGTTGTCTACAGTTTGGGCGAGTGACGCGACCTATACGGACCCAACGATTCACGCCTGCAACGCGGATGAATTATTGGCGCATATCGCTAACGTCGTTGCGCGCCGGCCAGGAGCGAAGGTGGTGCGTACCAGCGCAATCGACAATCACCACCGCATTGCACGATTTGCCTGGCACGTCGTCCACGCAGACGGCACAACGCTTCCGGATGGACTCGACATTGCCAGGATCTCCGCTGACGGCGAGAAGATTGAGTGCATCGTCGGATTTTTTGGGCTATTACACGCAGAACGCCAGGTTTAACCACGGACTCGCAGTTCGTAGCTCGGATGAAATGAAATGTAATCCGGGGAAATTGAGGCGAACGAGCCTCAAGACCTTCCCGGAATCCGCTGAAGCTCCCTCCAGGCTACACAGGGTTCGCATATCAAGCGCCGCGCGCCCAGGTACCAATGTCTGTTAAAGTGCGCGCCCTTGCTGCCGCCAATCTAAGCGGCGCTACGATTTCTGCTCTCTCAACTTCTGTCTGTTGCTTCGCTTTGCGTCGAGTAACGGATTCAATTCTGGATTCTTATGCCTTTTGCCTCTCTAGGTTTGTCCGAGGAAATTAACCGCGCGGTCGCCGACAAAGGCTATAGCGAAGCAACGCCTATTCAATTGCAAGCGATTCCGGTCGTGCTGGCCGGTGGTGACTTGCTCGCCGGCGCGCAGACGGGAACCGGCAAGACCGCCGCTTTCGTGTTGCCGATCTTGCATCGCCTGTCGAACCGAACCGTAAAAGGTCCGTCGAGCGGTCGCCCGCCGGTGCGTGCGCTGATTCTCACGCCCACGCGTGAGCTGGCCGCGCAGGTGGAGGAAAGCGTGCGTGTCTACGGTAAGCATCTGAAACTCGGTTCAATGGTGATGTTCGGCGGCGTCAACATCAATCCGCAGATCACCCGGCTGCGCAGCCGCGTGGACATTCTGGTCGCGACACCGGGCCGTCTGCTCGATCACGTTCAGCAGAAGACCGTGGATCTGTCGGCGGTTGAGATTCTGGTGCTGGATGAAGCGGATCGCATGCTGGATATGGGCTTTATTCGCGACATCCGCCGCATCATCGCGCTGCTGCCCAGGGGGCGCCAGAATCTGCTCTTTTCCGCCACCTTCCCGGACGAAATCAAAGCACTGGCGGACGGCTTCTTGGTGAAACCGACTCTGATCGAAGTCGCACGCAATCCGGTGTCCGCCGAACTGATCGCGCAAAAAATTTACGCGGTCGATCGCGAACGCAAACGCGAAATATTGTCGCACCTGATCAAGCGACACAACTGGTTTCAGGTGCTGGTGTTCACGCGAACCAAGCACGGCGCGAACAAGTTGGCCGAGCAATTGAACAAGGACGGCATCCGCTCGCTCGCCATTCACGGCAACAAGAGCCAGCCGGCGCGAACGCGTGCGCTGGCGGAATTTAAGGATGGCAGCCTGCAAGTGCTAGTCGGCACCGACATCGCGGGCCGCGGCATCGATGTCAGCGGCTTGCCGCACGTGGTGAACTACGATCTGCCGAATGTGCCGGAAGACTATGTGCATCGTATCGGCCGCACCGGCCGCGCAGGGCAGGAAGGCGAAGCGGTATCGCTGGTCTGCGTTGACGAGCACAAGCTGCTTGCCGACATCGAACGGCTCACCCAGCGTCGTTTGCCGATGGAAAAATTACCGGGTTTCGAGCCCGACCCGAACGCGCGCCCTCAGCCGATCCAGAACGGCCGCTCGCCAGGACGGCCAGGTTTTTCGAGCCGATCAGGGAACGGTGGCAACCCGAACGCTCCACGGCGCGGCGCGGCGGGTCCGGCGAAACGGCCTTCGACCAGAAACGCCGCGAAACCCGCGAGCGCGGGCGGAAACCGGTCCACGACGCAATCATTCGGGACACGCCGCTCCGTAGGGCCGGCGCGCTGAGCGCTTTGATCAGATCAGGCTTCCGAGCAGTACCGCGGCCGGCGCAACGCGGATGCCATCGGCGGTTTCGAAATCCTTCTTACCCGTGGCGCTGATCTGCCACGCCGCGCACTCGGGAAAGCGTTTGCGTAAATAACGCAGCGACGGGGAGACATCCGCGTCGCCCCATTTGCATTCCACCAATGCAACCGCGCGGCCGCTGTGCACCAGGACGAAATCCACCTCGCGCCCGTCGATATCCCGGAAGTAGCGCAGTTCCACCGCGTGCCCTTGCGTATCGATTTGGAAGTGCGCCCACTTCAACAGATGGCAGGCGACCAGGTTTTCAAAGCGCAGCGCCGGGTCGACGATGCCAGTCCAATCGAAGTGGTAGTGCTTCTGCTCTTTTTTCACCGCGCGCAACCGGGGCGCGCCAAACGGCGGAATCCGGAAAATCGCGTATAGGCGCTCAAGCACGTCTAGCCATCGAGCGACCGTGGCATGACTCGCTTGCAGGTCTTCGCGCAAAGCGTTGATCGACAGTGGGCTACCGACCCGCGATGGTAGTGAGATCGCGAGCAATTCCAATTTGGCGAGGTCGCTGATGGCTTCCAGAGCGGAGACCTCTTCCCGTATCAGTCGTTCGCGATAGGACAGAGACCAGCGCCGCGCGTCGCTCGCGCTACCACCGAGAAAGGGTTCAGGGAACCCCGACAGTTCCAGCAACTGCGCAAGATCGTCCGAGGTCCTCCCGCCCAGTTCCGCCAACGATAACGGGTGCAACCGATAATAAAAATAGCGGCCTTGCAGCGAATCACCGCCAAACCGGTAAAAATCGAGGCGCGCACTACCGGTGACCAAGATCTGACGACGCGGGTTCGCATCGACCAAGCCTTTGAGAAAATTCCGCCAGCCACGGTACTTGTGTAACTCGTCGAAAAACCACGCGCCGGTGGGCGGCAGTTCGCCTCTGAGGATGGCACTGCGATGCTCGGCAACATCGTAGTTCAAGTAGGCGGGCGGGTCGACGATGATCATCTTGCCAAGCCGCGTCTTGCCAACCTGCCGCGGCCCGCCGACCAAGACCATCTTGCGCTGAAGATCCTTATCGATGTGGCCTTGCAAATATCTCGCGATGTCCATCGCGTGCCATCCGTAAAAATAAGACTCCGGGGAATTTTACCCCTCCTGGAAATTACTCGCGAGTCATTTCCAGTTGGCTCGAACTGCATTTCTGTCGCCGCTTCCGGCCGCTTGGCAAGCATCGCGATGGCATTCAGCGACAGCGATGGCGAGGGCCGCACTTTGAGCGCTGCGTTCTCGCTTGGCGCTACCACCGCGCTTGGGTCAACGCAGCCCCGGACTACTGCTTGAAAAACTTCGCATACCCATCCGGCGCGAATCCCACCAGCACTCGGTCGTTGTGTTCGATCACCGGACGTTTGATCAGACTCGGATACTCGATCATCAACGCGGTCGCCTTGGCGTCGTCGAGATTCGCTTGCTGCAGCGGAGATAACTTGCGCCACGTAGTGCCGCGGGTGTTCATCAGCACTTCCCATCCCACCTGCTTCAACCAAGTCTTCAGGAGCGCGGCGCTGATGCCCATTGTCTTGTAGTCGTAAAAAATATAGCGCACGCCATTTTGATCGAGCCAGACACAGGCCTTCTTCATCGTCTCGCAATTCTTGATACCGTAGATCGTCGTCATTGAAATCTTTCCCGAGGAAATTTTGGTGGTACACGCCGCCAGGCCGCAGAGCTATTTTTGCGGCGCTGACCGCGACCACCGGGCGCGAGGGTCAAAATGTTACTAAAGCAAGCGTTTAAAGCGCCGATACTTTGGCCATGGCGCAGATCATCTGTGTAATCGGCAACAAAGGCGGCACCGGCAAGACCACTCTGTCCCACATGTTGGGGCACGGTCTGGGGCTGCTCGATCGGAGAAGCGTAGTGGTGCTGACCGATCCGTTGCGCTTGCCGTTGCAAAAAAACGGCAGACGCTACAGTACCGCCGACGCGCGTCACGGTAGCCAATTAGCCCGCGTGATCGAAAAGCTGCGCGGCCTGAAGGAGTGGATCGGCGTAATCGACGGCGGCGGCAATCGCGAACACGCCGATCGCCAGCTCTACGCCATGGCCGATCTGGCGATCCTGCCGTTTCGCGACTCGCACGAGGACATGCGCACCGTGCTGTACGACCTGGAGCAGTTTCCGCACGCCGTCGCACTGCCGTCGCAATGGCCGGGCAACGCCTTGCAACTCCAGGTTGCCACCCGCTCGATCGACCAACTGCTCGGCACCCATCGCGAGCGCATTCTGGCGCCGGTCAACGCGCTCTCCGCGACCAAATTGCTGCTGCAAGAACAGATTGTCGAACACTTGCCAAGCCCGCTCAATCGCGCGTGCCTGCGGCTCGCGCGCCAGGCGCTGGAACGCCTGCACCTGCCGGTTCAGTTCGATTTCGACGACGCGCCGGAGGCAAGGCCCGCGTTGGCGTCGGTGGCCGGATGAGCAAAGTAGTGGCCCTGCGCCCAATCCACCCCGATATCGCATAACACCTGCGCGGTGCTGGCATCTTCCACGCATTCCGCCACCGTTCGCAGATCAAACGTCTTCGCCGTATTGACAATGGTCTGCACCAACTGACGCACGCGCGCGGTCTTGACGATGCGATTCACCATCCACCCTTCGATCTTCAGAAAATCGACTGGCAGGCTGGCGAGATAGAGAAAGGACGAATAGCCACTGCCAAAATCGTCCACCGCCAGGCGGAATCCCGCCTCCATCAAAGGCTTCAGATGCTTGCGTAACACCGAAATGTCCGCGGTCTGGCGCTCGGTGATTTCGATCACCATTGGATTTTGCGCGCCATTTTTCTTCAGCATCGGGAATGCCGTCGCCTGGTCCAGCAAATCCGCCACCGCGTCCGGGTCGGCAAGAAACTGCGCGGACAAGTTGATGAAATGGGCTTGACCGTTTGCGCCGTTCTCCATCCCCAGCGCGGTTCGCGATAACGCCTCGGTGGAGACCACGCGATCGATCGCCCCAACCAGGTGCAAGGACTCCGCCGCTTCGATGAAATTTTGCGCGGCAATGATTTCGTTGCCACGCGTGATGATGCGCGCCAACGCTTCTTCGCCGACCGTCAGGCCGCTGCGCAAGTCCACGATGGGCTGATAGGCAGGCCGCACCCGGTTTTCCATCAGCGCCGACTGAATCTGCGCGCCTTCCCAGATAAAATTGGCTTCGCGCGTCTCGCTCAGCCCCGCGCACAAGGTACGATCACGTCCGGTTTTCTTGGCTTCGTAGAGCAAGGAATCGGCTTCGGTCAACATAGTCTCCAGCGTCTGGCTCTCGCCGCCGAACACGGAGATACCGATGCTGACGGTAATTTGCAGTTCACCTTCCGCCAGTTTGCAGGGCCGGCTGCGCACCAGCTTGCGCGTACGCTCGCCGGCGGTCAGCGCGCCGCGCCCGTCGAGGCCGTGAAAGCACATCAGGAATTCCTCGCCACCCCAGCGGCTCAGCCAATCGCCGCCACGCAGATTCGCCGCCAGCATGCGTGACACATGGATCAACGCCTGATCACCCACTTGATGCCCGTACTGATCGTTGACCAGCTTGAATCGATCGATATCGACCAAAGCGATGGCAAATTTTTGATTGGCGCGTTGCGCGCGGTTCCACTCGATACGCAGTCTCTCTTCGGCCGCGCGCCGGTTGATCAAGCCGGTGAGATGATCTTCCATGGCATGACGCGCGATCTCCTGCTCCTGCGTCTTTTGCGCGCTAATGTCGCGGCCGATGGCGATCCAGTGACTGATTTCCCGCGCGTCATCGCGCACCGGCACGACGGATAAGTCGAGCCAGAACGACTCGCCGGATTTCGTGTAATTGAGAATCTGCACGTGCACCTCGCGCTCGCCCGCAATCGCCTCGCTAATCGCTATGCGCGTAGCCGGATCGGTTTCCTTGCCGTACAAAATCTGCGGGCTCTTGCCGCTCGCGTCGGACCAACTAAAGCCACTGATACGGGTGAACGCCGCGTTGCCATAGACGATGCGCTGCCGCTTATCGGTGATGATCACCAGTTGGTCAGAACTCTCCAGCGCGGCGGACAACAAACGCCGCTGCTGGGCGTCTTTCGCGGCCTGAGTCTTGTTGACGACAAAACCATGCAGTTGCTGCGCCGACCCTTTCCCCTTGGCATAGGCCACCACTTCAATGGTGACCGCTTCCCCCGCCGCGTCTTTGGTGTGCACCGCGACCCGCGCCGTCTTGCCGGTGGCCGACTGCGCCAACAAGACTTCAACCGCATCTTTTCCGAGATAGTGCTCAGCGGAAACGCCGCTCAGCCGATCGGGCTGCAAGCCAAACAGGCGCGTGAAATTCTCGTCGGCGTTGACGATGGTGCGTTCGGGCAAGCGTACCGAAAAACTGCCGATTTGCGCCGCGTCAAGCACCTCCCGTTCATAGCGCGCCAAGGCATCGCGTTCGCGCAACGCGAACATGCTGGCGAGTTCGGAGAGACTCGCGCCGACCAGGACCTGTATCAGCGCTCCGGAAGCGCCAAACAATCGATCGAGCTGGGTTTGCGCATCGGGCAGGTCGCCATCGCGGGCGGCCGCAATGGCCGCGTCAGCCGCGGCAGAACATTCCACTCCAATACGCGCAAGCTCAACCCAATGGTCGCGTAGTTCGGGGGCGAGCAAGGTCGCGGGCGGTTCCATCGAGGAGGAAGCCCACCGCTCTACCGTGTTGTTAATCGAACGATTTTTTCCCGGCGCGGTCACCGCACGCACTACGTCGCGAAGAAATCGCTGGTGCTGCTCAAACCCAATGAGCAGAGGTGGAAAGACAGTCTGAAACTGATCGATGGTTACTGCCTCCCGCGCTGGGAAAGTCGGAACCTGCGTGTAAGAAGAGTATAGCGAACTACTTGTCTGCGCCGCTTAATTTTTGCGCTCTAGCAGCCTGTCGGACTTAGCTGGTCGAAATGAGTGGGCAAGCGGAACGATACGACGATGATATTGTCATGAGAGTGTCCCGATGGAAGATACCGAGAGTGCAGCCATGGTGAATTTCCGTCCGATCGATCGCGCCACGCCGTTTTTGCTGCCGCCCTCGGTGGAGGACTGGCTGCCCAAGGATCAT
>JAYUZG010000122.1:0-5695 GCA_043751985.1 Betaproteobacteria bacterium
CTACATCAATTCCATCGGGCCGCTGCGCTTCCGCCACCGCCATCTCGCTGAAGCTCGCATATGCACGCTCGGTCGCGATGCCCACGTCGGCGGCGCCAGTGCGCGCCTTTTGCGCATCCGAGGAGAGCGCGCCTGCGACCAGTTCGTAACGATCGTCGAGCCGCGCCGCGATGCGATGTACCGCGCCGATGAACGCGCCCGGCCCGCCACCTACCATGCCCAAGCGCAAACGGCGCGGACGGCGACTCTGTTGGTTGGATTCGATACTCATATAAATATTCCTCGCGCTATTTCAGACCGAGCAAACGCCGATTGGTCGCGTCATCGATGCCCGCGCTGGCGAAATCATCGAACGCGCGCTCCGCCGGCTGAATCAAGTGGCTGGCAATGAAAGGCGCGCCTTCCGCCGCGCCTTGTTCGCTGCTCTTAATGCAGCACTCCCATTCGAGCACCGCCCAGCCTGCATAGCCGTATTGCGTGAACTTGGAAAAAATGGATGCGAAATCGACCTGCCCGTCGCCGAGCGAGCGAAAACGTCCCGCGCGTTTGACCCACGGCTGGAAGCCGCCGTATACGCCTTGCTTGCCGGTCGGATTGAACTCGGCGTCCTTCACATGAAACAGCTTGATGCGGCTGTGATAGAAATCGATGTATTGCAGATAGTCGAGTTGCTGCAACACGAAGTGGCTGGGGTCGTAGAGCAGATTGCAACGCGGATGATGATCGAGACGCTCAAGGAACATCTCGAAAGTTTCGCCGTCGTGCAAATCTTCGCCCGGGTGAATTTCGAAGCCGATATCGACGCCCTCTTTGTCAAAGGCATCGAGAATCGGCCGCCAGCGCTTGGCCAATTCATCGAACGCCGCCTCAACCAGCCCCGCCGGTCGCTGCGGCCAAGGATAGAGATAAGGCCACGCCAACGCGCCGGAAAATGTAGCGTGCGCTTTCAGACCCAAGTTGGCCGACGCCTTCGCCGCCAGCACGAGTTCACTGACGGCCCACTCCTGCCGCGCCTTGGGATTGTTGCGCGCGCTCTCGGGCGCAAACGCATCGAATGCCAGATCGTAGGCCGGATGCACTGCGACCAATTGTCCTTGCAGATGCGTGGAGAGCTCGGTCGGCTCGATGCCGTGAGCGGCAAGCGTCCCGCGCACTTCATCGCAATATGTCTTGCTCGTCGCCGCGCGCTGCAAGTCGAACAGCCGCGCGTCCCATGACGGAATCTGCACGCCTGTATAACCGTGACCGGCAGCCCAGCGCGCGATGCTGTCCAGGCTGTTGAACGGCGCTTGATCGCCGGCGAACTGCGCCAGGAAAATTCCCGGCCCTTTGATGGTCTTCATTGTTGTGCCTCCTCCCAATTCAGATTTGTCGTCGGCTAAGCAAGCCGGCGAGCCGAATGCTCGCGAATGTCGCATTCGCCGCCACAATATCACTCAATCCACGCATGCGGCGCAATACGCGGTGCTATTGCGCTACAAGTTGTGGAGCCGCAGCGGCAGAAGATTCTGACGCTCGGCACGCTGCACCTATAAAGAGTGTCACGTTCAGGCCGAAGGATGATCGGTAGCCTCTCAAGTAAGAATATACTTCCTTCGACTTCGGCTTGGATCAACACTCAGCAACCATCACCCGAGCTTTCCTCACCATGGGAGAAATTATGAAACCCTATTGCGCCGTCGTTCTCGGCATGCTGCTTGTTTCGCACTCGTTCGCCGCGCGCGCGGACGCCGGCTTCTGGGCCGGCGCCGAGTATCTGCATTGGGAGGAAAAGACCAGTCCGAAAGTCACTGAGAAAGGGCCGATCTTCGCCTTCGGATTCAATTGGACGCAAGCCAAGGCCGAAGGTTTGGTGTTCGCGTACCAGGGCAAGCTCTACACCGGCAGCGTGAAATACGAAGGCGCGCTCTTGTTTTCACCCAGCACACCGGTTACCGGAACGACGCAATACACCGGCATGCAACACGAGGGTCAGTTGCGCTTGCGCAAGTCAAAAAGCGACTACACCATCGACCCCTATGTGGGTCTCGGCGTCAACAACTGGAATCGCGAACTGAGCGCGGTGCAGCGCGAGGTGTATACCGTGTTCTACGCGTCCGCAGGACTACAGTTCGACCGGCCGCAAGCGCACGGACTGACTGGAGGCTTCGGAGTGCGCTACGCGTTTTACATCGATGAGAACGCTTACTTCAGAGACTTGGGCTACGACAACAACCCGCATCTCAAGCCCAAAGGCCAAGTGAGCGCCTTCGCCAATGTCGGCTATCGTTTCAAGAATAATCTGGAACTCAGCGGATATTACGAAAGCATCCGCTTTAACGATTCCGACCCGGTCTCGGTAAGCCAAAATGGCGCCGCCGCGGGAGCCTTCTATCAACCCGGAAGCAAGCTGGACATTCTGGGCTTGCGGCTGCAATACCGCTTCGCCGTGAATTGACGCGCGCCAGCGCGCGCCGCGCTCAGATTTTTTTGTCTTCCGCGCTGGCCGTAACCTGCATGCACTGATTGACGAAAAGTTCCTCGTGCTGCTCAGGCTGGCGCGGTTCATCGAACACACTCGCCACGGCACCGGCGAGCAGCTCCTTATCCTGCGTGTCCTGAACAAACCAGCGTAGTTCGGGCGGGAAGGACTGAATTAAGGCCAGATCCTCAGCCATCTTGTTCATGAAGAATTCGCGCGTGGCGCCGGCATCGCGCGACAACGCCGCGTTGCGAATGAACTCCGCGCCTTCAAGACATTCTGCACGGCTGATTTCGTGCGCGTAAGCCGCGCCCTGTCCAAGTACAAACAAGCTGACTAAGCCGAAACAAGAAACTAGACGGGACATGTTGTTCCCTCCTCTTGTCGCTCATCCGGAATGAATGGGCACAGATTGACTAACGGCAGTTTGCATCGCGGACTAAGCGAGGCGCAAATATTTCAATGCTTTTCATGCTGCGCCGCGACAGCCGGAAACGACGTAACGGCCTCGACGTCCGGCACGAATTTATTTCGAATCCGTAATTCATTGGTAAGTCCCCCAAGCGTAGACTTTAAGCGTAGACTTTTTTGCGCACCGGTGTTCGCGCGGTCATGCGTGGCGCGTGAGATTCCCGCGTGAGATTCCATGGTGCAACCGCATCGAAGTCTCAACCACTAGAGAGGAAAAAGAATGAAATACCAAATCTTACGCACGCTCAGTGTCTGCGCTTGTCTTGCGCTGTGCTCGCATGCTTCGGCGCAATCGACCAGCATCAGCACGGAATACCTGGGTTCGCTCTATGCGCCGCTCGACCCTCCGCAGGTCATCGACAACGCGCTCTATATTTACAACGTCCAGCCTGGTGGCTGGTTCAAGGGGCCAAAGGTAAACGCCAAGATTCTGGCACCTGCGGCAGACTGGCTGAGAGTGATGCCAGGAGGGTCGCTGCGACTCGACGTTCGCGGCACTCTCCAGACGGACGACAACCAATTGATCTACTTCACTTACAGCGGTGTAATCAGCCACAGCAAGGAAAGTTTCGATCGGCTGATGAAAGGTGAAACGCTGACCTCGAAAGATCACTACTTCATTACTGCGCCCACCTTCCAAACCTCGTCCGAAAAATACGGTTGGCTGAATCATGTTCAGTGCGTCGGCAAAGTGGTGGAGGTGAAAGTCGGCGAAGGCAGTTTCGTCAAATACGACATCTTCGCGGTCAAGTAAAACTCCTCCCGGGAGACTCGGGTCGCCCGCCCGTAGTTTGGGCGGGCTTTTTTGTCAGGCCAGCCACGGCCAGCGGTCTATGCCGGAAGGCATATATCAATTGTGCAATCGTCACGACCGTCGAAATCCGTACACTTGGCAAGTGCGAGCCGCGCGTCAGGATGAGCGCCTGAATGCCGCGTTCGCAATTGCATCGGCATATCCGGATTCTGTGATGACAAACGTACAAAGCGAACACGCGCAACTGCGCAAGATCGACATCTTTTCGCAGTTGTCCGACGAAGATATTGCGCCGCTGATCAGCCGCGCGCTCATTCGGGTGTATCCAAAAGGTTCCGTCATCGTGAGCGAAGCGGATAGCGGCGGCTCGCTCTACGTCATCATTGAAGGCTCGGTGAAGGTCTATCTGAGCGACGGCAATGGCAAGGAAGTGAATCTTTCCATACTCGGCCCCGGCGAATATTTCGGCGAGCTTGCCTTGTTCGACGATGCGCCGCGCTCCGCGTCGGTGGCAGCTTTGGAGACTTGCCGTGTGTCGATTCTCTCCAAGACGATCTTGCGCACTCTCATCGGCGAGCGACCGCAATTGTCGTACGGACTGTTGCGCGGGTTGGCGGCGCGTGTGCGCGCGATGACCGAGAGCATCCGCACGTTGGCGTTGCTCGACGTCTACGGGCGGCTGGTACGCGCGCTGTACGCCATGGCCAGTGTCACGGAGGACGGGACGCTGGCCATCAGTCAGCGCCTCACGCAGCAAGACCTGGCAAATCGCATCGGCTGCTCGCGCGAAATGGTCAGCCGCATTCTGAATGACCTGATCAAGGGCGGCTACCTGTGCGTGAACCATCACAAAATCGTGATCCTGAAAAAAATTCCGGCGAACTGGTAGGCGTTATATCGTGGCGTGTTCGCCCGCACGCCGTGAGCACAACACCGGGTACGCTCATCCTGGTCCAATGCAAATTGCCCATCCGCGAGTGTGTTCAGGTGCGCACAAGCTGGCGCCGAAATACAAACGCGAGAACGCACAGAAAAAAGCCGACCGCAAATAGCACCGCCTTGAATCCGAGCCGCTCAATTGCCAAGCCCAACACCGCAGCGCCCAGCGCTTGGCCCACGAACAGAAAAAACGCAAACAAGGAAATGGCGGTGCCGCGATGCCGCGGCGCCATTTCGGTGGCTTTGGTTTGCAGCGTGTTATGCAACATGTAAAAACCGAAGCCCTGCACGATCATCACCGGCGCTTGCATCCACCACCGCGGAACCAGGCACAGCGCGCCCATACTCAGCCACAACAAGACTCCGCCCCACAACACCAAGCCGCGTTCTCCCAAGCGCGCGAGCAAGCGTTTCACAAAAACGCTGTACAACACGCCGCCCACGCCGAATCCGGCGAGCAGCAGGCCGATCGTCGAGTAGTCCAAAGTGAATGCCGATTTCAGATACGCGCCCACATACGCCAGCGCGCCAAAGAACAATGCGCCTTCAAACGCCACGACCACCAGCACCACGCGAACCCAGGGGCTGCGCAGCACCTCCACATAGTTCGCGACCGGCGAGCCTGACTGCGCGGCAGGTCTGACCGCGCTGCGAGCCCGTGGCCACAACAGGCATGCCATCAGGAAATAACACATTGCCAACACGGCAAAGGCGCCGCGCCAGCCAATCGTGTCGATGAACACGCCGCCCAGCAGCGGACCGAAAGTTTGCCCGAGCAAAATCCCGGAAATAAATCGGCCGAGCACGGCCTGCCGCCTCTCATAGGGAATATGGTCCGCAACGAAAGCGAGCGAAAGCGGGATCACCGCTGAAGTCGTCATCCCGGTGAGGAAACGAAACAGCGCGAGCACGTGCAACGAGTCTGCAAAAGCACAACCGAGCGACGCGCCCGCGGCGAGTAACAACGCCAACACCACCACCGGCAGACGGCCGAAGCGATCGCCGAGCGGGCCATGCACAATCTGAAACACGCCGTAGGCAAGGGTGAACAGACTGACGATGATCGCTGC
>JAYUZG010000123.1:0-4650 GCA_043751985.1 Betaproteobacteria bacterium
GGTACTTCACCGGAAACACTACGTGGTAGTGTATTTGCCACGCACAATGACTCGCCTTGTGAACAACTTCTTCTTTCATCCAGCCATTCTATTAGCCCCCACCGCAGTGTCCCCGCGGCAAGCCGCGGGGAATCGCAAGTTCAATTTGCAGCAGGCCGTCGCGAATTCCAGGTGAAGTCCGCCGCCACGACCAGCGGTCTGATGATCGGTTTTCACTTGCCCAGTGAATCACTCGCTGCCGACAATTCGGCACGGGCACGAGAAGTCACGCACTGGATCGTAATTCAACCGGATGACACCGTGGCGATTCGCATCGCGCGCTCGGAGCTGGGTCAAGGCACTTTTACCGGTCTAGCACAAATGATCGCGGAAGAATTAGAGTGCGACTGGGACAAAGTGCGTCCTGAATACGCGGATGTGAACGAACATATCAAGCGCAACCGGATTTTCGGCTCGATGTCCACCGGCGGCAGCCGCGGCATTCGCGAGTCGCAGGAGACGATGCGCAAGGCGGGTGCAAGTGCACGTGAAATGCTGATCACTGCCGCCGCCTCTGAGTGGGGTGTCGCCGCGAGTGAGTGCAGTGTATCGAAGAGTGTCATCACTCACCCGTCCGGAAAGCGCACCACGTTTGGCAAGGTCGCGGCCGCGGCAGCTAAGCTAGAGATTCCCAAGGATCCGCAACTCAAAGACCCGAAGGAATGGAAGGTGATTGGCACTTCGCCCGCGCGTTTCGACATTCCCGATAAAACTAACGGCAAGCAAATTTACGCGGCCGACGTGCGGTTGCCGGGAATGCTGCACGCGTCCATCGTCCAGTGCCCGGTGTTCGGCGGCAAACTGAAATCGCACAACGCATCAAAAGTGCTCACAATGCGCGGCATCAAAAAAGTGGTGACCGGAGAAGATTGGGTGGCTGTCGTCGCGGACAACTGGTGGCGCGCCAATCAGGCGATCAAGACCTTGCCGGTCGAATGGGAGGTCGGAGAGAACGGCCAGGTCACCAGCGCGTCGATCATGCAGTTCCTGCGCACCGGTCTCGACGCGAAAGACGTCCCGGTTGCTCGCAAAGATGGCGATTACGAGTCCGCTGTGCCCGGCGCAGCGCAAGTGCTGGAGGCGGAGTATCACGCACCGTATCTGAATCACGCGACGATGGAACCGCAGACCGCGACCGCGTTGGTCACCGACGATCGCGTAGAGGTATGGGTCGGAACGCAGAACGGCGAGATCAGCATCGCCGCCGCCTCTGAGACCGCCGGCATTCCGCTGGAGAACACCATCGTGCACAAGATGCACGCCGGAGGTGGCTTCGGCCGTCGCGGCCCGCACCAGGAATACACCAAGCAAGCTGTATCAATTGCGCAGGCGCTGCCCGGCACGCCGATTCGTCTGCAATGGTCGCGCGAAGAAGACATGCGCCAAGGTCGCTATCGACCGGTTGCATTGGTGAAATTACGCGCTGCGCTGGACAAGGATGGCAACTGGCTCGGCTGGCATGTGCGCCAGGCAGATCAGTCGATTTTCATCACGGTGCGGCCGGGCGACGTGAAAGGCGGCATCGATCCGGTTGGCGTGCGTTGCTTTCAAGATAATCCTTACGCACTGCCGCACTTCACCAACGAATACGCCATGCGCAATCCGCACGTGCCGCCGGGATTTTGGCGTGCGGTCGCGCATACGCACAATCCGTTTTTCCGCGAATGCTTCATCGACGAACTGGCGCACGCGGCGGGCAAAGACCCGCTGCAATTCCGCCGGCCGCTGCTCAAAGGCAAGAAGGATTTGGCCGTGCTGGAGGCCGTGGCCAAGGCGGCGAATTGGGAGCAGCCGGCGGCCAAGGGAATTCATCGCGGTATCGCGGTGGTGGACTCGTATGGAAGCTTCACCGCGGCGGTGGTCGAGATCGCGGTAACAGACGGCAAGGTGATCGAAGTAAAGCGCGTCATCGTGGCAATCGATTGCGGTTACGTGGTACACCCCGACGCGGTGTTGGCGCAGATTCAAAGCGGCGTGATCTGGGGTATCGGCTCCGCGATGTATGAGGAGATCACCATCGACAAGGGCCGCGTGGTGCAGAGCAACTTCACCGACTACCCGGTGCTGCGCCTCGCAGAGACGCCGAAGATTGAAGCCTTGCTGGTTCCGACCGGCGGCTTCTGGGGCGGCGTGGGTGAGCCGCCCATCGGTGCGGTAATTCCGGCGCTGGGCAATGCGGTCTTCGCCGCCACCGGACAGCGCGTGCGCTCGCTACCGCTGAGGAAACACGGTTTCTCCTACGCAACGTGAGCAGTGCGGTGAACGCGGCGCGGAGTGCGCGTGAATCGCCGCGCCGAAGGCTGTTGCGCGCGCTCGCAGCAAGCGCGACTTTGCTGGCGTTGCGACCCGCGTCAGCGACACCGGAAGAACTCAGCGAAGCGCTACATAAGATTTTTGGCGATCGCCCGATCAATGTTGGTCGCGTCAGTTTAGAGATGCCGCGGCTCGCAGAAAATGGCGCGGTGGTGCCGGTAATCATCAGCGTAGACAGCCCGATGACCGAGCAAGACTATGTTCGCAGCATTCACCTCTTCGCGGAGAAAAATCCGCTGCCGCGCATCTTCGAGGCGCAGCTTGGCCCCTACAACGGACGCGCGTCGATTACTTCGCGCGTGCGCCTCGCCACGACGCAAAAACTTCTCGCTGTCGCGGTGTTGAGCGATAACGCGGTGTGGGCGGCAAGTTACGAAGTCGAGGTCACCGCTTCGGGGTGCGGGTAGTGAGCAGAATCGGAGTCGGGCGCGTCAAGATGCCCGCGCAAGCGAAGCGCGGCGAGGTGATCGAGATTCGCACCATGGTGCAGCATCCGATGGAATCGGGCTTTCGCCTCGACAACACCGGCCGTCCGATTTCGCGCCACATCGTCGAATCGTTCACCTGCGTCTACAACCGACGCGAAATCGCACGAATGCATCTCTACCCGAGCGTGTCGACCAACCCGTATTTTTCTTTTTTCATCGTGGCGAACGAAAGCGGCGACCTGGTGTTCACTTGGACCGACGACCAGGGTGGCGTCGCGACCATCACGACACACCTGTAGGTGCTGGTGCCGCAGAAGCCATAGTCCAGGTAACGGCACAGCGAAAAACGCGATCTCTTCATCGGCGCTCACGGCATTGCGCTAACATCAACACCGTGGATTTGCCAGTGTGGTCAGCACGCTGTTCCGCGAGCACATCGAAGCCCGAGCGAGACAGCAAGATCGCGACCTCCGGAGTCGTGCGGAAGTGGTAGACCGGTGGGGGAAATTGCGCCGCCGCAACGGGGTCTTCGCCGGGGCGGAACCCGATCACAAAGCGACCGCCGGAGCGCAATACTCGAGCAATCTCCGCGAGGTGCGGTTCCGCAGGATCTAAAAAGTAAAGGGTGTGGATGCTGATCGCGGCGTCGAACATACCCGCCTGGAACGGCATGTGGCCGCTATCCGCCTGCTCGACTCGCACGCGGCCTGCCTTGATCAGCGAACGATTATTCGCGCGGGCGCGTTTGCACATCAGCGCCGAATGATCGACTCCAACTGAGGGGCCGCAATGCGCGAACGCCGCGAGCAGATTCAGCGCACGGCCGTGGCCCGTACCCACGTCGATTACGCGATCCTCGGGTTTGAGGCCAAGCATGGCAACCGCCGCGATGTTCTCGGTCGCCGTCTCGCGTTCCATGACGCGCGCGATGATGCCGCCGAGCCAGCCTTTGGGTTCCCTGCTTTGCCGGGCAATGAAGAGGGGACGCCGCATTACTTGGCTCCTGTTTGGCGGCGCGCTATGACGATGCCTGTCATGTAGGCTGGAATAAAACCGAGAACAGCAGCGAGAAAACCCACCGTGTGCGAGTTGACGCCCTCGACGCAACTACCGGGAATGACAACCCCGAAGCCGATACCGAGCGTTGGCACGACGTAACCGATCAGCGGAAGCCAGGTCGCGACTCTGGTGACGGCGAGCGATCTCATCACAGTCATCGCGTTGCCTCGCCGTCATTTCGTGTCGATGAGATTTGGCACGACCGGCGATGGAATGCGACCAGGAACGGCCACAGCGTTGGCGTCAGTGCCTGGATCAGCAGGTTACCCGGAATGGGGTTCTCCGCGATGCCGACTTCCACGAGCAGATGCTTGGCGGGGTTTCGAAACGTGCCGAACAGATGGTCCGGCAGCATGAACACTGGAGACAGGTTCGACCGGCCGAGGTCAGGGTCAATCGAATGGTGCAACCGATGCACTTCTGGTGTGGCGAAGATGTAGTGCATGAAATCCGGCATCGGCATGTCTACGTTCGAGTGGTTGAGATTGCCGAGGAAGTTGACAACCGCGCCATACCAGATGATGACCTCGGACGAGGCGCCGACAATGAGGAGGGGCGCAACGATGATCGCATAGCGGATCGTCGATTCCAGAAAATGCAGGCGTGCACCTTTGGTTACGTGCATACGGTCGGCGTTGTGGTGCAACGCATGAATCGGCCACAGCAGCGGCCAGTTGTGATACAGCCAGTGCTTTGCCCAATCTGAAAAATCCGCTAGTGTAGTGTTGCATTCTTGATGGAACTTACATGAATCTCGCTGGTCATATGCTCGACTTCCGAAGCGGAGCGGAGGATGAGAGTGAGAGTTGCC
>JAYUZG010000124.1:0-2025 GCA_043751985.1 Betaproteobacteria bacterium
TTGTTGCAGCGCTGCGGAAAATGTCGCGACGGTGGCAAGCGCATGGGCGAATTTTTTCTCGTCCAACTGCAACAATTCGGCGCAAGCCGCTGCCGCGCCGAAGCAGCCGATGGTGCCGGTGTTGTGAAAATATTTGTAGTGGTCGCGGCCCATGGTGGCGCCGATGCGGGTAGAGACTTCGTAACCGACGATGACCGCGCGCATCAGCGCTTCGCCGGTGACGCCGCGCGCTTGCGCGAGCGCCAGCGCAGCAGAGATGGTCGGCGCGCCGGGGTGGTAAATGCCGTCGCGAAAAATATCATCGACTTCGGCCGTGTGGGCGGCGCTGCCGTTGATCAAAGCGGCAGTGCGGGTGGTGGTGACAGTGCCGAGCGCGAGGCGCGCTTTGCCGTGGCCGGGTTCTTCGGCGAGCGCCGTTTCATAGAGTGTGGCCGGTGGCAGCACTGCGCCGGGCAGGAGCGCGGCGAACCAGTCGATGATCGCGCGCTTGGTGTGATGCGCCACGTCGGGCGTGATCGGTTGCTTGCGGTAGTCAACAGCGAAGCGGGCGAATTGTTCAACGATGTACATTTTTTTAGTTTAGGTGTGTGCCGGAGAGCGTTGGTGCAAGCCATTCTTTGTGTGTCGATGTCTCGAAACCATGGTCCCCCAACGGTTGTAGAGAAGTGCTTTGGTTGAAATGGGTGTGGGTGGGATTGCTGCGATTGGTTTTCTGCTGGTTTCTTTCGGGTCTCGGCCGGGCTCAATCTGCCTTCGCGCCGGACGCCTTGACCAGCCGCGCCCACTTGGCGGTTTCGGTGCGCATGTATTCGCCAAATTCTTCCGGTGTAGAACCCACCGGATCGGTGCCTTGCGCAATGAAGCGCTTACGCATCACCGGCTCAATGAGAGCGTTTCACTCGAAACTCGGTTCGCTTAGGCCAGCAGTGGTGCCGGTAACGGGCGATGCCTGTCGAGTAAAGCAAGCAACCAAGTCTTGCCTTTTTCCAAGGGGGAGGCGACTGCCGGATTGTTCAGTTCAGTCCAATTAGTTTCCAAATAAGACTTCCACATCTTGCCGTCCTCAGCCGCTAATTGCGCTTCAGCGCGCACCCGCTCCTCCACACTTTGCGCGAGCTTAGGGCGTTCCGTGATACTTACCGACGGTGATTGGACAGCGATCAAATACTTCCATAGCCGCGTCTCAAGTGGGTATTCGAGGATTTGCGCCTCGTCGTAGGCGTCCACCAAGTTTGCGTCCCAATTGCCCTGTTGAATCGCCCATTTCAATGCTTGTGGCAATGATGGCAGGCGACCGGGAACCTGCACTGCGGCGCTATGGGAGGTCGAAGAATTCGGTCTCGGCTCATTTACGTCCACGCTGGGGAGCGACTGCATAAATGCCTGCCAAGCGGAATCAGTCTCAGGGGATTCGGGCTCTCCAGAAGGTGCCGACGAGTCTTTAATAATTTCGGGCGAACTTCCTTGAAGTCCGGATTGTTTGCTGCGCAAAAGAGCTTCCAAATAGCCTTCGGCGTGGCTGTTACCTTTGTATTTGTTCACAAAGTCTTGCAACAGATCTATCGCCACATCCGAATCACCGGCGTTGTTACGCCGTGAATACGCTTGCGCTCGCAATAGAGCGTTAGGCTCGTTACTCGGGTCAATTGTTAATGCTCGTTGCGTCAATGAAATGGCTTGGTGGTAATCCCCGGCTTTTATCGCCATCTGCGCCAGAGTGGAAAATGCATGCAAACTACGAGGCTCAATTTGTAAAACCTCCGTGAGCAAGCGACGCGCTTGTACTTGATCGCGTGAATCGGAGGACTCGGCCAGTATTCTGGCCAACTCCACCCGGCAGGGTGCCTGCTCAGGGAAGCGCCGCGTCATCTCCCACAGCACCCATTGCGCGCGCCGAGCATGACCCACGTTGCGTAACGCGAGTTCCCACAGCATCCACAGGCGTGGATTGTCTGATTCCAGTTGCACCGAAAGATGAATCCACTGAAACAAGCGGCGTTGAATCTCTGGTTCGCGAAGTTTGAA
>JAYUZG010000125.1:0-6065 GCA_043751985.1 Betaproteobacteria bacterium
CGGGCGAGCGCCACGGCGGCGCTGGCGCAGCCCGAAGAGCTGAGAGCGAGTCCGCACGCCACGCGGCAAGACAAGAAGCGCATCAAGGAGCTCGAACGCGACCTGCTGCGCAAAGACCGGGCGCTCGCCGAGACGGCAGCGCTCCTGGTGCTGTCAAAAAAAGTCGCGGCGATCTTCAACAAAGGCGAGGACGAATGATCGGCCTCGAAGATCGCCAGGCGTTGGCCAGAGATATTGACGTGGCGCATAGCGCGGGCGCGCGGCTCAAGTTTGCCTGCGAGACCGCCGGCATTGAGTTGCGCACCCTGCAACGCTGGAAGAGCCTTGACGGCCTCGTCAGCGGCGATGGGCGCCCGCAGGCCTCGCGCCCCGCCCCCCGCCACGCCCTGAGCGAAGCCGAGCGCGCACGCCTGCTGGCGGTAGCCAACGAGCCGCGCTTTGCAGCCGTGCCGCCGGCGCGCATCGTGCCCATGCTCGCCGACGAGGGCCTCTACCTGGCGAGCGAGTCTTCCTTCAGCCGTGTGCTGCGCGCGCAGGGTCAGACTGCTCACCGAGGGCGCGCCCGCGCGCCCACCACGCACGTCACCACCGCACCACGTGAGGTGTGGTGCTGGGATATGACTTACCTGCCCGCGCAGGTGCTGGGGCGCTGGTTTCACCTCTACTTGATCCTGGACCTGTACAGCCGCAAGATCGTGGGCTCTGAGGTGCACGAGACGGATCATGCCGAGCATGCCGTGCACCTGGTGCGTCGCACGGCGCTGGCCGAGCGCATCGCCACACGGGTTGCCAAGCCGGTGCTGCACGGGGACAACGGCGCCACGCTGAAGGCCACCACGGTGCTGGCCATGCTCAACTGGCTGGGCGTGAAACCTTCGTATTCGCGGCCTCGCGTGAGCGACGACAACGCCTACGCCGAGTCGCTGTTTCGCACGGCCAAGTACCGGCCGGAGTTCCCCGCCAAAGGCTTTGCCGATCTCGACGCGGCGCGCGCCTGGGCAAGCGGGTTCGTGAGGTGGTACAACTTCGATCATCGTCACAGCGGCATTCGTTACGTGAGCCCCGCTCAGCGCCATGCAGGGGACGATCACGCGATCCTGGCTGCCCGGCATGCGCTCTACAGTCGGGCTCGCGAACGTAACCCCGCTCGCTGGTCAGGCAACACTCGCAACTGGTTGCCGGTCGGCGCAGTCACGCTCAATCCCGAACGCGATTGCATCGTCAAGTCGCATTCGACTGCCATCCCTACTCAGCCGTTGGCTGCATGACTGAGGCGACAACTACCTTGACACGCGCCGGTTCGCAACGCTGACTAGCAGGTCCTATTACGTCGGTCCATATGGCAAAAGAAATATTGCTTTGCCGCGGATTCTGCGAGTGGAATAACTCTCCTTTCTACTTGGTCGACGAGGAGAACATGCCGGCAAGTCCGCTTCGTCGCGTATTGACCATTTGTCCTATAGTATTGTCGCTGCTGCTGACCGCAGCGCAGGCAGCAGCCGAACAGACTTACGCTCCGGGTGTCACCGATACTGAAATCAAGCTCGGCCAAACCATGCCCTATAGCGGTCCGGCTTCCGGCCTTGGGGTACAAGGGCTTACCGACGTGGCCTATTTCCGCATGCTCAATGAGCGCGGTGGAATCAACGGTCGCAAGGTAAACCTGATCAGCCTCGACGACGGTTATAGCCCACCCAGGGCGGTGGAGCAGACGCGCAAGCTGATCGAGAATGACCAGGTTTTTGCTATGTTTCACAGCCTCGGGACACCGACTAATTCGGCGACCTACAAATACGTCAACGCACAGAAGGTGCCTGACTTGTTCATCCTTACCGGGGCGGAGAAGTTTCGTGATCCGGTCGTGGCGCCTTGGACAACGACCATCGTTCCCGCTTACACGAGCGAAGCAAAGGCGTTCGCACGCTACATACTCAGTACAACTCCCCAGGCAAAAATCAGTGTGCTGTATCAGAACGACGATCTTGGGCGTGACTTGCTAAGGGGGTTGAAGGATGGACTGGGATCGAATGCAGAAAAAATGATCGTGGCCGCTGTGAGCTACGAAGTCACCGATCCCACCGTCGACTCGCAAATCGTGACGTTGCAGTCTTCCGGCGCGGATACGCTTATGCTGTTTGCCGTGCCTCGCTTCTCCGCGCAAGCACTAAAAAAAGCGGCCGCCATCGAGTGGGAGCCGCTGAGAATTGTGGCTGCTCCTTCGTCCAACGTTTCTACGGTTATGAAGCCAGTTGGGCCGGCGATTTCCCAAAATGTGATGGCAATCAAATTTATCAAGGATCCAGGCGACTCAAAGTGGGACAACGATCCCGGAATGCAGGAGTATCGAGCGTTCATGAAGCAGTATCGACCGGATGGCGACCCGACTGACTTTGATGCCGCCTTTGCCTATACGGCCGATCAGCTTATGGTGCATGTGCTTAAGCAATGCGGAGCCGATCTCACCCGGGAGAATCTGATGCGGCAGGCGCTGAACGTCAAAGATCTGACCCTCCCACTGCTGCTGCCGGGTGTCAAAATGAACACCAGTCAATCTCGCCGCGCACCCATCGATCAATTCCAGATCGTGCGCTTCAACGGTCAACATTGGATACCAGTCGGCGGAATAATCGGCGACTGATTGACGCGAGAAGTACGGGTGAGCAAAGCAAACGTGGAAAACAAGTCGTCAACCTACCCGCTGGCGACGGGCAGCGCCGGGGCCGATCGATTACGCTTGATGCACAGGATCTACGGCGCGGATACGCAACGACTTCTACTTGAAGCCGGACTGCGCGGTGGCATGCGGGTAGCCGACATCGGTTGTGGTATCGGGACCGTTACGCGCTGGATCGCGCAGCAGGTCGGCTCGACCGGGCACGTAACAGGCGTGGATGCGAGCCCGGCGCAAATTGAAGTGGCGCGTGCGGACACCCGCACTGCGCAACTCGACAATATTGAATACGTTGTGGCAGACGCATTGGCGCTCAATCTTCCCGTGGCGACTTTCGACCTGGTGTACTGCCGTCTCTTGCTGTGCCATCTCGCTCGCCCGCTGGACGCTTTGCGCCAAATGCGCGCGTTGTTGAAACCCGGTGCAACGCTCGTCTGCGAGGAACTTGACTTGATGCCTCAGGTAACGGAACCGCCTCAAGCGCGTTACGACGAAATTGCGGGTTCGGCGATCCGGGATGCGCGTGCGCGTGGCGCGGATTACAACATTGGCCGCAAACTGCCTCGGCTCTTCGCGGAAGTCGGGCTTGGTCTGGTTGGTTTCCGTGTCTGGGAACCGGCGTATCTTCGCGGCGAAGAAAAGCGGATACACGAACGATCCTTGGCGGAGGAGTTTGAGAAAAAGATTGCCGCCGGTCTTATGACAAGCGAACAAGCCGATGTGCAGCGACGAGAGCTGGCAAGGGTGAGTGCCGATGACACTATTCTTGTGTTTCAGACCAGGATGGCGCAGGCGTGGGGGCGTTGACACGAGGTTCCTGCTGCGAGAACGAATGACTGCTGGGAGCCGTCTATTGTTCTCCGGCGATCTACCACCTTATTGTGTTATCGAGGACAAGAGTCAAGGCTGTGTAATAGGACTGGAGAGAGAATGTCAAAAAAGCCACCGCAGCTTGCCAAGCTTACTCGCCCTAAATTTGTAAAGAACACTGCGCGTGATCCGGTCGCTATGCGGGTGCGGCACGAATTGGTAAATCCCGGAAACAAAAAGGCCCGGAGTGCTTGTGCAGTCCGGGCCTTGAGGTATGCGACGTATTCGCCGTCAACTTGCCTCTCTGTCCGGACGTGTGAGCCCCTCGCCTATCTGTGGACGATATTGGGCAAACCGACTACTCCTAGCTCTAGCTGGGTATGACGTTTCGCGGTCGTGCAAATTCAAAAATTTCATAGTGTCTATATTCCGAAGGGCGCGCAGTTTGCCTCCAGAGACTTTACTCAGCAGTCGCCAATTAAGACGACACATTCCAAGCGTCGGCGCTCTATGATGGAGACGGAAGTGTGTCGCACAAGATACCGACTTCTGAGTAACTCTCAAGCGAAAAAATGAGAAATGCGGAAAATTAACCAATGACCTCCTAATCGGCTTGTGCCGGCCCCCACTGCATTCTCATCTCCGAGAGTAACGGCCGTGCCTGCGCGAGCTTGGCCCGGGCAGGTTCGCGCTCGTCACAAAACATAGACAGCGCAAGCGGCTGCGCATCGCACTCACAGCGCGCGGCCGAACCGCGCGACAAATTCCGTCTGTCTCAGGTATCCAGCTCTAAATAATGCCGAAAAATGCCGTGCTCGCTGAATGGTAAACGGCGCTCGGAGGCGAGATAGGCCGCGATGTTCGGGCGCGCGGCGACGCGTTCTTGCACAGAAATCAGACGCGGGTATTTCGGTTGCAGACGTCTCATGGTTGTTGGGAATGCGTAGCTCAGGCCGGACATGATCTGGAAAATGGAGAGGTCAACGTAAGACATGCTGCGGCCGAGCAGATATCGGTTTCCGTGCGCACGCAAGATTTCTTCAAAGTATCCAAGATACTTTGGCAGCCGCTCGCCGGTCAGATACGGCGCGCGGCGCCGCGCTTCGCGTTTCTGCTCGTGGTAGTAAAGACTGCCGGCAATCGGATGGTGCACGTCATGCGCTTCATCCAGGAGATCGACAATGGTTAATTGGAGTTGATGTGCCCACAAGCGTCCAGCTTCTGATCGCGGCGCCAAACCCAGACGCGGGCCGAGATACTGCAATATATTGGCGGTCTGGCCAACGATAAGTTTCCCAACTCTCAGGAACGGCGGCGCGAAGGACGGACGCGCGTGCGACTCGAGCAGCCGCGTCATCGCGGTCATCCCCATTCCGGGCCCAGAGCGCCGCGCGACATCAACGTAATCGGCGCCCGCTTCCTCCAGTGCCAACCGAACGAATTCGCCGCGGCCCTGAATGGACGGCCAATAATAAAGCTCGTAGCGCATCATGCTGGTCCTCTCTCTATCGCTGCGTGCTATTCGCTCATCAGCCACAGCCGCGCATCCGGCTCGTTGTCGAACACGCGCAGCTCCGCGTCCACGAACATTTTCGTTACCAACGCCATCCACGCGACCCAGTCTTGTTCGCTGACCATGGCTACTCGTCCCCCGTCGTGCGCGTGTTCGCGGGTGAATTTGATGTCTTCAAGCGCCACATCCACGGTGTAACCGAGCATGCCGCGCAAGTCGATCAGCAGATGCATCTTGCCTTGCCGTTTAATTTGCTGCGCGACTGCGTCTTCAAACTGCTTATAGTCGGCGATATGAAACTCGCCAAAAATTGTGACGATGCTGAGACTTTCGTCATGCTCTATAGTAATCATGTGTCTTGGCGCTCCCGGATATTGGCGCGGTAATCATCGTAGCGACCGTGTGCAACGGTATCGCGCGGCGTGCTGCGGCAACGGAAACATTGTACCCATTACCTCGTTGGCCGGGCTCGCTCATTCGCCGCGTGCGGCGTCCTCACTCAAGGTTATGGACACCTGCATGACACCGGCTTCGGACGGCTGCGCATGGATGGTGAAGCCGAGCGTGCGCAGCAACGAGAGCATGCGTTCGTTGTGTGCCAGCACGCTGCCTTCCATGCGCCCGACACCGACACTACGTGCGTACGCGATCAGCCGTGTGAGAAGAATGGTGGCCACGCCGCGTCCTTGCCACTGATCTGCCACGACCACCGCGAATTCGCAAACTCGCGCATCCGCCAGCGTAACGTAGCGTGCCACCGCGACAATCTGCTCCATGTCGCGCTCGACGGTGGTGGCGATCAACGCCATCTCGCGGTCATAGTCAATTTGCGTAAAGCGCGCCAGCAATTCCGGCGTCAGCGTCACCAAGGGGAACATGAAGCGCATATAGCGCGACTCGCCGGAGAGGCTATCGACGAAGGTTTATTCCGTGCTTATCCGGTTGTCACACCCGCCCACCAGATGATAGTTGCGCGCGATTTTGCGGCATAGCGCTCAGCATAGGTGGGCGCGGTGACATCGCCGGCGATACCGAGCAGGGAACGGAATGCGTTGAACGGATAGAAGCGAC
>JAYUZG010000126.1:0-11735 GCA_043751985.1 Betaproteobacteria bacterium
GGTGCCGAGATTGTCACCATCGAAGGCATCACGCCGGCGGACGGAAGCCTGCATCCGATGCAAGCAGCGTTTCGCGATCACCACGGCCTGCAATGTGGCTTTTGCACCCCGGGCATGGTGATGAGCGCGATCGAGCTCGCGCGTAATCACGCGACTCTCAACGAAGAACTGGTGCGCGCGGAACTCGATGGCAACCTGTGCCGCTGCACCGGCTATCACAACATCGTCCAGTCCGTGCTTGCGGGCGCCAAGGCGATGCACGGCTAAGAACACAGAGGAAACGAATATGTACGGGTTCAACTATCACAAAGCCTCGTCCGTCGCCGACGCCGCCACCAAGATCAACGCCAACGCCGATGCCAAGCTGCTGGCCGGCGGGCAGACTCTCCTCGCGGCGATGAAGCTGCGGCTAGCGTCCCCTTCGGATCTGGTCGATTTGAAAGATGTCGCCGAGCTGCGCGGCATCAAGATCGAGGGCGGCGCCATCACTGTTGGCGCGATGACCTCGCACGCGGACGTGGCTTCGTCCGCGGATCTGCGCAAGTCCATTCCCGCCTTGTGCGCGCTCGCCGCCAGTATCGGCGATCGCATGGTGCGCAACATGGGCACGCTGGGCGGTTCGCTCGCTAATAACGACCCGGCGGCCGACTATCCGGCGGCCGTGTTGGGCGCGGGTGCGACCATCCACACGAACCAACGCAAAATCGCCGCGGATGATTTTTTCAAAGGTATGTACGAGACGACGCTGCAAACAGGCGAGATCATCACCTCGGTGTCGTTTCCGATTCCAAAACGTGCGGGCTATGCGAAATTCAAGAATCCCGCCTCGCGCTACGCGATCGTCGGCGTGTGGGTGAACGACAGCGGCAAATCGGTGCGCGTTGCGGTGACCGGCGCCGGTCCGTGCGTATTCCGCGCCACGTCGCTGGAACAAGCGCTGTCGTCACGTTTCTCGATTGACGCCCTGGCGAACGCGAAGCTATCCGCGGACGGGCTCAACAGCGACATGCACGCTGCCGCGGATTATCGCGCGCACTTGATCAAGGTCATGACACGGCGCGCGGTTGAGCAGGCTCTAAAAATCTAATCGACGCGCGTATTAGAGACTGCATGCCGGGAGTGATTCAAACCGGTGCTTTGGCAGCAACTCGCAGTGCGCCGAGAATGGCTTCAGCCAAGGCGCTGAAGTCAGTCCGCGCGTCGTTAACGGCGTAAGAGTGGCTGCCGATGGCGCCATCGGCCGAGGTGAGATGAAAGATAGGTTTGCGTACCTCTTGGGCCATCGGCACGAGACTGCGGTAGTGCTTCAGACGGGCGAGGCAATAGGGATCCGTGGCAAGAGTTACGTTCTCGGGCGGCGTCTCCAAGATGCTGCTGCGATACACGGAAGGGATACGCTCTGCCCATTTGTTATAGGCCTTGACCGGTCGCGACAGACGCTCGGTGTGCTGAAGAACAACATAACCGGCAGGTCGCATAGCACCCGCAGGCACGGAAAAGTCAGGTGCCGGCCAGTTGTCAACTCGCTTCTTCCAATCCGCACGCCAACGACGTAGTGTCGGACCCAGATTGCGCAGACCCTGCAAGGAATACAAATCGGCGGCAAGTGGAATCACGACGTGGTCCGAACCGATCAGCGCAGAACGGTTTATAGCACCAAGGTTGGGGCCAACGTCAGCGAGAATCAGTTCGGCACCATGTTGTTGCGCAGCGAGCTGCGCAACCTGCCAGAAGGCAGACAAGATGCGGAAGGCACGGTAAAGAGTCCCCGACCCAAGGCTATTCGGCCACTCCTGTGATAAAGAGTCTTCAAATCCTGCGAGCGCAAGATCGCCCGGCACAAGATGCAGGCGCGGGTTGATGCGTTTGGTTTGCGGCGTGCGGATATCGCCGACCTCGGTCAGCGGGCGAACGCACTGAAAAACTGTATCCGCAGCGGGGCTGTTGTTGTCGATGTCCCATAACATTTCCAACTCATCCTCGGGCAGAAACGCCGAGGTGAGATTGGCCTGCGGATCGAGGTCGATCGCCACCACGCGCTTACCCATTTCCGAAAACATCCAGGCGAGGTGATAAACCAGAGAGGTCTTACCGACACCGCCCTTGTTATTGAAGAAGGTGACAACCGGCGCGCTCATAGCGCTTTCCGGACTGTGGCTAAAACGCTGGTCTGCTCCACCTGAAATTCGAGCGGCGGATTGCCGTTGTCATGCAGCGCTTTGCGTGCGTCGGCGATGCCAAACCCGAAGCGCTGGGCAAATCCGAGCACTTTCATGACAGCGGCAAGGTTGGGGTTTCGATAATCCGCGTTACCGGGCTTTCCGAAATTTTCTACAGTCACCGTTCCGTAGGGACCACCCGGATTGAGAATCTCGATGCGGTCATCAAACCAATAGATTCTGACCGGCGCGTTGGTACCCTCGTAAGTGCGATGCATGACCGCGTTGCGGGCAAGTTGCTGAAGCGCAACCAACGGATAAGGACTGCGGCGACGTTCCGTAGTTGACCCCGAAGTAAAGTCGACCGCTACAGTCAGATGCGCTTTGAGTTTTTCGTCGAGCCTTCGCAGCATCTGTTCGAGAGTTCCGTCTATTTCCTGCGCATCCGCGATCGGGTCACCCCAGTTCGTTCCGGCAATGCGCAGGAACTGAATATAGGCGCAGGGCAACCAAGTACGCGGCGTCTTGCCTAGAGTCAGCACGCCAACCACCGTTGGACGTGGCACTTCGACCGAGGCGATCATGCCGGTCGAAGCCAGCCGCTCCTCATAAGACCGTTCATTTGTTGCCAGCACGTCCGACGCAACAGCCTGCGGGAGGTATTCGTTCTCGAAAACCACACGGTTCAGCTCTTCCAATGGACAGCTGGGTAGTGGGTGGATGTCGAAGGTCCTGTCTCGGTAGCGCCGCTTTTCGTTGAGAATTCTCTCGTCTTGAGCGGTCGCAATTCGCCGACTTGGCCCGACGCGAATCCAGATTCGCCCCTTGTATCTTACCGGCGGCGCGTCCGCCGGTAAAACCAAGACGACAACCATGTCCGCGCCTTTGAGGCGACGTCTCTGAACGGTGATGCTGGGTGGAGGATTGATGTTGCCGTTCGACCTGATATCCGCCAAGGTTCTCAATAGTTCGTCGGTTACGGTAATTTTGGATGGTCGCCCATCGTCTCTTGCACCAACGAATAGTACCCCGGCCGTCCGCTGATCCGGCAGATCGTTAGCGAAAGCGCAAACAGCCTGGCAGCCTTTTTCGGGCGCGTCTCCGGACCAGGACTCCTTGCGCTCGGCGCGTTCGGATTCCATGTCGTCAAGCAAGGTTTCAAGCTCATTATCCGAAAGTGTAGTCATGGCGCCCAATGATAGGCTTTTAACAGGTTCAAGAGAATACGGCGGATTTGGAGTCTGCCCATTTTTCCGCAGCGAATTTCATGTGGGAAACACCTGCTCTTACGTCATTATGATTGGTGCTGTCGGGTTCATGTGGGTTGTCGGTGCTTTTACCACTTTTACTGCGTGCTAACATTGCGCGCCCTCCTACAAACCAAATCGCGAATGCCAATTGATAAGCCGGCCTCCATCGACGACACACTGACCTTGCTCGCTGCCGGCGACTATGTCGCGGAGCGCAGTCTCGCGACCGCGGTGTTCCTGGCGCTGCGCATGCAGCGGCCGTTGTTTCTCGAAGGCGAAGCCGGGGTTGGAAAGACCGAGATCGCGAAAGTGCTGGCGCGCTCGCTCGGCCGCAAACTGGTGCGCTTGCAGTGCTACGAAGGTCTCGACATAGCGTCCGCGGTGTATGAGTGGAATTACTCGCGGCAGATGATCGAGATTCGTTTGGCCGAAGCCGAAGGCGTGAGGTCGCGCGAAGGGCTGGCGCAAGATATTTTTTCCGAACGCTTTCTCATCCGCCGGCCGCTGATGCAGGCGCTGGAAATGGATCTGGCCGGTCCGCCGGTGTTGTTGATCGACGAACTGGATAGAACCGATGAACCGTTCGAAGCATTTTTGCTGGAACTGCTGTCAGACTTCCAGATCACCATCCCCGAGATCGGCACCATCAAGGCCGAGCAGCCGCCAATCGTCATCTTGACCTCGAACCGCACGCGCGAAATTCACGACGCGGTGAAGCGCCGTTGCTTGTATCACTGGGTGGACTATCCGTCGGCTGAACGTGAGCGGCAGATCCTCGCACGCAAGGCGCCGCAGGCAGGCGAGGCTTTGTCACGCGAAGTCGTTGCCTTCGTGCAGAAATTGCGTGACATGGATTTGTTCAAAGTTCCCGGCATAGCCGAGACGATCGACTGGTCGAAAGCCTTGACTGAACTCGACCGCACGGCACTCGATCCGCAGACTGTCAACGAGACGCTGGGCGTATTACTGAAGTATCAGGACGACATCGCGCGCGTGCGCGGTGTCGAGTCGGCGCGTATCTTGGGTGAGATATCGGGCGTATAAATCCCAACCCAGAGGCGTGGCCTTTGTAGAGCGGATTAGCGAAGCATAATCCGCCGCATGGAAGCAGATGACAATTGATCCGAACCATTGCAAACATCGGCACTCGATGTATCCGGCGAATCCACGCATTTAGCGCAATACGCTGCGCTATTGCCCTACGATTTTTTTCGGACTCCAATGATTAGGAGGTCGAATTGGACCTCGCAAAAACCCATGACGAGTCATCCCCTCAATAGATTTCAGCTTGCGTTCCCTCTGCGACTCTGCGTTGAGATTTTTCCCCAGTGAACTTCGCCGACAACGTCATGCACTTCGGCCGCTTACTGCGCCATGCGGGAATGCCGGTTGGGCCGGATCGCATCATCGACGCGCTGCGTGCGCTGCAAGCCACGGGGGTTGAACGTCGTGACGATGTTTACTGGACGCTCGCGTCCGTAATGCTCGATCGTCACGAGCATTTCGAGCTATACGATCAGGCGTTCAATTTGTTCTGGGGACTCGCGACCAATGACGCCGCACCATCTCTTTCAATGGCCGCGGAAGCTCCGGCGAGGGATTTGGTCAGCAACCGTCTCGCCGAAGCACTCGCCTCGCCGCGTCGCGCGCAGCCAGACACGCCCGCCGATAGTGAAGCGGATGCGACATCTACAACATCGGATTTGGAGCGCCTGCGCCGCGCGGACTTCGATAGCATGTCCCTGGATGAATTGGCGCAGGCTCGCCGCTTGATCTCGCGGCTGCGCTTGCCGATACCTGAAGTCCGCACGCGGCGACTGGCGCCAAACGCGCATGGCGAGCGGCTCGACCCGCGTGCCACCTTGCGCGCGAGCCTGCGCGGCAGTGCCGACACCATTTTGCTACGCCGCCGCTCGCGCCTGCGGCGCCATCCGCCGCTGGTGGTGCTGTGCGACGTGTCGGGATCGATGAGCCGATACGCGCGCATGTTTTTGCATTTTCTGCACGCCATTACCAACGATCGCGATCGTGTGTCCACTTTCGTGTTTGGCACTCGGCTCACCAACATCACGCGGCATCTGCGCCATCGCGATGTCGATGTCGCGCTGAAGAGCGTCGCCGCGGTGGTCGAAGACTGGTCGGGTGGTACGCGCATCGGCTCAACGCTGAAAGAATTCAATCTGCGCTGGTCACGCCGGGTGTTAGGGCAAAACGCAGTGACGCTGCTGATCAGCGATGGCCTCGATCGAGAACACAGTGAGGAGCTGTCAGATCAAATGGAGCGGCTGCACAAGTCTTGCCGCCAGTTGATCTGGCTCAATCCGCTGCTGCGTTACCGTGGCTTCGAACCGTTGGCGCGCGGGGTGCGGCAAATGCTGCCGCACGTGGATACCTTCCTGCCGATGCATAATCTCGACAGCTTGATGGCACTGGCGCGGGCATGGGTGCCCGCTGCGACACGAATACGACAAGGACACAACACATGGAAATGACCGGCGAGCAGATGATCCCTATTCCCCAGCAGAAAGTCTGGGAAGCGCTCAACGACCCGCAAATTCTCAAAGCCTGCATTCCGGGCTGCGACCACATCGAGAAAATTTCCGACACTGAGTATCAGGTGGCGATGGTCGCCGCGGTCGGCCCGGTGAAGGCGAAATTCTCCGGCAAGCTGGTGCTCGCCGATCTCAATCCGCCGAATTCATATTCGCTCAGCTTTGAAGGCTCCGGCGGCGCGGCGGGTTTTGGCAAAGGCGCGGCGCAGGTTTCACTCGCCGGTGAAGGCAGTGGCACTCGATTGAGCTACAAGGTCAACGCCAGCGTCGGAGGCAAGCTGGCGCAAATCGGCTCGCGACTGATCGACGGTGTGGCGAGAAAAATGGCGGACGACTTCTTCGCGAAATTCAATCAGACTGTCGCACCCGTGGATACAGAGCACGCGCAGGCACCTGCCTCGGAGGCCGAGCACACTGGCTGGCGCTTCCCAGGATGGGCATGGGTCGTCGTCGCATTGGTGATAGTGACACTGATCTATTTGGTGCGCGTACCTTGAACTAAAATACTTCCCGTTCGCGCCAGCTCATGCAATTCCAATAGCCATTCCTACAAAAGCGGAGACACCAATGAACCAACTCGACATGAAGGGTCGCGGCGCAGTCGTGACCGGCGGCGGCTCCGGCATCGGCCTCGCCATCGCGCAGCGCTTCGCAAAATCCGGCGCCAGCGTCGCCATCTGGGATACCAACCCGGAAACCATGGCCACCGCCGCTAAGACTTTGACCGGTGCGCCGAAAGTGCACACCGCGAAAGTCGATGTCACAAAGATCGGCGAAATAGAAGCCGCACTCAAGTCCACGCTGCAGGTAATCGGCAAAGTTGATGCGCTGGTGAATTCCGCCGGCGTCGCCGGCAAGTCCGCGATGACCTGGGAGTATCCGGTGGAAGAATGGATTCGCGTGCACGACATCAATTTGCATGGCACGTTCTATTGTTGCCGCACGGTGGTGCCGCACATGATGAGCAACAATTATGGCCGCATCGTCAACATTGCATCGGTCGCGGGCAAAGAAGGCAACCCCACCGCCAGCGCGTACAGCTCCTCCAAAGCAGCGGTGATCGGCCTCACCAAGTCGCTGGGCAAGGAGCTGGCGAAGAACAACATCACAGTGAATTGCGTGACGCCGGCCGCAGTGCGCACACCGATCTTCGAACAAGTGCCGCAAAGCCATATCGATTATATGTTGGCGAAGATTCCGATGGGACGCTTCGGTCTCACCGAAGAAATCGCCGCGGCCGTGTGCTGGCTGTGCAGCGAAGACTGCTCGTTCACGACCGCTTCGACGCTGGATCTGTCCGGCGGGCGTGCGACCTATTAGTGTGAGCAAGACTCCAGATTCTCACCTGGATTGCATTTCATTTCATCCAGGCTACAAGCATTTGCGCAGTCTGTAGCCTGGATGTAGCGCCAGCGGAATCCGGGAAAAATCCGGCGTTCCTACTTTGCCTTCGTTCGCGGAATTCATTCCGCTTGAATTCCCACAACTACCCTGCGCTGCGTTACACCGTGCGATACACCGCACGACATTGATCTAGTCTTCTCAAATGTGTCACGCATTCGTGACACATTTTTGACAAATTCGCGGCTCACCTCACTGCGCCGAGTCGCGTCGCCTTCGATTGCGTTTCCTTACGCCAGCCGCATAAGAAATTTCCGCGCTTGGCGCTGCAAGGATTCCGCACTCACCCTGACCAAGTCACATCGCAACTGCTGGAGGTTCAACGCCAGTAGCGCGCGGGAAATTCCTGAACAGTCGCACACCACAAGCATAAGGAATTAGCCAACGCTAGCGGTACATGCAGACGACCTACTCGCGGCAAAAACGGCTGCGTCAATTCAACTTGCTAGGAGAGACTCATCATGATCAGTAATAAGCAATCGCCACATAAGAAGACTATTGTTGGACTGGCCGTCGCGGCGATGTGGCTCGCCGCCTCCGCGGTGAGCGCCGGCGAATGCCCCGCCGACAAGCGCGTCGCCGACGGGCAAGGCCAGAAACAAGTTGCGCACGCGGCGAAAGGCGTGAGCGATACCGTGCGCACCTCGATCGACCTGGGGCACGAAGCGCCCGCGCTGAAGGATCATCTGTTCCGCCTGCGTCAACTGGAAATCGAACCCGGTGGCATCGTGCCGTGGCACAGCCACGCCGAACGTCCGGCGCAAATTTATGTAATCAAAGGCACGGTCACCGAGTACGCCAGCAACTGCGCCGTGCCTATCGTGCATAAAGCCGGCGATGTCGCGCCGGAGACACACGCGACTTCACATTGGTGGCAGAACACCGGCAAGGATGCGGCGCGCCTCATCTCGGTAGACATCCTGCACGACACCGCGAACGCGGACAAGAAAATGATGTAAGGCGTCAAGCCCGCCGGACAGTCTTTCCTCAGAGAACGAGGTAGGACTGTCCGCGACTTACCGCACCTCTCACAAGAAACTCAGCATGCCGCCCAATACTCACGCGTTGCATCCCGCCACAAGCTATGCCGCGCCCGCAGGTCACACTGGCGTACGCAATTGGCTGATCGGCTTCACCGCCTTTTTGACGCTGGTCGATCTGTTTGCCACACAAGCGATTCTGCCTTCGCTCGCCAAGGCGTATCAGGTGACGCCCGCGGCGATGGGATTCGCGGTCAACGCCAGCACCATCGGCATGGCGCTGGCCAGCTTGGCGGTGGCTTTCTTCAGCCGCCGCATCGATCGGCGACGTGGAATTTTCGTCAGCCTTGCCTTGCTGTCGATTCCGACCGCGCTGTTAGCTCTCGCTCCGGGCCTCACCACTTTTACTTTGCTGCGCATTGCGCAAGGGCTGTGCATGGCGACCGCATTTACCTTGACCTTGTCTTACCTCGCGGAGCAATGCAGCGCTGCGGCCGCCGCCGGCGCATTCGCCGCCTACGTGACCGGAAATGTCGCGAGCAATTTGTTTGGCCGCTTGATGGCGGCCGCGCTTGCCGATCATCTTGGCCTCGCCGGAAATTTCTACGTGTTCGCGGCTCTCAATCTCGCCGGCGCGATACTCGTTTACTTCAGCCTTGGTCGCTCCGCACCGGCGGCCATGGAAACCAAGCGCTCGCAGCTTTCGATCTGGGCGGAGCACTTGCGCAATCGCTCGCTACGCGCCAGCTTCGGCATCGGCTTTCTGATTCTGTTTGCCTTTCTCGGCACCTTTACTTACGTGAATTTCACTTTGGCACGCGCGCCTTTGTCCCTGAGTCCGATGTCGCTCGGCTTGGTCTACTTTGTTTTTCTGCCGTCGATCTTTACCACGCCGCTGGCCGGCCGCGCGGTCGCACGCATCGGCACCCGCGCAACTTTCCTCGGCGCGCTCGCGATCGCACTGATCGGCTTGCCACTCTTGGTCTTGCCCTATCTGCCCGCGGTATTGCTGGGCATGGTCTTGGTTGCGGTGGGAACTTTCCTCGCCCAAGCCACCACCACCGGTTTCGTTGGCAGAGCGGCGACCACCGATCGCGCTTCGGCCAGTGGCATCTACCTCGCCTGTTACTTCAGCGGCGGCCTCGTCGGCGCCGCGGCATTGGGGCAGTTGTTCGACCGCGTGGGCTGGATCGCCTGCGTATCCGGCGTGGCGGCGTCGATTGTGCTGGCCATGACCTTGGCGGCGCACATGAAGACGATTGATGTGCCTAAGCGAGCTCTCTGATCATGCATCACTGGCAAATCAAAGATTTTATTGAGCTGTCCGCCAACGTCGCAGAGATCGCCGGCGTGGTACTGATCATCGGCGGCCTGCTGCTGGCCAGCGCGCGCTATTGCCTGGTGCCGACGCAGCACGACGTCGCGCGCTACTCACGCTACCGCCAAGACTTGGGCAAAGCCATTTTGCTCGGCCTGGAAGTTCTGGTCGCAGCAGATATTGTGCGCACGGCGGCGTTCACGCCGTCGATGGACAGCGTGATCGTGCTGGCGATGATCGTCAGCATTCGTACTTTTTTAAGTTGGAGTCTCGCACTGGAGCTGGACGGCCGCTGGCCGTGGCAGCGCGCGGCAGAAAATTTTCGTTAACGCCAACGCGCGCGAGCGCGCATTCTACTTAAGGAGATCGTAATGTTTACTCGTCTTGCAACAACTTATCTGGTCGCAGTATTTGCTTTGATCAGCCTATCCAGTCAGGCGCAAGCCGGCACTGATGGCGTGATCAAAGTGCAAAGCGCTTATTCGTTTGACGAAACCATTGCGCGCATCAAGGCCGACATCGCGGCCAAGGGCATTACTTATTTCATGACCGTGGATCAGGCGCAACTGGCCAAGGAGGCCGGCATTGCCTTGCGTCCGTCGTCGCTGCTGCTATTCGGCAATCCCGGTCTCGGTACGCAGTTCATCACGTCGAACCCTCAGTCAGGTCTCGATTGGCCGGTGCGGTTACTGGTACAACAAGACGAGCAAGGGCAGGTGTGGGCGCTCTACACCGACTTCGCCTGGATCGCAGAGCGTCACGGCATCACCGATCGCGGCCCGCAATTCGAGATGGCATGCAAAGTTATTGCATCCATTACGTCTAGTATTGCTTATAAGTAGCGGAAGGAAGAAACCACGCGGCCGGTGAAAGATTTTTGTCGGTCGCGGGACTAACGGACAGTACATTAAAAAACTTGGAGGACACATGCAGTTCACAGGAAAATCCGCGCTGGTGACCGGCTCTACCAGCGGCATCGGGCTGGGTATCGCCGAAGCATTCGCGGCGCAAGGCGCGAATCTGATCATCAATGGCCTGGGAGATAAGGCCGAAATCGAGCAACTGCGCAGCCGTCTGCAACAGCAGCATGGCGTCAGCGTCTTGTACGACGACGCCGATATGAGCCGGCCGGAGCAGATTGAAGCGATGGTGATGCGCGGCGTGCGGCAATTTGGCGCCGTCGATATCCTGGTGAATAACGCCGGCATCCAGCACGTCGCCCCGGTGGACGAATTCCCGCAGGCAAAGTGGGATGCGATCATGGCGATCAATCTGTCGAGTAATTTTCACTCGATCCGCGCGGCGCTGCCGGCGATGAAGCGGCGCGCGTGGGGACGCGTCATCAACATCGCTTCCGCGCACGCGCTGGTCGCTTCGCCCTACAAGTCGGCCTACGTCGCCGCCAAACACGGTGTCGCCGGTCTCACCAAGACGGTCGCGCTCGAAGTCGCGGAGCTCGGAATTACTGTCAATGCGATTTGCCCCGGTTACGTGTTGACCCCGCTGGTGCAAAAGCAAATCCCTGACACCGCCAAGGCACGCGGCATCAGCGAAGACGAGGTGATAAAGAATGTGCTGCTCGCCGCGCAACCGACCAAACAGTTTGTCACCGTCGAGCAAGTCGCCGCGCTGGCGGTGTTCCTCGCTTCGGATTCTGCCGCGTCGATCACCGGCGCCATTCTTCCCATCGAGGGCGGCTGGACTGCGCATTAAGTCTTAATCTGAACCTCGGATACAGAGGCAGGTCACCAAAGGAGAGCAAGCATGAAATTTTCCAATATTTTGAAATTTCCCAGCGTAAGCAGACTCAGCAAACGCGTCTGGTGTTTGACCGGGCGGCAATATTTGATCATCACTTACCAGAGCGACGCGCAAGCCATTCGTGCCGCGTTGCCTAAGCCCTTGCAGGCCGATGGCTCGAACACGGTGCAATTCGTTTTCGCCGCCACGCCGGGTGAACCGGGGCGCGGCAGCAGCGTCGAATCCGGCTTGGTGATTCCGGCGCGGTTCAATGGCCTGCCGGTCAATTTCAACGCGCAACTGTATGTCAACGATGATTTGTCCCTGCTCGGCGG
>JAYUZG010000127.1:0-13048 GCA_043751985.1 Betaproteobacteria bacterium
TCAGGCCTTCGTCGAGAGGCTCCGCCTAAGTCTTTGTCCCAATTCAGAAAATACTCAAGTACCCCTTGACCTCGCCGTATATTTCTTCTACAGTGGGGAAAAGTGTCTTTTTGTGGGTTTACCCGCAATAACAGGAGCTTGATCGAATACTATGTTTCAGGGCGCGCAGGAGCTGAATCTCGACGCAAAGGGCAGACTGGCTGTCCCTACTCGCCATCGAGACGGCTTGCAAGGCGGGGGCGAAGGAAAGCTGGTGCTCACGGCGCATCCGCATGGCTGCCTGGTTCTGTATCCCGAGCTTTCGTGGATGCCGATTCGCGAGCGCGTGATGACTTTCCCTAGCGCCGACCCCATCGCGAGCAAGTGGAAGCGAGTGCTGATCGGCTACGCAGAAGAACTGGAAATTGACGGAGCCGGGCGCGTGCTCGTTTCGCCTGCGCTGCGTAAATTCGCCGCCATTGATCGACAGGTGATGATGATTGGGCAAGGCGGTTATTTCGAGATATGGAGTCAAGACGCGTGGCAACTACAGCTTGATCAGCTCGCCACGGCGAAGGACCAAGTGCCTACGGGAATGGAGAACTTTGTTTTGTGATTTCAAGTGCGGTCGGTCCGGACGCACATCAGGCGGTCTTGCTCGAAGAGGCAGTCGATGCGCTGAACATCAAGAGCGGCGGGGTGTACGTGGATGCGACTTTCGGACGCGGCGGGCACAGTCGCGCGGTCCTCGCCAGATTGAGTGTTGTCGGACGCCTCATTGCGCTCGATCGCGATCCACAGGCAATGGAGGCTGGGGCGACAATCGCCGACGTGCGCTTCAAGTTATTGCACGGGGACTTCGGTGACTGGGGCAGGCACGTTCGCAGTTTGGGTGTGTCCGCAGTGGACGGGGCGTTGTTCGATTTGGGGATGTCGTCGCCACAATTGGACGATGCGGGACGCGGTTTCAGTTTCCGCCGCGACGGCCCGCTCGATATGCGCATGGATACGAGCAGTGGAGAAACGGCAGCACAGTGGCTCGCAAGAGCAACGGAAACCGACATTAGGGAGGTAATCAAGCGCTATGGTGAAGAACGGTTTGCTAAGCAGATTGCAAGAGCGATTGTTGCGGCTAGAGCGAGTGGGCCTGTCGAGCGGACACGGCAGCTTGCCCAGATCGTGGCTGAAGCCATTCCCACGCGCGAGCCACGTCAAGACCCGGCGACGCGTACCTTCCAAGCTATACGGATTCATGTCAATCAGGAGCTCGCGCAGTTAGAAAGCGCACTGACACAATGTATCGACCTCATTCGGCCTGAAGGGAGACTGGTGGTGATCAGCTTTCACTCGCTCGAAGATCGCATGGTGAAGCAGTACATGCGGCGCGAATCACAACCGGGTGACCTGCCGCTGCGGTTGCCGCTGCGCGCGCGTGAACTGCCGCGACCGCACTTTGAATTGATCGGCAAGAAAGTGACCGCCAGCGCTGCGGAAATCGCCGCGAATCCGCGCGCGCGCAGCGCCGTGATGCGCGTGGCGGAAAGGCTCGCGCCATGACCAAGGTGAACATGTTGTTGCTGGTCACGCTGGTGCTGTGCGGGCTGGCGTTGGTCACCTCCCAACAGAAGGCGCGCATGCTTTTCGTCGAACTCGAAAAAGAGCAGGAAATCGCGCGCTCTCTCGAGGTGGAATGGGGTCAGCTGCAACTCGAACAAAGCACCTGGGCGATGCATTCGCGCGTGGAAAAAATCGCCTCCGGCTCGCTCAATATGCGCGTGGCCCCGCCCGGGCGCATACAACTTGTTCCGCTGCCCAGGCCATGAACCCGTCTCTCAATTCTGCGCTCTCTCTGCGTTTGCCGGTATGGCGGGCGCGCGTGCTGCTCATGCTGGTGTTGACCTGGTTCGTCGTGCTGGCGGCGCGGGCGCTCTACTTGCAAGGTCTGCAGCATGACTTCTTGCAGCAAAAAGGCGAATCGCGCTATGCGCGCATCATGGAAGTTCCGGCTCACCGCGGCATGATCACCGATCGATCGGGGGAGCCGCTTGCAGTATCGACGCCGGTGGAATCGGTGTGGGCGAGCCCGGCCGACGCGCAACTCGATTCGACGCAACGTGCTCGATTGGCGAAACTGCTTGATCTTGACGGTGGTGAGCTGGCTAAAAAGCTCGGCGAGACCGAGCGCGAGTTCATTTTTATCAAGCGACACTTGGCACCGGAAGTAGCGGTAAAGGTTGTCGCGCTGAATCTTCCCGGTGTGTCGTTGCAGCGCGAATACCGGCGCTATTACCCGGCGGCCGACGTGATGGCGCAGGTGGTTGGCTTTACCAGTGTTGATGACGTCGGTCAGGAAGGGATGGAGCTCGCGCAGCAGGAGTGGCTGGCGGGAATACCGGGCAGTCGGAAAGTTATCAAAGACCGGATCGGTCACGTGGTGGAAGACGTGCAGGGCTTGCGCGCGCCACAGCCCGGCCGCGACCTGGTGCTGTCGATCGACAGCCGCATTCAGTATCTGGCCTATCGCGAATTGAAGAGTGCGGTTGCCGCCAACGGCGCCAAGGCGGGTGGTCTGGTCGTGCTGGACGTAAAGACCGGAGAGATTTTGGCGCTCGCGAATTGGCCAACTCACAATCCCAACAATCGCGGCACCTTGAATCCGCAACGCGCACGCAATCGCGTGGTCACCGATTTGTTTGAGCCAGGTTCGACGCTCAAGCCGTTCACCGCGGCGGCGGCGCTGGAGAGTCGCGTCGCCGGGCCCCAGACCATAGTCGACGTGAGCGCAGGCAAGCTCACCATTGGCAGTGCAACGATTCACGACGCGCACCGCGAAAGCGCGCTCACCGTCAGTCAGATCATTCAGAAATCGTCCAATGTGGGAGCCGCCAAACTTGCGCTTGCCACTCCGCGAGAAGTGCTGTGGAAGGCATTTAACGATGCCGGCTTTGGCATGCTGTCAGGTTCTGGTTTTCCGGGTGAGGCATCGGGTCGCTTGCGTGATCATCGCAAGTGGCGGCCGATCGAACAAGCGACGCTTTCCTACGGACACGGAATTTCGGTCAGCCTATTGCAGTTGGCGCGCGCCTATTCGATGTTTGCCAGCGACGGCCAGATTATCCCGATCACCATGTTGCGCAGTGACGAAGTTGCGCAAGGCACGCAAGTGATTTCAGTGCAGACTGCGATCGCGGTACGCCACATGCTGGAGAGCGTAACCGAGCCCGGCGGTACCGGTGTGCGTGCCCAGGTGATGGGCTACCGGGTGGCGGGCAAGACCGGTACCGCGCATAAACTTGAAAACGGCAGCTACGCAGCGGATCGCTACGTGTCATCCTTCGTCGGTTTCGCCCCGGTATCCGAACCACGGTTGCTGATTGCCGTGATGCTGGATGAGCCCTCTTCGGGTGAGTACTACGGCGGGGTCGTCGCCGCGCCGGTGTTCAGTCAGGTTATGTCCGGCGCGCTGCGTGCACTTGGCGTTGCGCCCGACGCGCCGATGGAAAATCTCGCGCCGTTGGATGGCGCGCCGCTGGTGAAGGAGGAAGTGTGAGCGCGGCTCGATCTGCCACCTACGCACCTTTTGACCTGCGCCGCCTCGATGCGCTTGCCGTGCCGATCACGGGTGCGGCACTGGACAGTCGCCAAGTCAAACCGGGTGACCTGTTCCTCGCGTGCAAAGGCGCGCGCACGGATGGCCGTGCATTCATTGCACAAGCAATCGATGCGGGAGCCAGCGCGGTACTGTGGGAAGTCGGAGATTTCTCTTGGGATCCCGCTTGGAAAATTCCTAACTTGCCAGTACCCAATCTGCTTGCACATGCGGGGCGCATCGCCAGCCATGTGTTCGGCGAACCGTCGCGCCAAATGTGGATGATGGGAATCACCGGCACCAATGGAAAGACGTCGTGCAGTCATTGGATCGCGCAGTCTCTGACGCGGCTCGGCCGCAAGACCGCGGTGATTGGCACGCTCGGCAATGGATTCCCCGGCGCGTTAACCGCCTCTGCGTACACTACGCCGGACGCAGTCAGTCTGCAGGCACAGCTCGCCGATTTGCGCGCGCAAGGCGCGCAGGCAGTCGCCATGGAAGTGTCTTCTCACGGGCTGGACCAAGGTCGCGTCAACGGAGTCAACTTTGACGTTGCGATGTTCACCAATTTATCGCACGATCACCTCGACTATCACGGCGACATGCGTCGCTACGCCGAAGCAAAGACGCGTTTGTTTCGTTGGCCAACGCTTAAGAGTGCGGTGTTGAATCTGGATGACGCGCTGGGCGCGAGACTCACGGCAAATCTGGATAAGCAGCACGTCAAAGTATTGAGCTACGGAATAGGGCAAGGTGACATCGCCGCGCATCGCTTGGATTTGTCGACGCGTGGCTTGACCCTCGAAATCGTCACCTCCGAATGGGGCGCAGCCAACCTATCTTGTCCGGTCATTGGTTCGTTCAATGCGTCCAATGTGCTGGCCACACTCGGCGTGCTGTTGTGTTCGCGCGTGCCGCTGCGTGCTGCGGTTGAGTCCTTGTCGCAGATCGATGCGGTGCCTGGCCGTTTGCAGTCAGTCCAGCAAGACGGCGCGCCACTGGTGGTGGTGGACTATGCGCACACGCCAGACGCGCTGACAAAAGTGCTGGAGACGCTGTCGAGCTTGCGCGCGCCAGGCGCACGGCTGCATTGCGTGTTCGGTTGCGGCGGTGATCGCGATGCCGCCAAGCGGCCACTGATGGGAGAAATCGCCACGCGCTTGGCCGATCGCTGCGTTATTACCAGCGACAATCCGCGTAGTGAGAATCCGCGCGCGATCATCGACGAAATTGCGGCGGGCGCTCGCCAGCCGTATCGAATCGAGCCGGATCGGGCGGCGGCGATTCACGACGCGATTGCCCACGCGCTGCCACAGGACGTGGTGCTGATCGCGGGAAAAGGTCACGAGACTTACCAGGAAGTTTCCGGCAAACGCTTCCCGTTCGATGACGTGAACGTAGCGCGCCTGGAGCTCAGTCTCTACGCACGAGGCACGCATGCTTGATCTGGCCAGCGTCGCTCAAGTTCTGCGTGCGCGTATGCTCGGCGGCAACGCCGACTTCACGCGCGTGAGCACCGACAGTCGAACGGTGCGTGCGGGCGACTTGTTCGTTGCGCTGAATGGCCCGAATTTCGATGGGCAGGATTATGCGGACGCAGCGCTTGCGGCCGGCGCCGCCGCCGTCATGGTGACGGATATCGAGCGGGTGAGGTCGCGCGATGCGCGCGTCCTGATGGTGGACGACACGCGGATCGCATTGGGAAAACTCGCCGCTTGGTGGCGTACCCGCTTCGATATTCCGGTGGTGGCGGTAACCGGCAGCAACGGCAAGACCACCGTCAAGGAAATGATCGCGTCGTGCTTACGCATCGCGGCCGGCGAGCAGGCGGTATTGGCGACCGCGGGCAATCTCAATAACGACATCGGCGTGCCGTTGACTTTGCTGCAACTTGCGCCGCGGCATCGCTTCGCGGTTATCGAGATGGGCATGAATCATCTTGGTGAAATTTCCTATTTGGCACGCCTCGCGCGACCCAGTGTCGCGCTGATCAGCAACGCCGGCGTGGCGCATCTCGGCGAGCTGGGCTCGCGCGATGCGATCGCGCAGGCCAAAGGGGAATTATTTGAGGAGTTGCTACCCGGCGCGGTCGCGCTGCTCAACGCGGACGACTCGTATGCTCACTACTGGCGCGGGTTGCTGCCCGGCAGGCGCGCGATCACCTTCGGCATTCACAACGACGCGGATTTTTCCGCGCACTATGAATTGGCCGAGAGCGGGAGCTTGCTCACTGTGCGCACGCCGCACAGCGTGTTCCTGGCGATGGTCGGGGTGCCCGGCCCACACAACGTGAGTAACGCGCTGGCCGCCATCGCGGTGTGCCAGACCCTGCGTCTGAAACCCTCCGCCATCGCCGCGGGATTGTCCGCGTATCACGGCGTCAAAGGACGGCTGCAGCAGACACAATTGTCCAACGGCTGCGTGTTGATTGACGATACCTATAACGCCAATCCGGATTCGATGCGCGCGGCGATCGCGGTACTGGCGGCGCGGCCGGGCCACAAGACTCTGGTGTTGGGCGACATGGGCGAATTGGGGGCAGAAGGCAGCAGGCTGCACGCGGCGGTCGGCACGTTTGCGCGAGAGGCGGGGGTGGACCGTTTATTTGCCTTGGGCGATCTGGCTCGGCAAAGCAGTGCCGGATTCGGAAAAAACGCGCGCCACTTCGATCACATCGGTGATTTGCTGGCGGAGCTCCAACCAACACTTGGCGCGGATTGCACGGTGTTGGTGAAGGGCTCGCGCTTCATGCACATGGAGCGGGTGGTGGATCATCTTACGCGCGAGCCTATGAACTCGACCAACGGAGATCACTGATGCTGCTCTGGCTCACCAATTGGCTGGCGCAAGACATACGTGCATTCAACGTTTTCAACTACTTGACCTTGCGCGCCGTGCTCGCCTGTCTGACCGCGCTGGTGATCTCGTTTCTGGTGGGGCCGGCGATGATCCGCAAGCTCACCGCGTACAAAATCGGACAGGCGGTGCGTGACGACGGTCCGCGCAGCCATTTGATCAAAGCCGGGACGCCGACCATGGGCGGCGCACTGATCCTGGTGTCGATCGCGGTGACGACGCTGCTGTGGGCCGATCTAAGCAATCGGCTGGTGTGGGTGGTGCTGGTGGTGACGCTTGGCTTCGGTGCCATCGGTTGGGTGGACGACTACCGCAAAGTGGTGCACAAGAATCCCAAGGGCCTGTCGGCCAAGACCAAATATTTCTGGCAGTCGGCAATTGGCATCGCCGTCGCACTCTATCTGGCGCGAACCGGTGGGCCTGCGCAGACTGCTTTTATCGTGCCGTTCTTCAAGCAAGTGACGTATCCGTTGGGCGCGGCGGGCTTCGTGATCATGTCCTACCTGGTGATCGTGGGCGCCAGCAACGCGGTGAATCTCACCGATGGATTGGACGGCCTCGCCATCATGCCCACGGTAATGGTCGGCAGCGCGCTCGGGATTTTTGCCTATGTTGCCGGCCACGCGGTGTTTTCGAAATACCTGGGCTTCCCGTTTATCCAAGGGGCGGGCGAGATCACCGTGTTCTGTGGCGCAATGGCGGGGGCGGGCTTGGCATTTTTGTGGTTCAACGCCTATCCGGCCGAAGTCTTCATGGGCGATGTGGGCGCGTTGGCGTTGGGTGGCGCGCTGGGAATCATCGCGGTCATCGTGCGCCAGGAAATCGTGCTGTTCATCATGGGAGGCGTATTCGTGGTGGAGACGCTGTCGGTGATCCTTCAAGTCGCTTCGTTCAAGCTCACCGGCAAGCGCATCTTTCGCATGGCGCCACTGCATCATCACTATGAATTGAAGGGGTGGAAGGAAAACCAAGTAGTGGTCCGGTTCTGGATTATTTCCATGATGCTGGTGCTGTTTGGCTTGTCGACGTTGAAGTTGCGCTGATGCTGGAACCAGAACAGCACGGCGATGACATTGACTGCCGTCAATTTGACCAAGAGGCGAATGGAACTCGAAGGAAAGAACGTGTTGGTGCTGGGACTTGGTGCGAGCGGGCTCTCCATGGCGCGCTGGCTGTCGCGCCGGGGTGCGCGGGTGCGCGTGGCGGATACGCGTTCTGCTCCGCCGTTCTTAGAACAGTTGCAGCGGGAGGTGAGCGGCGTGCACGTTGATACCGGGGCGTTTCGCCAGCAGAGTTTTGATGGGATCAGCCTGCTCGCCATGAGTCCGGGCGTCTCGCTGTCCGAGCCGCTGGTGCGCGCGGCGCGCGCGCGCGGAATCCCCGTGGCCGGAGATATCGAGATGTTTGCGTGGGAACGCGCCGGCATGCCGCACAGCAGGGTGATCGGCATCACGGGTTCCAACGGCAAGAGCACGGTGACCGAAATGACCGGCGCGGTGTGCCGGGAATGCGCTATCGAGACGGTAGTGGCCGGCAACATTGGTTTGCCGGTGCTCGATGCATTGATGCAAATCGATGATCGCGCCGCACGCGCGCAGCCGCGCGTGTTTGTGCTGGAGCTTTCCAGTTTTCAATTGGAGACAACGTTCAGCTTGAGCGCCGAAGTGGCGACCATTCTCAACATTTCAGAAGACCACCTGGATCGTTACGCAGATATGGCGGCCTATGCGGCCGCGAAGGCGCGCGTGTATCAAGGGCGCGGAAAGCGGCTGGTGAATCGCGACGATCCACGCAGCGTAGCGCTGGCGCCGGCAGGACCGCGCCTTAGCTTCGGCGGCGACGCGCCGGCAGCACCCAACGACTGGGGTCTATCTGAAGACAAGAACGGTCACTGGTTGATGCGCGGCCGGGAGAAATTACTGCGCACCGCTGAATTGCAGGTGAGCGGACTGCATAACGCCGCGAACGCGCTGGCCGCGCTTGCGCTGGGGAGCGCGCTGGACCTGCCGGTGGACCCTGGTTTGCGAGCGCTGCGCAATTTCAAAGGACTCGCGCACCGCGTAGAGAAGGTCGCGCAGATCGCGGACGTCACTTACTTTGACGACTCCAAGGGCACCAACGTCGGCGCCACGGTGGCGGCTTTGGAGGGTCTGGCTCAAAAAGTCGTGTTGATCGCGGGCGGCGACGGTAAGGGTCAGGACTTTGCGCCATTGGCGCAAGCGGTACGGCGCAACGCGCGCGCAGTGGTACTGATCGGGCGCGACGCGCAGCGGATCGAAAAATCGCTGAGTGCGAGCGGAGTGCAGTTGCGGCACGCCGCGAGTCTTCCTGAAGCCGTGCGGCTCAGTGCCGCGCTGGCGGGTCCCGGCGATGCCGTGTTGTTGTCTCCGGCTTGCGCCAGCTTCGACATGTTTCGCAACTATGAACATCGCGCGCAAGTATTCGTCGACGCGGTGCGGGCGTTGCAACACTGATGTCCAGCACAACGCTCAGGCCCCACGCCGATACGCCATTGTTCGATAGCGGACTATTGTGGACCGCCGCGCTGCTGCTCGCCTTGGGTCTGGTGATGGTGTACTCGGCGTCGATCGCGACGGCGGGGGCCGGGCGCTATTCGGGTTATCACTCGACTTATTTCTTAATGCGACACGCGATCTTTTTGACGGTCGGCGTGCTCGCCGCGATAGCGTTCCTGCAATTGCCGATGCGCGCCTGGCAGCAATTGGCGTTGTGGTTATTCCTGCTCGGCATGGCGGGCTTGATCGCGGTGCTGATTCCGCACGTAGGCAAAGAGGTGAACGGTTCGCAGCGCTGGTTGTCGCTCGGTCTGTTCAACGTGCAACCGTCGGAGTTGATGAAATTATTCGCGGTGTTGTATGCGGCGGACTACACCGTGCGCAAGGGCGCGCACATGCAGAGCCTCAAGCGTGGTTTTCTGCCGCTGTTTGCGGTGATGATGATTGCGGGCGCGTTGCTGGTATTCGAGCCGGACTTCGGTGCTTTCGTAGTGATCACCGCGATCGCCATGGGAATTTTGTTCCTCGGTGGCATGAACTGGCGGCTGTTCGTGATGTTGATCATTCTGCTGGGGGTCGGGTTCGTGCTGCTGATCGTGGTCGCGCCGTATCGCTTGCAGCGTGTGACGGCGTTCATGGATCCGTGGTCCGACCCTTTCGGCAAGGGCTATCAGTTGTCGCATTCGCTGATTGCGTTCGGACGCGGTGAATGGTTGGGCGTCGGCTTGGGTGCGAGTGTCGAGAAGCTGTTTTATTTGCCGGAGGCGCATACCGATTTCCTGCTGGCGGTGATCGCCGAAGAATTGGGTTTGGTGGGGGTCGTGGCGGTCATCGCCTTGTTTGCCTGGATCGTGTGGCGTGCCTTCGTGATTGGCAATCAAGCAGCGCGCCTGGAGCGCTACTTTTCCGCTTTGGTGGCGCAGGGAATCGGCTTGTGGCTGGCGGTGCAGACCATCATCAACATGGGCGTGAACATGGGCTTGCTGCCGACCAAGGGATTGACGCTGCCGCTGCTCTCGTTCGGCGGCTCGGGCTTGGTGGCGAATTGTTGTGCCATCGCCTTGTTGCTGCGTGTGGATTTTGAAAACCGGCAAACCATGCGCGGAGTCGTGTTCTGATGCGGACGATCCTGGTCATGGCGGGCGGCACCGGCGGGCATATCTTCCCGGCGCTGGCGGTTGCGGATTATTTGCGCGACACCAATCAGTGGCGCGTGGTGTGGCTCGGTTCGCGCGACGGAATGGAAGCCAAGTTGGTGCCGGCGCGTGGCTACGAGATGCAATGGCTGCGTTTCACGGCGGTGCGTGGCAAGGGCCTGGCGCGGCTTCTCTTGCTCCCACTGCATCTGCTGATCGCATTTTGGCAAAGCGCAGCGGTGTTGCTGCGCGTGCGGCCGGACGTCGTGTTGGGCATGGGCGGCTTCATCACCTTCCCCGGCGGGATGATGGCAGCGCTGCTGGCACGCCCGCTGGTGCTGCACGAACAGAACGCGATCGCCGGCATGGCTAACCAAGTGCTCGCGCGTATCGCCGATCGGATTCTGGTGGCATTCCCCGAGGCCTTGCCCAAATCGCAATGCACCGGTAATCCGGTGCGAGTCGAAATTGTGGCACTGCCCACTCCGGCGGCTCGCTATCAAACGCGCAGCGGAGCGTTGCGCGTGTTGATCATAGGCGGTAGCCTGGGCGCGCAAGCGTTGAACAGCGTGTTGCCCGACGCCTTGCGATTGATACCACCGGGCGAACGGCCACAAGTCACACATCAGACGGGCGCAAGACATGTAGACAGTGTTGAACGCGCTTACGCCGCGGCCGGCGTCGTCGCGCGCATTGCACCCTTCATTGAGGATATGGCGACGGCATTGGCTGAAGCCGATCTGGTGATTTGCCGATCGGGTGCCATGACGGTGGCCGAACTTGCCGCCGCCGGCATCGCGGCTATCCTGGTTCCATTTCCACGTGCCGTAGACGACCATCAAACCGCGAACGCGCGCTTCCTCGCTGACCGAGGCGCGGCGATACTGATTCCGCAGGCGCAACTGGCAGCACCGGGCCTGGCGCAGTTGTTGATCGGATTTACGCGCGAAAAATTACTGGAGATGGCGCACAAAGCGCGCGCGCTGGGCAAGCCCGATGCGACACGGCTGGTGGCCGAACAGTGCATGGCGGCAGCCGCATGAAGCACAAGATCAAACATGTGCATTTCGTGGGAATCGGCGGCTCCGGAATGAGTGGTATCGCGGAAGTGCTGTTGAATCTTGGGTTCGAAGTGAGCGGATCCGACCTCTCCGACAATGCCACTACTCAGCGCTTGCAAAGTCTCGGTGTTCGCGTGACGCAAGGCCACCGCGCCGCCAATGTCGCGGGTGCGCACGTGGTGGTCACCTCGACCGCGGTGAAAGCAGACAACGCGGAGGTGGCGGCGGCGCGTGCAGCGCGCATTCCGCTGGTGCCGCGCGCGATGATGCTGGCGGAATTGATGCGGCTGAAACAGGGCATCGCGGTCGCCGGCACGCATGGCAAGACCACCACCACCAGTCTCATCGCCAGCGTGTTAGCCGAGGCCGGCATGGATCCTACGTTCGTTATCGGCGGGCGGTTGGAAGCAGCCGGCTCTAACGCGAAACTTGGCCGTGGCGAATTCATCGTGGTCGAGGCGGACGAATCGGACGCATCGTTCTTGTACTTGCAGCCGGTGCTGGCGGTGGTGACCAACATCGACGCGGATCACATGGAAACCTACGGGCACGACTTCAGCCGTTTGCGCCACGCATTTCTGGAATTCATCGAGCATCTTCCGTTTTATGGCGTGGCGGTGTTATGCGGCGACGACGAGCACGTGAAAAGTCTGCTGCCGCTGGTCACCAAACAAGTGATGACTTACGGGCTGGCTGAAGGCGCGCAAGTGCGTGCGACATCTGTGCGGTCCGAAGCGGGCCGTATGTCCTTCACGGTGTCCAGACGGCGCGGAATGCACGGCGATGTTCAGCATGAACCGGAGCTAAAGGTCAGCTTGAACTTGGCCGGAGTGCACAACGTGCAGAACGCGTTGGCGGCGATTGCCATAGCGCTGGAACTGGGCGTGCCGGACGATGCCTTGTTGCGCGCGCTGGCCAATTTCCGCGGTGTCGACCGGCGCTTCCAGCGCTTTGGCGAAGTGGCTTTAGCCGGTGGCGGTCATTTCACGCTGATCGACGACTATGGACATCACCCGGTAGAAATGGCCGCCACCATCGCGGCCGCGCGCGGCGCCTTTCCGGGCCGGCGCTTGATGCTGGTGTTCCAGCCGCATCGCTACACCCGGACGCGCGACGTGTTCGAGGATTTTGTGCGGGTGCTGTCTTCGGTTGACGCGCTGTTGCTCACTGAGGTGTATGCCGCCGGAGAGTCGCCGATCGTCGCCGCGGATGGCCGCGCACTCGCGCGCGCGGTACGCGTGGCGGGCAAAGTCGAGCCGGTATTCATCGAGAATGTGGCGGACCTGCGCCTCGCGATAGTGGCAGCCGCGTGTGCCGGCGACGTGGTGCTGGTGATGGGAGCGGGTTCTATCGGCGGCGTGCCCGCGACTCTGCCGAGGGCCGCCTAGGCGATGGATATGTCCGACTCCGACAAGTTGCTGCGATCCGCGCCAAACCAGGAACCGGCGCCGGCCTTGCGCGGCGCGACGCGATTGCGCGAATCGATGCGGCGCTATACCAGTTGGCGCGCCGGTGGAATCGCAGAACGCGTGTATGTCCCCGCGGACTTGCCGGATTTGAGTCTGTTCCTGAAGCAGTTGCCGCGAGACGAAGCAGTGACCTTCGTCGGATTGGGTAGCAACCTACTGGTGCGCGACGGCGGCTTGCGCGGGACCGTCATTCTGACTCACGGCGCGCTGAAGCGAATCGGAATCGAAACCGCATCGTTGCCACAGGAAATTTACGCGGAGGCGGGCGTCGCCAGTCCTAAAGTGGCGCGCGTCGCCGCGCTGCATGATTTAGAGGGCGGCGAATTTCTCGCGGGAATTCCCGGGACAATCGGCGGCGCGCTGGCGATGAACGCGGGTTGCTACGGCCACGAAACTTGGGAGTGTGTGAGCCGTGTCTTGATGCTGGCACGCGACGGAGCGC
>JAYUZG010000128.1:0-10009 GCA_043751985.1 Betaproteobacteria bacterium
TCAAGTACGTCGATTGCCATGGCCGCCCCACGTTCGTGCAGATGCTCAACATACTACCGGTAGTGGGTGGGTGTGACAACCGGATAAGCACGGAATGAAGTATCAGAGCGATACCGGCGAAGTATGGATGCGCGCCGACGATCACCAGTTGATGCAGCCGATTTTCATTGCCACTTTCACCAAGATCGGCAAAGGCGTGAAGTACGACGCCGAGAATACCGGCTTCGGCGGGAAGACCGACGTGCGCAGCGAGGCAAAAGATACGGTGATGCCGACCACCTGCAAGATGGAGCGGCCGTAGAAGTCCGATGGTTCCTTCTCCCTTTGGGAGAGACGGATTGGAAGCTCGCTATTGTTCTTGGCAAGACACAGAACCGCTGATGTGCGCGTTTTTTTTGCCGCGCACATATGCAAATGTAATAGCGCATGACTATAATCTCCCCGTTGTCGAGATGAATGGGAGCAAGCAATGAAAAAAAGTTCGGTCGTCGCGGCAAGTATTGTCGCCATTTGCAGTCAGGCTTGTGGGCTTGCCTTCGCGGAGAATCCGCCGAGCAGCGCGGCGCTCGCGGACAATCCGGGCTTCTACGCGGGCGAAGCGGGCCTGAATCCCTCCGAACGCGCCGGGCGGGAGATTTGGTACAAGGCCACCGCGGGTAACGACCGCTTTCACACCTATACCTTTCTGCAACGGGTCGGCGTGTTGATCGACTGGTATCGCGTGCTCAACAACAAGGAGCGCGGCGATCGTTTCGCGGCTTGGGGCATCATCAACGATCCGGGTTGTTGCACACCCGGCGACAAGAACTGCCCGGCCAAGAGCCTGGACGAGACCTATGGCCTGGACTATTGCCCCGGCGATGACGAATTATTGAAATTCATCGGCAAGTCCGGCTACCGCGATCCCGCGTGTGACTTCAAGGATGCACCGGCCGATGCCAGTGATCCGCATCACAAGACCAAAGATCAGCGGCAATCGTCGTGCGATCTTGCGTTCGGCACGTCTACCGGTGCGCTGGGGTTGCGCAAATTTCCGAATCCGCGTTTCGACAAGGCACGTTGGTTGAAACTGAATGGCAGCCTGGCGACTTGGGATGGTTTTCGCGCGCGCTTGTCCAAAGACGAAAAATCAGCCGACTCACGTGTGAGTCACTTGGCGGACGGCTCGGTCGAACCGCCGTTCCTGATCGGCATGGCGTGCGGCGCTTGCCATATCGCGTTCGACCCGCTCAAGCCGCCGAAGGATGCGGCGCACCCCGAGTGGGATAACATCAAAGGCGCGATCGGCAATCAGTACTCGCGCATCTCCGAAATCCTGGGCTCGGGCATGCCGCATGAGAGCATCGAGTATCAGATGTTCGCGCACGCGCGGCCCGGCACCTCGGATACCTCGGCCGTCACCAACGATCAGGTGAGTAATCCCGGCAGCATGAACGCGATCATCAACGTCAACGTCAATCCGAAATTCCCGAACGTCGGCCGGCCAACGTTTGACGGCGAGCAAATCGTCAAATGGCGTAAGGTCAACGCCTGTGAGAAAGATGAAGCCGAGACTGCATGTTGGTGCGAACCGGGGCGCGAGGCGAAGTGCTGGCGCAAGAGCAGCAAGAAAGAAGACAAGATTCACCATATCCTGAAGGGCGGCGAAGACTCGATCGGCGGACTCGAAGCGATACAGCGCGTTTACTTCAACATCGGCTCCTGCTCGGAGACTTGCTTTGAGAATCACCTCACCGATTTGCGCGTGCTCGATCCGCTGGCGAGAAATTTCGGCCAGACGCCGTTCAATATAGGGCAATGCCGCCGAGATTGTCCGAACTTTCGCGCCATCGAAGACCGGCTGCCGAATATTCTGGATTTCTTCGCTTCGCAGGAAAATCGTCCGACCGATCTGAATGTCGCGCGTGAGAACGAGCGCAAGAAGAAGAGCAAGAACGCCAAATACAGTTATCAGAATCTTGTTACCGATTTGGAAAGCCAGTTTGGCGCCAATGCGATTGCGAAAGGCCGGCACATCTTCGCGATGAAATGTGCCACCTGTCATTCCAGCCTGCCGGCCGGCACGCACGGTCCGTTCGAGAATCGCGATTTCCGCAAGGTCGATATGAAGAGCGACATGCGCGAAGACTGGATGGGCAATGATCAAGCGACGAAAGTGACCGAGGTCGGCACCTTCCGCTGCCGCGCCTTGCATTCGAATCATCTTACCGGCCATCTGTGGCAGGAGTACGCATCCGAAACGCTGCATGCGCGCGCGCCCGATCCGAACGTCAAAGAAGCCGGCGATGGCGGACGTGGCTCGTACCGGAATATTTCCTTGCTCTCGGTGTGGGCACATGCGCCGCTGTTGCATAACAATTCCGTCGGGCCGGAGATTTGTGGCAAGCCCCAGAACAAGGGCAACTTCTTCTATCGTTCGCCGTATGTAGACAAGGACAAGAAACCGATCGAGGGGCCGGCTTGCTGGGAATACGATCCAAGCGTCGAAGGCCGCTTCAAGTTGTTCGTGGCGTCGATGCAGGAGTTGCTAACACCCGAAGAACAACGCATCTCGAAGATCACTCGCTTCGATGTCGATGTGCCGATACCGTTGGGCCTGCGCGTCAAGGATGGCGACAGCGAGAAGCAGTTGTTCGGTCTCACCGTGAGCATCCCGAAGGGAAGCAGCTCGACTGCACTCGGAAGCTTCCAGCACAAAGCCTTGGTCGGCGACCTCTTACTCGCCGCCACCAAGCCCGAGGCGCTGGACGCAAAGCTCATCAAGCAACTGGGCGAAAAAAACGGTAAGGCTTTAGCCAACGACGTGCGCACGCTCGGCGCGTCGATGGCCAAGGATCCGGCGAAATTTCTCGATGCGATCAAGCAACATCCGAAGATCATGGAGGCGTATAGCTCGTGCACCGCCGACGTTGAAAATGCCGGGCACAAGTTCGGCACCGATCTGCCGGACGCGGACAAGAAGGCCTTGATTGCGTTTCTCGCAACCTTATGAAAGCGGAGGCAAGCATGTCGATTCGAAAAATACTGTGGTCCTCTGCGCTTATCGCGACGATGCTGTTCGCGGGTTGCGACAAGGTGAAGAGCTGGTTCGCTTCGCCTCCGCCCGCGATCAAGTTCGCGCCTTATGGCGAGGACTACCAGACCAAGCCCGATTTTGCCCAGGTCGAGTATCAGTTCCCATTAGCGACCGCCGACCTCGCCAAACTCACGCCGGAGAATCTCAAGGAGTTCGATCAAGAGCAGATGGACCAGCTCTACGCGCGGCTCACTGCCGGTCCGATTCCCGATGGCGCGTTCGACGGCGGCTTGTTTTTCCCCAAAGGCAAGAGCGGAGAAAATCGCCTGGCGGAAATTATCGGCGGGCTGCCCGGTCTGGCAGTCGAATTGAAGGCGCTAAAGACCGAGATGCTCGGCGCGGCGCTGTGGAAAGGGAAAGTCTTCTATCGTGATGAACGACTGCTGCGCAATCGCATCGAAGACACGACTCTGCTCAAGCCGCTGATCGAAGGCGATCTCAGCACGATTCCCAAGATCACGGTCAACGGAAAAGATGCTTGGCTGATGTTCCCGGCGAAACTGTATTGCGGCCAGAGCCTGCTTGACGCGCGGCGCGAATCGATCATCATCGATTACTTTTTCACCGATGAATTGCCCGGCTATCGGCAGCATCCCGATTTTCTGGCGGGTCGCAACGGCTTGCAGGTGCGCGATGAAGTGCGCATGGTGCGCCCTGGGTTTTATCTTGGTCGCGCGTACATTGGCAAGGTCTTCCTGCTGAACTTCACTTTGTTCAACAAGGACATCGCGCAGCGCGACGGCGACGCTTTCATGAAGAGCGGCAAGGTGAACGAAGACTGCTGGGCAGGTTTGCAGGCGCGCACGGTCATCACCGCCGCGCAGTAGACGTTCGCGCACATGCGGCGTCAGTTGTGGCGCTGAAGCAAGTTGCAAATCGGATTGCCGCCGCGGTAATCGGCATCGCGGTGGCGGGGCCGGCCTTCGCCACCGAGAAAGAGAACGCGGCGCACTGGGTCGTTGCGGCGCCGGCGCCCGATGTTCCGCCGGCCGGGCGTTCTTTATTCGAACACAGCGTGGTGAAGCGAAGCGGCGCTGCTGTCACTTACGACATCCCGTTTCCATTCGACGCGTTGGTGCGCTATCTGGAGCAGCGTGCCGGATGCAAACCGGGAGCCTGCGCGCGCCAGGTATTGATTCCGCTCGGCCGCTCGCTGCAACGGAGTGCGGCCTCGCCCGAGTTCTTTGTCTATCCGCGCGTCGTCATGGCGATCGATCGTGAATCAGATGCGCGGAGTTCGTTGAGACTGAAGGACCGTTTATATCTCGGCTATCAGGAGAAATCGGCAATCATCGAAGTCATCAGTTTCAACGAAGCCGCCGGCCGCTTCGAATTTCAACTGGTGAAGGACTACCGCCGCGGCAGCACGCCACGCATCGTGAATGCGGCACGCGCGGTGTGCGTGGCCTGTCATCAAAATCAGGCGCCACTGTTCTCGCGCCAGCAATGGGATGAGACCAATGCCAATGCGCGTGTGGCCGACGCCCTGGCTCGCACCAAGCGGCATTTTTATGGCGTTCCGGTTCGCGTCGGAATTTCACAGCCGAATGCAATCGACGATGCGGTGCACCGCGCTAACTTGTTTTCGCTGACACGGCTCCTGTGGCGCGACGGTTGCGGCGATCGGCAACCTGAAGCGCAGCGCTGTCGCACGGCGGCTTTGGCTGCCGCGCTTCAATATCGATTGAGTGGTGAGCGAGGTTTTGACTCACGCTCGGCGGAATTCACCGAGGCAGTGGCCGCGGTCTTGCCGCGAAATCTCGCGCGACGCTGGCCTACTGGATTGGCGCTGCCCAATCCCGAAATCCCGAATCGTGATCCTTTCAAATTTAGTGGCGATGCGCACGGCGTGCAGATGACACACATCGCCGCGGCGCTCGAACCGCTGGCACCACGACCGCCGCTGGAAATCGTTGCAAGCGCCGACACGCGTTGGCCCTCGCGACTGGTAACGGGCTTGAGCGAGTTTCTTTCCGCGGCGGACATGCGTGAGTTGGCCGCGAGAGTCAGCGCGAACAACTCACCGAGAAAGCACTATCGCAGCGACTGTATCTTTGCGCGCGATGGAAATTTTAAGTGCACCGCAAACGCGACGAGTTTGATTCTCGAAGGCCATACGTCTTCCGCCAAGCCCCTAAGTTTGAGCTCGCTTATTGTCAACGGTCTTGAGCCGCTGCGCGACGTGCAGATGACGCGATCGCCATCTTCGAATCGCGAGCAGGCAGTCTTCTTTCCTGCATCGTCGTGGCGATTGACGGACGGAAACGCCATCGAACAACTCACCTTGAACGTTGATCGCAGCAACAAGAAGGGCAGCGCAATGCTGACCGTTCGAGAAGATTTTTCGCTGCTACGCGGCGCCTTGGACGGCAACCCGCAAAGCACGGCGGCGTTGCAGAACCTTGCGCGCATTGTCAACAACGCTGAGCTGGGTTCGGCAATGCCCGACGGTCCGTTTCCGCCACTCATTGCGCAAGAGAATTTCTCCGAAGCACCGGCGCAAGCCGCGCCTTTTCTCCCCGCGTGTGCCGCTTGTCACGCGACGACGGAACGCTTTCCGCCGAACTTCCTGTTTGGCGACGCCACTCGCATTCGCGCCGCGCTCGCGTCGTGTACGCCGCGAATTTTCGCGCGCCTCAGCATGTGGCAGTTCGATGCGACGGCGCGTGACAAGACGCCGATGCCGCCGTCCCGAATCGGTGAAGACGCACCGGTGGCGGTTGCGTCCCTGCGCGACATCGTCGCCGCGATGCTGCAGACGGAGACCGGCGCGCAACCGGAACTTGCGTCCATGCTGCGCAATGGCTATGAGGCGCTGAGACCTTGCCTGCCGGCTGAACTGTAAGTCGCGCCCTATGCGCATGGAATAGGGCTTAGAATCGCAAAAAACATCCGCGAGGATGGCTGGCTAGAAGACTATAGGCAGACTGAACAATAGAGACGGGCTGAATAAGAAGGCGGGCTGAATAACGGGAGGCAGCGTGACCGATTGCAGAACGATGCTGTGCAGAATGTGGAATGGCGGTGTGAGCTGGATGTGCTGTGGCCGGCGCATGTTGCTGGTTTTGCTGATCGCGCCGACGCTGGCGATGATCGTCTTCGCGGTGTACGCCGCGGTTCGCTTTGGTTCCGACTCGCCGGTGGTGTACGACGACCCCGAGGAGCATTTCAAGTACGGCTCCACCGGCGGCGAGCACGAGTCGGGATTTCCCTACTGGGTGTTCAAAGCGATGCCGCAAGTGTGCGCGGAGAATCTGCCGGGCAAAGGCTACGAGTCGCTCGGAATGATCTTCGAGAAAGATCACGATCTTCCGGTCGGCATGTCGAAGCGCAGTTACCAGGGCATCGATCGCACCTTTTTGAATTGCGCGGTGTGCCACACCAGCACGGTGCGCGACACGCCCAAGTCGCAGAAGCGTCTGGTGACCGGCATGCCTGCCAATACCTTCAACATTATGGCATTCCAGAAATTCTTCTTTGCCTGTGGCAAGAACCAGAAGTTCAGCACCGAATACGTCGTGCCGGAAATGCGGCGGCTGATGCAAGAGAATCACAAACTCCATCCGGAAGCGCCTGCAGACCTCGACATCCTCGAACGTTACCTCGTCTATCCGGTGGCAATCGCCATCATGCGCGAACGCCTGATCATGCTGGCTGGCCGCTTTGCCTGGGCGGACAAGCAATACGAATGGGGGCCGGGCCGGGTGGACACCTTTAATGCGAACAAGGTGATGTTCAATTTCCCGATGCACAAGCTGGGAGAACATGAGCTGAACGCGCCAGCCGATTTCCCGTCGATTTGGAATCAAGGTCCGCGTGAAGGAATGCAATTGCATTGGGATGGAAACAATACGGAAGTCACCGAGCGTAATAAGAATGCTGCATTCGGAACCGGGACTACTCCACCGACCATTGACCTGAAAGCGATCGGACGAGTGGAGAAATGGTTGCTGACCAAGGACGCGCCGAAGTTTCCGTATCCGATCGATAGTTCAAAGGTGGCGCGCGGCGTTCCGATCTACAAGGAGTATTGCGCGCAATGTCATGGCACCGGGCCGCGCGATTTTTCCGGCGAGTATGTCGGCAAGGTCACGCCACTGGAAGAGATCGGCACCGATCGCCACCGCCTCGATTCCTTCTCAAACGATTTGGTGGTCAATCTAGGGACAATCTATGCAGGCTATCCTTGGCGCTACTCGCATTTCAGGAAGACCTTTGGCTACGCCAACATGCCGCTCGACGGACTGTGGTTGCGCGCGCCGTACCTGCACAACGGCTCGGTACCGAATCTGCGCGAATTGCTGGAGCCTGCGGCCAAGCGCTCAGTGACGTTCTATCGCGGCTACGATGTTTACGATCCGGTGAACGTCGGCTTCGTGTCCAACGTCGCGGAAGAAGACGGCAGAAAATTTTTCATGCTCGATACCAAAGTGACCGGTAACGGCAATGCCGGACACGAAGGCAAGCGTTACGGCACGCTGCTGTCTGCGAGCGAAAAAGAAATGTTGCTGGAATACCTCAAGACTTTCTAAGGAACGGGCTATGAACATGCAACACGCAGCAGCGCAGCGCCGATGGCGCTTCTGGCTGACGCTCGTCGTGGTTCTGGGCGGCCTCGGCGGCTACTTCGGCTGGTACAAGTTCTTTCGCGAAGAACCGCAGCCGGAATGGATTTTCGAGAACGCGCAGACGCGCTTCAAGTACGGTTCGATCGGGGCGGAGTACGACGCTGGAATCCCTTACTGGATTTTTTACGTGATGCCGCGTGTATTCGCCGACAAGTTACCGGGTCCGGGCGGGCTCGCATCTTTGGGAGTTGCGTGGGAGCAAGGACAGGAGTTACCGGTCGGCTTCACCAAGAAAGTGATCGGCTTTCCGCGCGTGGCAAATAACTGCGCCGTGTGTCACACGGTGAGCTATCGCGCCAGCGAGAACGAGAATCCGAAATTCGAAACCGCCGGGCCGGCGCACACCAACGTCGAAGGTTATTTTCGCTTTCTGGTGGACTGCGCGAAGGACCCGCGCTTTGACGCGGACGTGCTGATGCGCGAAATCAATCTGGTGACCGAGCTATCGTGGATTGACCGGATGATCTATCGCTTCTTGTTGATTCCGATGACCAAGAAACGGCTGGCGGAGCGCGAAGCGCAATTCAAGTGGATTTATCGCGCCGACTTTCCCGATTGGGGACGTGGGCGCGATGACGCGATGAATCTCACCAAGTATTTCATGATCAAGTTCCCGATGGACGACAGCTTCGGTCCGACCGATATGCCGGCGATCTGGAATCTGAAGAAATACGAAAACGGCAAGACGCTCAATTGGGCCGGCGACAGTCATGACGCTTATTCGGTGGTGATCGATTCGGCGCTCGGCTTATTGGGAGCGGCACCGCACGACAAGGAAGAATTTCTGGGTCAGGTGAATTGGCTGGTGCAATATCTCAGTGCAAAAGCGCCGCCGAAATTCCCATTTCCGATCGACGACGCCAAAGCGGCGAAAGGCAAGCCGATTTACGAGCGCGAATGCGCAGGCTGCCACGACAGCGCGAAGACCGGCACGCGCTTGCCGTTGTCCGCAGTTAATACCGATCGCGGGCGTCTCGATTCGTGGAGCAAACAAGCGGCGATCGAGGCTAACAAGGTCGTGACCAAGATGGGTATCGAACGCAAGGGCTTGGTCGAAGAAACGCTGGACGGATACGACGTGCCGTTTCTCGATGGCATCTGGTTGCGCGCGCCTTATTTGCATAACGGCTCGGTGCCGACCATGCGTGACATGCTGACGCCGGCGGCGCAGCGGCCAAAATTATTCTGGCGCGGCTACAACGTCTACGATCCGCACGATGTCGGGTTTAGAGCAACGGGTGCAGGCGCAGAGCGCGAAGGGACCAAGTTCAACGTGCAAGACAAGGCGAGCAGCAATCAAGGCCACGAATTTGGCGCGGCGCTGCCTGCCGTGGACAAAGATGTCTTGCTGGAGTATTTGAAGACCCTGTGAACAGGGTACAGAGAGAGGTAGGATTAATCCACGGACAGAACGTCAAAAACCGAGGCCTATTTTCTACCTTCTTCGTTTGTTGCTCTTTGAGAGCGGCCGTTGCTCAGACGGCTTTTCATGTGGGCGCTGCTTAACTAAAACCGTAACAATTCCAAGGAGCGTTGAACCGCCGAGAATTGCGGCTACCCAATCATGTCCCTGAAGAGCAACGTATGCCGCTGCTACCAGCCCGGTGATGGCAACGAACGCTCCAACGACAATTCCGGATATGCGCTCCGTAAATACAAATCGATTGACGCGGCTATTCTCTTTGCGTCGGTATTCGGCTTCGATCTGCGTCTGATCAACGACCCATTTTACTAACGCGGGATCAATCTTCTGAAGTTGCAGCAGATTCGCGGCCGGAAGTATCGGGCTGTCGGTGGTTGTATGCGATACCTGAAGCTGACCGCCGTCTGGATCAACGGCCCGTACGTCTGTATTGCTGCTCGCCAAGTTTCTTCTCGATCACGTTTTGCATGTCCACGCCGAATTGCCTGACATCGCCGACCAATCGTTGACGATCACGAGAAAAATCATCTGTCGATGGGCGCCTGTAGGCACGTGGACGAGTATAAACGTCCGCCATGGAATAGAGTCCATCCGCGATTAGGCTAAGAACTTTCTTCATTTGTCCATTCCACATGAAGCGAATTAACGGTCACAATTGTCGTTCTCTTTAAAGAGACTCGCCACTTTGCCCAATTTCGACCGGATTATAGTCACAAAGCTACGAAGACGTGAATCTCTTTCGCGCTCAGCGGGGCGGTAGGTTGGATTAGCGTAGTCTACCCCGACGAGGTACGGATTTCACGCAGAGGCGTCGGGTTACGCTCTGTGAGCGAACCCGACGCGACTTACCGCGTGTCAGCAATTCCAACTCAAAACCACATC
>JAYUZG010000129.1:0-31137 GCA_043751985.1 Betaproteobacteria bacterium
ATCGCGATACGCCTGACGCACCGCGTGGGACAGTAGTTTGTCGCGAACATAGCGGCCGTTCACGAACAGGTATTGCGCGTCCCGGCTGGCTTTGGCGGCGGCGGGGAGCCCGCTGCGACCAAACACGCGCAGGCCGGCGCCACCCGCGTCCACCGCGCGCGAAGCGGCACTGAATTCTTCTCCCAGCAGTGCGGCGATGCGCCCCGCAAGATCCGCCGCGGGGAGAAACAAATGTGGGCGTGCGTTGTGAATCAAGGTGAATCTCAACTCCGGTCGAGACAACGCAATCCTCCTTATCACTTCGTCGCAATGGGCGAATTCGGTCGCCGGGCTCTTGAGAAATTTGCGGCGCGCCGGCGTATTGAAGTACACGTCGCGCACGTCTACGACGGTACCTTGCGCCAATGCCGCCGGGCGCAGCTGGTCCGCAATTCCGCCGCTGGCGGATAGCGTCCACGCGTGTGCTGCCCCATGAGCGCGGCTGGTCAATTCGATTTGCGACACGGCGGCGATGCTGGCGAGCGCTTCGCCGCGAAATCCCAACGTGTGAACCTGCTCCAGATCGGCAAGCGACGCAATTTTGCTGGTGGCATGACGCGCTATTGCCATCGGTAAATCGAGTTTGTCGATGCCTATGCCATTGTCCTGAACGCGCATTTGCTTGATACCGCCTTCCGCGAGCTGCACCACAATTTCCAGGGCGGCGGCGTCCAGACTGTTTTCCAGCAACTCCTTGAGAGCCGACGCCGGCCGATCGACGACTTCGCCGGCGGCGATTTGACTTACCAGCAAGTCGGGCAAGGGGCGGATGGCGGACACGGATTTGTGACTGAAAAGAAAGTAGTTCGAGTGGCGCGATTCTAAAGGTTTCGCGCGACCGGTCGTGAATCTGGATTGGAGTAGCGAATGTCGCCTATAATCCCGGCCACTGTGGGATTTACGTCGTAATTATCTCGCCAGAATCGTTCAAACAAGGGAGGAATCTCCAAATCATGCGAATCGGAATTCCGGTCGAAGTTAGAGCCGGGGAAACGCGGGTTGCCGCGACCCCTGAGACCGTCAAGAAGTTGGCCGCGGGAGGTCACCATCAATTGCTCGTGCAGAGCGGTGCCGGGGCTGGTTGCTCCATGAGTGACGCGGCTTACCAGGCGGCAGGTGCCAGCGTGGTGGCGAGCGCAGCCGAGTTGTTTGGCCAGGCAGAGATTCTGTTGAAGGTTCGTGCTCCCGAAGCCAATGAACTCGGCATGTTGCGTTCCGGCCAGACCTTGATTGGCCTGTTGGCGCCGCACGTGCGCGATCGCGCGGAGGCGCTGGCGAAGACCGGCGTGACCGGATTCGCCATGGAACTCCTGCCACGCATCTCGCGGGCGCAGAGCATGGATGTGTTGTCGTCGCAGGCCAACATCGGTGGCTACAAAGCCGTGATGATTGCCGCCAACACCTATCAACGTTTCTTCCCCATGTTGATGACCGCGGCAGGGACGGTCAAGGCCGCACGCGTGCTCGTGCTTGGCGTGGGCGTTGCGGGATTGCAGGCGATTGCCACGGCCAAGCGGCTCGGTGCCGTCATCGAAGCGTTTGACGTGCGCCCGGCGGTCAAAGAACAAGTGGAAAGCCTCGGCGCTAAATTCGTTGAAGTCGCGCAGACCGATGAAGAAAAGAAACAGGCCGAAACCGCGGGCGGTTATGCGCGCGAAATGTCGGACGACTACAAGCGCCGCCAGGCAGAACTGATCAAGCAAAAGGCACAACAAGCGGACATCGTGATCACCACCGCGCTGATTCCTGGCCGGCCGGCGCCGGTTCTTGTCACCGAAGAGACGGTGAAGGCCATGAAGCCCGGTTCGGTAATCGTGGACATGGCAGTAGAACAAGGGGGCAATTGCCCCTTGTCAGAGCTGGACCAGACCGTCGTAAAGCATGGGGTGCATATCGTCGGAATCGCCAATCTGCCGGGACTGGTAGCGGCGGACGCCAGCGCACTGTATGCACGCAACCTGCTGAACTTTTTGGGTCTGCTGCTCGACCCAAAAACGGGCGCGTTCTCAGTCAATCGTGAAGATGAAGTGGTCGCCGGCGCGCTGTTGTGCAGCGATGGCGAACTGAATAAGAAGGGGTGAGGAATGACTGAAGTTGATCCGCTGATCATTCATTTGACAGTCTTTGTACTGGCGATTTTTGTGGGCTATCACGTGGTGTGGAATGTGACGCCGGCCTTGCATACGCCGCTCATGTCAGTGACCAATGCCATCTCGGGAATCATCGTCGTCGGCGCCATGCTGGCGGCGGGGCCGAATCCGATTGACTGGGGAACCGTGCTGGGATTCGTTGCGGTGGTACTCGCCAGCATCAACGTGTTCGGGGGATTTCTGGTCACGCAGCGGATGCTGGAAATGTTCAAGAAGAAAGACAAAAAGAGGGACGCCAAGTGAGCTCCAATCTGGTCGCGCTGGCCTATCTGGTGGCGTCGGTATTTTTTATCCTCGCGCTCAAAGGACTTTCTTCTCCGATCTCTGCGCGGCGCGGCAATCTTTTTGGTGTGATTGGAATGGCGATTGCCGTTGCCACCACGCTGGCCGTTACCACCAACTGGGTGTTGATCGTCGCCGGCATCGCCGTGGGTGGCGCAATTGGGGCGGTCATTGCGCGGCGTGTGCCGATGACGTCGATGCCGGAGATGGTCGCCTTCATGCATTCGCTGGTAGGCCTGGCGGCGGTCATGATCGCCATTGCCGCGGTTCACAATCCGGGCGCGTATGGCATTTTGGCGGCAGATGGCAGTGTTCCGCGCGGTAATCGAATTGAGTTGTTCATCGGGACTTTCATCGGCGCCATGACTTGGTCGGGATCGGTGATCGCCTTCCTGAAACTGTCCGGCCGCATTTCCGGCGCGCCGGTTACCTTCGGCGGCCAGCATCTGCTGAATCTTGCGCTTGGCGTCCTCATGCTGGCGTTTGGCCTGTGGTTTTTCTTCAGCGACGGGACCAACTGGACCGCGTTTAACTTGATGACCGCGGTGGCTTTCGTGCTCGGCTTCCTCATCATCATCCCGATCGGCGGCGCGGATATGCCGGTGGTGATCTCGATGCTGAACAGCTATTCGGGCTGGGCGGCCGCGGGAATCGGTTTCTCGCTGAACAACAACATGTTGATCATCTCCGGCTCGTTGGTGGGAAGCTCGGGGGCGATCTTGTCGTACATCATGTGCAAGGCGATGAATCGCTCGTTCCTCTCCGTCATTCTCGGCGGCTTCGGCACCGAAAGCGGAGCGGCGGCCGCAGGCAGCGGGGCGCAGAAAAATTATCGCAGCGGGAGTTCGGACGACGCGGCTTTCCTCCTCGGCAATGCCGACTCAGTGATAATTGTTCCTGGCTATGGTTTAGCCGTTGCGCGTGCGCAACACGCGGTGAAGGAGCTGGTACACAAGTTGGGTGAGAAAGGCGTGACTGTTCGCTTCGCCATTCACCCGGTGGCGGGGCGCATGCCCGGCCACATGAATGTGCTGCTGGCGGAGGCGGAAATTCCCTACGACCAAGTTCTCGAAATGGACGAGATCAACAGCGATTTTTCCACCACGGATGTAGCCCTGGTGCTCGGCGCCAATGACGTCACCAACCCGGCGGCCAATACCCCCGGCAGCTCGATTTACGGCATGCCTATATTGGATGCGTACAAGGCACGCACGGTGATCGTAGTGAAACGCAGCATGGCGGCAGGCTATGCCGGTTTGGACAATGATTTGTTCTACCTGGACAAGACCATGATGGTTTTCGCCGACGCGAAAAAGATGGTTGAAGACGTCGTAAAGGGACTGTGATTCGTTTTCCGCGGACTGGAGCAAGTCTTATTTCAGAAGGTGGAAATGTTTCGATTGCTTGCGCCAGACGATTCGGAGCGCGCGCTGTTGGTTTAGCGGAGAGTGCCGCTTGATTGTTATCGTGTAATCAATGGACAAAAAGGCGATCTATTCCAAGACGGGCAAAGGTGTTCTTGAAATCAAGAACAAGTCGGGCAAGCTTGCCCGTGAACTGTTCAAGGTTCTTGCCCTGGTCGATGGCCGATCCAATTATGAGGAGTTGGTCTCCAAGGCCGGCCGTATGTCCGAGCAGGACGTTGAGCGCGTGTTGCTGCAGCTCACCGAGCAGGGCTATATCAAAGAGCTCGTCTCGACCCGCGCCGAAGCGCTGCCTCCGACCATTCCGGGAACCTCCTACGTAGACGATCTGGATTTCACCTCTATCGCGGCCAAGACGGTGGTGTATTCCAGCACGCAGACCGAATGGCGCGCACGTGAAGAAGCCGAACGCAAGGCGGCGGAGGCCGAAGCCACCAAGAAGCGCGAACACGAGGCTGAGCGCAAAGCGCGCGAAGAGGCCGAACGCGTGGCGCGCGAGGAAACGCAGCGGCGGGCACGCGACGACGCCGAGCGCAAGGCACGCGACGAAGTGGATCGCAAAGCCAAGGAAGACTCGGTGCGTATGGCCAAGGAGCAGGCTGAGCGCAAACTGAAAGAAGAGGCGGAGCAACGTACGCGTATTGAGGCAGAGGCACGGGCGCGCCTCGAAGCGGAGCGGCACGCACGTGACGACGTCGAGCGCAAGGTGCGGGAAGAAGCGGACCTGCGGCGGCGTACGGAAGATGCGCGCAAACGGGTCGAACCCGATGCGGCAAAACGAGATTTGCCGACGTTTGTGTTGCCCAAAGCCGCGGTCGAGAACGAAGCGGAGTTGCGCCGCCGCAAAGATGATCGCGATCAAGAGAGTCGCGCCACGACGGAGAAAGCGCTTAAAGCCGAGGCCGACAAGATACTAAAACTCGAGGCAGCGCGGCAGTCGCAAGCCGAGACCGAGACACGCGCAAAATTTGACGCCGAACGTAAAGCGCGCGAACAAGCCGAATCAAGATTGAAAGAGGAATCGGAAAAACGCCTGAAGAGCGAGGCGGATTCCAAAGTCGTGCTCGACGCGGAGCGCAAGGCGCGCGCCGAGGCGGAGCGCAAGGCGGGAGAGGAGGCCGAGCGCCGTATACGCGCGGAAGCCGAGTCGAAGGCGACGCTGGAGCTGGAGCGCAAAGCGCGCGGGGAATCCGAGCGCAAAGCTCTTGAAGTGGCGGAGCTGCGCGAGAAAGAAGACGAAGAGCGCAAGCGGCGCGAAGAAGCTGAGCGCGCAGCGCGTCAGGAATCGGAGAAGCGGGCGCAGGCAGAAGCCGAGGCGCGCGCCAAGCTTGAAAGCGAACGCAAAGCGCGGGAAGAGGCAGACAAGCGTGCTCGGATCGAAGCTGAAACCCGTGCGAAGTTAGAGGCCGAGCGCAAAGCACGCGACGAATTCGAACGCAAGGCGCGCGAAGAAGCGGAAAAACGCGTGCGTATCGAGGCCGAAGCAAGGGCCAAACTGGAAGCCGAGCGAAAAGCGCGCGAAGAGCTGGAGCGTAAGGCGCGTGAAGAGGAAGACAAACGCCGCAGACTCGAAGAAGAACAGCGCAAGCTTGAGGAAGAACGCAAGCGCAAGGAAGAGGAACAGCGTCGTTTGCGCGAAGAGGCCGAGCGCAAAGCACACGAAGAAGCGGAGAAGCGCGCGCGCATCGAAGCCGAGGCGCAGGCGAGGATCGAGGCGGAGCGCAAGGCGCGCGAAGAAGCGGAGCGCAAGGCGCGTGAAGAGACGGAGAAGCGTGCGCGCATCGAGGCCGAGGCACAGGCACGAATCGAGGCTGAGCGGCGCGCGCGCGAGGAAGCCGAACGCCGGATGTTGGAAGAGGCAGAGCGTCGGCGCGCCGAAGAAGAAGCGCGCAAATTGCGTGAGGCGCAGGAACGCCAGCGCCGAGAAGAAGAGGAACAACAGCGACGGGCCGAGGAAGAGCAGCGCAGAAAGCAAGAAGAGGAAGCACGACGTCGCGCCGAAGACGAACGCCGGCGCCGCCACGATGAATTACGCCGCCGCGAAGAAGAAGAGCGCTTGGCGTTGGAGCATGAACAACGGCGTCGCCGTCAGGAGCGGGATCGGCTGGACAGCGACGACCTGCCGTTGCTGACGCCGGATGGGCTATCCGCGCCGTTGGAGATTGCTTCAGTAGCACCCGAAGAAATCGAGTATCCGGCGTTGTCTGCCAACGGCGGTGACGCGATCGTCGCGGAGCCCACCCTGCCGCCGCCGTCGGCCGCGCAACTACAGGTGCAAATGGAGGCCGAGTTCAGGCGACGCGAGCAGGAGTTGAAGGATCAGATGTTGGCGGATGAACGGCGCCGCCAGATGGAGCGCGAGGCCCAGCAGAACTTGGAGAGGCTGGAACGCGAGAATCGCGCCAGAATTGCCGCGGAGCAACGCGAGCGGGAAGACCGCGAGCGCCGGGAGCGCGTTGAACGCGAGCAGATGGAGCGGGAGGAGCGTGAAGCCAGACGCCGGGAAGAGGCCGAGCGTAAGGCGCAAGAAGAAGAAGCACTCAAGCAGCGCGTTCTGGAAGAGCGTCGCAAGGACGAACAGAAGCGGATGGAAGCAGAGCGTCGCAAACGCGAGGATGAGCTCGCGCGACAGCGGCGTGCACAAGAGGAGGCCGATCGCAAGCGCGCCGAACTGGCGGCACTGCGAGTAGGCCGTTCTCGTTCCTCTCTACAGCGCGCACGTCCGGTCCTGATCGGACTGATGGTCGTGATTGGCGCGGCGCTGGCGAGCGTGAATTTCATTCCGATCGATGCCTATCTGCCGCGGATCGAAAAACTTGCCAGCGATCATTTCAAGGAACAGGTCAAAATACGCACCATGCGATTTACCCTGTTTCCTGCCGTCAGCCTGAAGATGGAGGGCGTAACGTTAGGCGTAGCGCAGGATGCAAAATTTGACACGGTGCTGGTGTACCCCGAGTTGTCCTCGCTGTTCGATGAGCGCAAAGTGATCAAGCGCGTGGTTGCAGCCAATGGCACGGCGGTCCAGGAAGTCGTGCCACGTTTGGCAACATGGATCGATTCCGGTGCGGAGGATCGGCAGTTGCGCGTCGGGCGCTTGGACCTGAAGAATCTCAAGCTGGAGGTGCAGGGTCTCACGTTACCCAGTATCGACGCAGAAGTAGTGCTGAATGGTCAGGGCCGCGTGGTGACGGCAGTGTTGCGCACGTCGGACACCAAATTTGAAGCAGTGATGACGCCACGCGACGACGGTGTCGAGGTGGACATCAATGCACGCACCTGGATCATGCCGATTGGCCCCAATATAGAAATATTTCAGTTGAGCGCGCACGCCGTCGCGGCAAAAGGCCGCCTCAGCGTGAGCGGTATCGACGCGCTTCTGTACAGCGGAAAGGTATTGGGAAATCTCAATGCAAGCTGGGCCAACGGCTGGTCGGTGGAGGGTGATTTTGAATCGCAGCGCGTTGATACGAGTAAGGTCATTGCATTGATGACCGAGGATGCGAGAGTGTTCGGTCAGATCGACGCGAAGTTCCACGTAGCCATGTCTGCCGCAACGCCGGATGCGCTGCCGGCGTCGACCAAGATGGACGGCGTATTCAGTGTTAAAAAAGGCGATCTTTCCGGCGTTGACATGGTGCGTGTGCTGCAAGGCGCGCGCGAAGGATCGGGTTCCACCCGCTTTGAGGAGTTGGTCGGAGCGTTCACGATTGGGGGTGGCCGCTATCAGTACAAGAACCTCAAATTGCAGTCGGGTTTGCTGAGTGCCGCCGGCGCGCTGGACATCGGGCCGGGCGGAGAGACATCGGGCCGCGTGCAGATCGAACTGAAGTCGCGGGCCGCGCCGCAGCGCGCCAACTTGGGTATCGCGGGTACGCTCAAGGCAATCACTCTGCGCTAGCGGCAGCGCGAATCAAGACCGCAAGTCTTCTCGCGTATCGATGTCGCGCAACACACCTGGGTCATCGCAGTGAATCTGCGTCATCTCGTGTGCGTGCCGATTGATCACGTCGCGTGCGCCCGCATCGCCGATTGCCCGCGACAATTCCGTACGCAGTTGAGCGGAAAACGCCACTGGGTTCCCACGCTTACCCGCGTAAATTGGCGCCGCCAGGAGAGCGCCGTCGCGCAAGATCTCCACTAATTTTTGAATCGTAGCGGGCTGCACGAAGGGCATGTCGGCCAGCGCGATGATCAATCCATGCCCCGCCGGCGCGGCATCCACGCCGCTGATCAGACTGCGCGATAGGCCGAGTTGCGCGTCGGCGCACCAGACCACCTGCGCGCCTGCATCGGCGAACAAGTTGGCTAAAGCAACATCGTCGGGACGAACCACGACCAGCACCTGGTCGAGCGCCGCGCGCAGATTCCGGTAAGCGGCGATACCGATGGGTGCGCCCGAATCGAGCCGATGTAACAGCTTGCCACCGCCGAAGCGCCGGGCTTGGCCTGCGGCGAGCAGAATCCCGGTGATCCCGCTTTGCGGATGATCAATAGGCGGCAACACGATCGCGCATCGGTGGTGGATTGCGCGCAAAGTACTGCTTGATGCCCTCGACGATGGCACGCGCGATTTTTTCCTGATAGTTCTCGTCACGCAGACGTTTCTCCTCGCTCGGATTGGTCAAGAAGGCGGTTTCCACCAGGATGGAAGGCATATCTGGTGCTTTTAGCACGGCGAAGCCGGCTCGCTGCACGCGGCCCAAGTGCAGCGTGTTCACATCCCCAAGCTCTTTCAACACCGACTCAGCGAGCTTGAGGCTGTCAATGAGCGCCGCGGTCTGAGACAAATCAGTCAGCACCTTTTTAAGCGTGGGATCTTGCACGTCGATATTGATGCCACCGATGAGGTCGGCCTCATTTTCTTTTTTGGCGAGCCAGCGGGCAGCCACTGAGGTGGCAGGGCATTCGGACACCGCGAATACGGTCGCACTACACTCTGACAACGCGAATACCGATGAACCCCGCGCATTGGGTCGAATAAAGGCGTCCGCGTGAATCGATACGAACAGGTCCGCTTTCAGCGTGCGTGCTTTTTCAACTCTGCGCGCCAGTGCCACAAAATAATCGCCATCGCGGGTGAGCGAAACGTGCAGCGCTTTGTCCTGTTCCAGTAAGCTCTTTACCCGTCGCGCGATGGCCAGCGTGACATTTTTTTCCTTGGTCCCCTTGCGCCCACGCGCACCCGGATCTTCGCCTCCGTGACCGGCGTCCACTACCACTGTGATCCGGCGAGGCGCGACGTCAGGCGCCGGCTTAGGCGCAGGCGGACGTGACGCAGGTGCCTCCGCTGAATTGTTTGGTTCCGTTGCAGGCGGTTCTGGTGCTGGCTTGACTGTCGTCTGACTGCTTTCCTTCTCCAGCAGTTCCAACAAAGGATCGACTTGCTCCAGCGGGTAAACGTCGAGAACCAATCGATGCTTGTATTCGCCAACGGGTCGTAGTCTGAAGACTTGCGGTCTAACCTTGGTCTTGAGATCGAGCACTAGCCTGACGACGTTTGGTTTGAATTGTGCAGTTCGTAGAGTTCGAATGAATGGGTCGTCACGCGCGACGCGCGCAGGCAAGCTCTTCAAGGGTGGGTCGAGCGCAACACCTTCCAGATTGAGCGCCAGCCGATCCGGGCTGTTGAAGGATTCAATTTTGAACTGAATAGGTGCGTTCGATTCAAGCGTGACACGCGTATATTCCGCCGCGGGCCATACTCGCACCGCGGTGATACGGACCGGCGCCGCTGCGGCGAACTGCGCCAGCAACAGACAGATTGCGCCGAGGCAAGCGGTACGCATCAGTGCCAGTCTATGCACAACAGCACCTCGGCGTCACCGCGCATGCACACGCTGCGGCCGCTATCGGCGTGCGCCAATTCGATTTCGAGTCGGGCAGCAGCCATAAGCCGAGCGATGCGTTCCGGCCACTCGATGATGCATACGTTGCGGCCATCGAGTAGTTCGTCGAAGCCTGCATCGAGCCATTCGCGCGCTTGGGTAAAGCGGTACAAGTCAAAGTGGCACAAGTCTAACCCGGATAAATGGTACTGCTCAACCAGCGTGTAAGTCGGACTCTTCACGCGATCCGTATAGCCCAGAGCACGCAACAGCCCGCGCGTCAAGGTGGTTTTTCCGCTACCGAGATCACCGCGCAGCAAGATGATCCAGCCCGGTCGAAGGCAGCCTGCGATTGCGGCGCCCAGCGCGAGCGTTGCCGCTTCGTCCGGCAAGTGCCGCTGCGAATCGAGAATTACCTCAGGCATGCGTAAGCGGAGCACCGTTGCGCGAAGTCAAGTCGCGTGCGACGCGGCGTGCGACGGCGAGAAACAAACCTAAGGCCGGCGGCGAGATCCGCGGTCTGCGCGTCGGTGGTGGCTTCTTTCAGAGTCAATCTGACGGACGGATAGAGGCCGCGGAATTCGCGCAATACCTGGGGTAAGACGTTGTAATCCGCGACGGTGACAAACCCCACGACCAATTGGCCCAGCTCGCCGCGCTGCGCACGCCGTGCATCGGTGCTGGCGCTTTCGACGCGCGCGAGGATGTGGCGCGATTCGCCGAGAAAATGCCGCCCGGCCTCGGTCAATTCGACCCGTCGCTGGGTGCGGTTGAACAGTTGCGTGCCGACCGCGTGCTCCAAGGCACGAATCTGCATGGACAGCGGCGGCTGCGAGATATGCAGACGTTGTGCCGCGCGGCCAAAATGCAGCTCTTCGGCAACGGCGACAAAATAGCGCAAATGACGTAATTCGACGTTCATTCTTAAAAGGTATCAATAGCGCACAATCGATATACTAGACGCAGAGTCCAAATTTGTCGAAACTACGCACTTGCGCGAGTGGCCTGTTGGCTATTCCTGGTTGGTTGCCGCCGCGCCGAATTCTTTTCAAGAGGAGAGAGCAAATGGCCTACAACCGTCGCAGTCACCTTATCACCCAAGGCGTTGCCCGTTCACCAAACCGCTCCATGCTGCGGGCGGTTGGATTCAAGGACGGCGATTTCGAGAAACCCATTGTCGGCGTGGCCAATGGGCACTCCACCATGAACCCTTGCAACGCCGGCATCCAGCCTCTGGTCGATCGTGCGATGACAGCCCTGGAAGCGGTGGGTGCCAAACCACAGGTCTTCGGAGTGCCGACGATAACCGACGGCATTGGCATGGGCACCGAAGGAATGAAGTATTCGCTGGTATCGCGCGAAGTGATCGCCGATTGCATCGAAACTGCGGTCAATGGGCAGATGATGGACGGCGCGCTGGTCATCGGCGCTTGCGATAAGAATATGCCGGGCGGGATGATGGGCATAGCGCGGATGAATATCCCGGCAATTTACGTTTATGGCGGAACGATCAAACCGGGAAATTGGAAAGGCCAGGCGCTGACCATTGCCAGCGCATTCGAAGCGGTGGGCGCCTTCACCGCGGGCAAGATCAATCAGGAAGACTTCGACGGCATCGAGCGCAATGCCTGCCCGACGGTGGGTGCTTGCGGCGGAATGTTTACCGCCAACACCATGTCTTCATCGTTCGAAGCGCTGGGGATGAGTTTGCTGGGCTCCTCCACCATGGCGTCGCCTGACTCCGAGAAGGCGGATTCGGCTGAGGCGTCGGCAAAAGTGCTGATGGCGGCGATTCAAAGCAATATCAGGCCGCGCGACATTATTACTCGCAAGTCAATCGAAAACGCGGTGAGCTTGATTATGGCGACCGGCGGCTCCACCAACGGTGTGCTGCATTTTCTTGCAATAGCGTCGGCGGCAGAAGTGGAATGGACCATTGATGACTTTGAGCGCGTGCGCCAGAAAGTCCCGGTGATTTGCGATCTGAAACCTTCCGGAAAATATGTGGCGACTGATTTGCATCGTGCGGGGGGTATACCGCAGGTGCTGAAGATGTTGCTCAAGCATGGCCTGTTGCACGGCGACTGCATGACCATCACCGGAAAAACCATCGCGGAAGAGCTGAAAAATATTCCCGACGAGCCGCGTGCCGATCAAGATGTGATCCGCCCATGGAACAAGCCAATGTATGCCCAAGGACACCTCGCCATTCTCAAAGGTAATCTCGCGACCGAAGGCTGTGTGGCAAAAATCACCGGCCTGAAAAATCCAGCGATCACCGGCCCGGCGCGCGTCTTCAACTCCGAGCCCGAATCCATGGCCGCCATCATGGATAAGAAAATCAAATCCGGTGACGTGGTGGTGATTCGCTACGAAGGCCCGAAAGGCGGCCCCGGCATGCAGGAAATGCTGGCACCCACGTCCGCTTTGATCGGCCAAGATCTGGGCGATTCAGTCGGCCTGATTACCGACGGCCGCTTCTCCGGTGCGACTTGGGGCATGGTGGTCGGGCACGTGGCGCCGGAAGCGTTCGTCGGCGGCACTATTGCGCTGGTAGAAGAAGGTGACTCGATCACTATTGACGCGCATAAACGCCTGATACAACTCAACGTATCAGACGAGGAATTAGCGCGGCGAAGATCAAAGTGGACTGCACCGGCGCCGCGCTATACCCGAGGTGTGCTGGGCAAGTACACGCGCTCGGTATCAACCGCATCGAAGGGGGCGGTCACTGATCTGGGCGCCTAGTTTGTTAAACAATTACTGCGCAGCTCTGATTTGAGCTTGCGCGGTGCTCGTCCGCCCGCGTCGGCTTGGCCCATCGCGGGTATGCGATGGGCGCTGCGAGTGGGCGCAGCCGTGCTGCGCCTCATTCGCTCTCGCCCTCATGTACCTCACTCTGTACGCTGCGGTTCGTGCGCTCCGGGCGCGCTCGACTGAGAGCTGCTCGCGATGTTTTTCAACAAACTGTTTGATTCAATGGCGCTCAACTGCGGCGAGGCGGTTCTTTCGCAGGGACCGTAGCCCGATGAAGCGCCAGCGAAATCCGCGGAGAAATGGTTTTGAGGCGCCGCTATTCTCCCGGATTCCATTTCATTGCATCCAGGCTACGAAATCCGGTTTCACGCCTGAACCGGTAGGGCGGGTCCCACCTGCCATTGCAATTTGAACCTCGGCACAGTGGGTGTGACCCGCCCGAATTCCGCGTCGTTTACAAGAAATGCTCCAACGGAGAACGCAGAGAAGGTGAAAATTGTAGGGTGCGTTCGCGCAGCAACCCACCGAGAATTGTAGGGTTCGCGCAGCAACCCACCGAGAATTGTAGGGTTCGCGCTGCAACCCACCGAGAATTGTAGAGCGGCGCGGTGGATTGCGCTGGCGCGCGAATCCACCCGGAACTAGCTCCCACGGTTCGAATGGTTGAAGAGCAAGAGTGCGTCATTTGGGCTCGTCCGTGTGGCATGTCGGAAAAAACGGGCGAAGTTGTGCGCCGTAGCGAGAGTCGGTGAAATCGCAGGGGTGCGAGAAAGTTCCATAGCAGCTTTGCTCGGCGTCAATATCGCAATAGCGGTCTCCGAAACGCACGGCCAGCGGAATCAAGCGCACTTCTCCTTCCGATCCTTCCGGCCTGGCGACCAGGTCTCCTCTTGCGGCTTTGACGATGACGACACTGTACGGAAAGTGCTTGCGCGGTTGATCGAAGCAGCCGCAGAAGTGCGACTCGATTTGCATGTTGTCCTGGTGTAATCCATCGAGTACGGATTGCACGAATCTATGATTGAACCCGCTCCAGATTCCCATCGCCGCTGTTGTTTGACTTGGTGCAACGTCGTGTCCTGTATCGACGGCAAATCCATGTGTCGATAGCGAGACTAACGCCAGAGCGAGGAGACATCGCACTATCGGTTGCGTTTTGTTGGCGGCCTCGACGGCCGCAGCGACTAAGCGCATGACTTCTCTCCTTTCGGTAGCACACGTGACTGAAGCGGCCATCGCGTCACTTGATTTCGACATAGAGAAGAAGTACGGTCAATGTCGCGCGGCGGTTGCCGATCTGGGAACGTGACTTCACGCATGGGATCGGCACCACGCTGCGTACACGGAAACACTCGGGCAACCTTTTTCGCCACGCTTGCCGCGCGCGCCAACAATTCTTGACCGGCCGCTTGGTCAGGCACGAACGTCGGGCTCTAGCTGCCGCTCCAATTGCGAGATCTGATCTTTAAGTAGCAGTTTTCGCTTTTTCAAACGCCGCAGCATCAACTGATCCGGGCTGCCTTCACGAGTGAGTCTCTCGATTACCAGGTCCAGATCGCGATGCTCACTGCGCATGGATTCGATCCGGCCGTGAAGCGAATCCATGTTCTCCTGTTCGCTTACCATGTCGCACACCCCTCTACTTCAACTAGGCCGTTAAATGGTACACCCGAAGCGAGGGGTTCGCGCAAGACGTTGAGCGAGCGTGTTGAACCGCCTATCATCCACGGATGACCAATGGACGATTCTCTCCGCGCGGCATCTATCCGATGCATTATGCGTTCTTTGGCAGCGACGGCAAACTGGATCGCGAGGCGACGCGGCGGCAGATTGAAACGACGGTGCGTGGCGGAGCGCACGGTGTGGCGGTCCTCGGCTTGGCGACGGAGGTGGGCAAATTGTCCGCTGTGGAACGGCGGCAATTGCTCGCTTGGGTCGCTCACGATCTCGCGGGCCGCCTGCCGCTGGCGGTGACGGTGACCGGCGCGACGGTCGAAGAGCAAGTCGCCTTTGCGAATTTCGCCGCAGACGCAGGCGCGGCCTGGGTGATCTTGCAGCCGCCGCCGCAGCGCGACGTGCCGGAGCAGTTTTTCATTGAGTTTTTTGGCTGTGTTGCCGATCGGGTACGTGTGCCGGTGGCGATTCAGAATGCGCCTGAATATATCGGCGTAGGCCTGACTCCGCAAGGCATCAAGGCGCTGCACCGCGAGCATCCCAACTGTTCCATTGTTAAGGGCGAAGGTGCGCTGTTGACGATTCGTCGTGTGATCGAAGCGACCGAAGGCAAACTCAGCGTGTTCAATGGCCGCGCCGGTTTGGAGCTCATCGACAATTTGCGCACCGGCTGCGCGGGAATGATTCCGGCGACCGACACCGGTGATCGTCAGGCGCGCATTTTCGACCTCATGCAGGCCGGCCGCGAAGCCGAGGCGGAAGCGCTGTATCGCGACATCTTGCCAACGATTGTGTTTACCATGCAGTCGGTTGATCATCTGATTTGTTATGCAAAACGCATTGCCGCCTTGCGCCTTGGTCTGGGTGAGGTGCATGATCGAAGTCCCGGCTTGCAACCTACGGAATTTGGCCTGTCGTGCGTGCGTCGTTACGCCGCCGCATTGGGGCCGCTGCAATATTGAATCGCTCAACATTTAGGTCATCATGAATAGCGTATTCCCGAGCTATCAGTTAGTCGTCGTGGCCGCGCTGTGCGCGCAGTTCTCGCAGTTTGCGTCGGCGGAATCGCCGGAATATTGGTTATCGAGCGGACGCGAAGCGGTGGCGCGCGCGAAGCAGGTGCAACCGATCGCGGGTCGCGCGCGCAACGTGATTTTGTTCGTGGGTGACGGCATGGGAATCGCGACGGTCACCGCGGCGCGCATTCTCGATGGCCAGAATCGCGGCGGCAATGGCGAGGAGAATTCGCTTTCGTTCGAGCGCCTGCCGTATGTCGCGCTGTCTAAGACCTATAGCGCGAATCAGCAAACCCCGGACTCGGCGCCAACGATGAGCGCGATGATGAGCGGAGTCAAGACCAACGACGGATTTCTGTCGGTGAACGAACGTGCCGTGCGGCGCGACTGGAAATCGGTGAAGGGTAACGAAACGCGAACTTTGCTTGAACAAGCTGAAATGCGCGGCATGGCAACCGGCGTTGTCACCACGACTCGCGTTACGCACGCGACGCCTGCGGCGTGTTATGCGCACACGGTGGAGCGCGATTGGGAGGCCGATGCCGATCAACCAGTGGGAGCTAACGCGGATAATTTTCCCGACATAGCACGACAGTTGATCGAATTCCCATTCGGTGACGGGCCGGAAGTGGTGCTGGGGGGAGGGCGCGGAAAATTTTTGCCAGAGTCCACCGCTGACCCAGAGTATCCGCTTAAGCATGGTGAACGAAAAGACGGCCGCGACTTGACGCGTGAATGGCTCGCCGCGCGAGCGGACTCTGCTTACGTCTGGAATAAGGCGCAATTTGATGCGCTGGATACCACTCGCGTCAAACATGTTCTTGGCTTGTTCGAACCCTCGCATATGCGCTTCGAAGCCGATCGCGCCAAGGACGCGGCGGGTGAACCGTCGCTGGCGGAGATGACCGGCAAGGCGCTGGATATTCTTGCGCGGTCCGCGCAAGGCTATTTCTTGATGGTCGAGGGCGGGCGTATCGATCACGGTCATCACGCGGGCAATGCGTATCGCGCGCTGACCGATGCGATAGAGTTTTCGCGCGCGGTGCAAGTGGCGATGACGCGTACCAGCGAATCGGACACCTTGGTCATCGTTACCGCCGATCACAGTCATACCTTGACCATGGCGGGTTACCCGAAGCGCGGCAATCCCATTCTTGGAAAAGTGGTGGAACCCGGCCATGCGGCGAACGATTACGCGCGCGACAAACTGGGTTTGCCGTACACCACTTTGAGCTACGCCAATGGGCCCGGTTATAGCGGCGAGTCCGAGGAGCAGCACTCGGGCGTCAAGCGCTTTCCGCACGGCGCGCGCGGCGCCAAAGGAATCACCGGCGGCCGCCCTGACTTGACCAACATCGACACGACGCAGCCGGACTACCTGCAGGAATCCACCGCGCCGCTGGAGACCGAAACGCACGGCGGCGAAGACGTGGCGATCTATGCGCGCGGACCGCTGGCGCATCTGTTTCGCGGGGTGATCGAGCAACATGTGATTTACCACGTGATGGCGGAAGCGCTCGGTCTCTAAGAGGAAAAAATCGTGACGATGCCGCAAGGATGGTTTGCACGCTGGCGCAGTTGGCCGCTCTATACCCGCATCCTGCTGGCCATCGCGCTCGGCGCGGGGACGGGCTTGCTGTTGGGTACTTCCGCCGGCGTGCTCGCGCTACCGGCAAAACTTGTCCTGCGTCTGCTCGCCGCGATCGCGCCGCCGTTGGTGCTGGTCGCCATCGTGCGCGCGCTGGTCAACGCGCATGTTCCTAAAGGAACGGCAGGGCGGCTCGCGTTCTTGCTGTTGCTGAACACCACGGTTGCCATCTTGATCGGTCTCGCGGTCGCGAACCTGTTGCGGCCCGGTGAGTGGGCACATGTCTCGCCGCCGCCGCCAACGGCCGCCGCGAAAGTTGCGCCCGGCCCCTTGGAGCAATTTCTCGACAACGTGCCGAAGAGTCTGCTGGGCCCCCTCACCGACGATGGCAAGGTATTGGCGATCATCCTCATCGCGGTTGCTCTGGGCGTCGCGTTGCGCGCCTGGCGCGAGCATCCGGTGAGTAAGTTGATCGACCTGGTGGATATCGCGTTTGGTGTGCTGTTGCAATTACTGCATTGGGTGGTGGAGATTATTCCCTTCGCGATCTTCGGCGTGATCGCCAGTATTGTCGGCACGCGCGGCTTCGCGGAATTTATTCCACTCGGCGGGTTTGTGGTGGCGGTGATGCTCGCGCTATTACTGCAAGGTGTCTGGTATCTGGTGCGAGTGCGACTTGGTAGCTGGGTGAACCCGGGGGAGTTGCTGAAGGGCATGCGCGACGCGCTGGTGATGGCGTTCTCCACGGCGAGCTCCACCGCTACCATGCCGGTGACTTATGCCTGTCTAAAAGACCGCGTCGGCGTACGCGAGCAATCGGCCAGCCTGGGCGCGCTGGTCGGGTCGAACTTCAATAACGATGGCACCGCGCTCTACGAAGCGATGTCCGCGTTGTTTATCGCGCAGGTGCTGGGCCTTGATCTCAGTTTGCAACAGCAATTCATCGTAGTCCTGACCAGCATCGCCGCGTCGGTCGGAGCCGCGGGCATTCCAGAAGCGGGTTTGGTCACCATGACGCTGGTGTTCAAGGCGGTTGGCCTGCCGATCGAATACATCGCGATTCTGCTGACGGTCGACTGGTTTCTTGACCGGTGCCGGACCACCATCAATGTGATGGGGGACGTCAACGTCAGCACAATGCTGGATGGCAAGATCAGAGAGGAGAGAGCCTGACCGGCACGGGATGACTTTGCCGCGAGAGACAGAGCCGCTGAGCGAGAGGGAAAATGCGCGTGTGGTAGCACGCGCATTTTCATATTCAGCTTAGGATTTTTCTTTTTCCTTGTCTTTCTTTCTATCTTCTTTGTCTTTTTTATCTTTACCTTTGTCGTCGTCTTTTCCCTTACCTTCGCCTTTTTCGTTCTCTTTCTCTTCTTCTTCGCGATGCTTCCTGCGGTCTTGGCGCGCTTTGCGACGTTCTTCTTTTAGTTCGCGTTTGTCTTTGCGCAGTTCCTTGCGGTCTTCGCCAACTTCTTTTCGATCGCCTTTGATTTCCTTGTTGTCCTTTGTGAGTTCGCGGCGCTCACGTGCCGCGCCAGCCTTATCGCCTTCGCGCATTTCTTCGCGCAGCTCCTTGCGGTCTTCCTGGCGCTCCTTTAAGTCTTTGGCCAGATCGCGTTTGTCTTCGCGAATATCTTTCTTGTCGGCACGAATCTCTTGCACATCTTTTTTGACATCGCCATCCGCCGCGTGGGCAATGGGTGCCAGCGCGAACGCAAGTGTCGCGGCAAGAAGGGTGGGTTTCAACACGTCAGATTCCTTTCGATAAATTGAAGAAGCGTCTTTCGACAGGAGCTTCCAACGCCGGCTAGGCGTTGAGGTTGACGCGCGGCGAGTCAGATCAGGACGAAGTGAGAGTCCGGTATTTCTTGTAATAGCTAAGCACGCGCGGAATGTAGGCGATGGTTTCACGGTAAGGTGGAACGCGATTGCCGTAATTGATTACCGCGTTTTCGCCCGCGTTGTAGGCGGCGAGCGCCAGCTCGACATTGTTGCCGAACAATTTAATCAGATCGCGCAGATAGCGGGCGCCGCCGGCAATGTTTTGCGCGGGGTCGAGCAGATTCTTGACGCCGTAGCGCTTCGCGGTTTCCGGCATCAACTGCATGAGACCACGCGCGCCGCGTTGCGAACGCGCCAAGGGGTTATAGCCTGACTCGACCGAAATCACCGCGTGAATCAATGCCGGATCGAGGCGTGTGTCGAGCGCGGCTTGCTCGATATGTTTGGCATAGCGCTCGCGCGCTTTGACGTCGAAGCGGCGCACCGGCCGCCCCAACGTTTTCTCGAGCGGATCGACGGCGTGAACATCGCGCAAGTACATTTTGTAGCGACTGTCCGGTGGCACGTTGGTGAACTGCACGTGGCCGTCCTCATCAATGTAACGGTAAACGTTGTTACCGCCGCGGACAGGGCAGGCCGCCACCAGCAAAATGGCGCCGAGCAGGAATCGACGGTTGTTCATGAGAATGGTTTGGCGAGGGGAACCACTGTTATATCGGCGGACGACAGAGGAAGTTTACGCGCATTGCCCTGCCGTCCGCTTTGCAAACGCGCGTTCCTGAAGACCGATCCCGGAATTTGAACGGTTGCCAGCGCGGCGATGTTAATATTCTCGAACTATGACTCATCAAGGTTTGCTGCGATTTCTCCTGCTGTGGGCGGTCAACACGCTGTCGCTGTGGGTGGCGGACGGATTATTCGAGCGAATTGAATTCCGTACGGCGGAGGCGCTGTTTTTATCCGGCCTGTTACTCGGCGTGCTGAATGCGGTGGTGCGGCCGTTGCTCATCTTGTTGACCTTGCCGTTGACCGTTTTTACGCTGGGTTTCTTTCTGCTGGTGGTCAATGCGGTGGTGTTGCAACTGGTCTCCATGCTGGTGCCTGATTTTCATGTGGCGGGATTTTGGGACGGCTTTCTGGTCGCTTTGTTCGTTTCGATATTTGGTTCGATCGTCAATTCGCTGATCGGTGTCAATCGGGTGACCATCGTGCGATCGGTGCGCCGCGACGAATGAATCAGCGCCCGGTACAGGCGCTGCCTTCAGCTTTGCGCATAGTGGGACCGTTTGCTCTCGCTTATTTCATTTCGTATTTTTATCGCAGCATGAATGCGGTTATCGCGCCCGATCTGGTGCGCGCATTTACATTGACGGCGGCCGACTTGGGATTGATTACCAGCGCCTATTTTCTCGCTTTCGCTGCCTTCCAATTACCGCTTGGTCTGCTGCTCGACCGCTTCGGGCCGCGCCGCGTTGACAGCGGGCTGTTGCTGATCGCGGGCACCGGAGCGGTGGTATTTGGCACTGCTCAATCCCCCTTCGCATTGCTGGCCGGACGCGCGCTGATTGGGCTTGGCGTGTGCGCTTGCCTGATGTCCAGCATCAAGGCGGTCGCGCTGTGGTTTCCCGCGCAGCGACTGGCGGCGATGAACGCGTGGATTTTCTTTTGCGGCGGCATGGGCGCGCTGGCGGCCACGACGCCGGTGGAAATGCTGCTACAGCAATTTGACTGGCGTGCAATCTTCGTGGGCCTCGCCGCCGCAACCCTCGTCGCGTCCGCGTTGATTTTTTTTGTGGCACCAGAACGCGAAGGAGTAGGTGAAGCCGAGACGCTGGGGATGCAATGGCGCGGCTTGCTCGACATTTTTGCGCACGCGATGTTCTGGCGCCTTGCCGCGGCGACCGTGGTGTTTCAGGCGAGCCACATGGCGGTGCAGGGTCTGTGGGCCGGGCCGTGGCTCAAGGACGTGGCGCAATTATCACGAACGCAGATTGCGTTGCAATTGATGCTGCTCGGCGCGTCCATCGTCGCCGGCTTTTTGTTTTGGGGTCACGCCGCGTCGTGGTTAGCGCGGCGTGGCGTGGCGTTGACGACGGTATTGAAAGCCGGCTTGAGCACTTTTCTCGCGGTGCAAGTTCCGATTGCGCTGGGCATCGCTGAGCTCTCATGGCTGACTTGGATCGGGTTCGGATTTTTCGGGACCGCGGGCAGCTTGGCGTTTTCAGTCGTGTCGCAATCTTATCCGCTCACTCTGACCGGGCGTGCCAACACTGCGCTCAACTTGCTGGTGTTCTCGTGTGCGTTTGCGACGCAGTGGCTGATCGGAGCCGTGGTCAACCATTGGCCAGTCGCGGAAAATAGCTATCATGCCGATGGTTATCGCGCGGCATTCGGGCTGTTGTGGATCGCGGAGGCTTTGTCGCTCGCTTGGCTTTACTACGGCACGCGCTCGTCTCGCGCGGTGTAAGCTTGGCGCATTAGAAAACCTAAGGAGGAAATATGATTGCCGTTATTCGCGCGTTTGCATTGCTGTGCGTGGGAGTGCTTCCGGCGCTGGCACAGACCTGGGCGCCGCCCCCCGCCAGCGCACGCTGCCCGTCCAAGTGGGGAGCGGCGGACGAACGCGGCGCGGCCAATTACATGACGCCGGAGAATATTCTGCGAGCGACGCAGTTGATCAAGACTGGCGAACTGATCGAACTGGGCCGCGTACTGTCGAGCGACATGCCGCTCTTCGGCACGCGCCGTTTCGATATGTATCTCAAGCGCACCAGTCCGTCGGCCGGAACCAATCAGCGCCGCGGCAACGAGGAAATTATCACGACCGAACTGGGCCAGGTGGGCACTCAGTTCGACATGTTTCCGCATCAGATGATCGGATCCGAAACGTATAACTGCAACGTCGTTGACGATATCGCGACGCGAAGCGGATTCAGCAAGCTCGGCGTGGAAAAAGTCGGCATGCTCTACACGCGTGGCGTATTGATCGACGTGGCGGGCGCGAAAGGTGTGGAGACGTTGCCGATCAACTATGAAATCACCGTTGACGATTTGCAAACGGCGTTGCAACGCGAAGGCATCTCCATACACTCCGGCGATGCGGTGTTGATGCACACCGGTTGGGGCAAATTGTGGGGCGTGGACAACGCGAAGTACAACAGCGGATGTCCGGGGATCGGCGCACCCGCGGCGGAGTGGCTGGCCAAACAAGACGTGATGCTGCTTGGCGCCGACAACTGGCCGGTGGAAGTGGGGCCTAATCCGGATAAGACCATCAGTCTTCCGGTGCACCAGATTGCCTTGGTCGTCAATGGCATCTTCCTGCTGGAAAACATGAAGCTCGACGAACTCGCCGCAAAGAAAGTTTATGAGTTCGCTTTCATGGTGCAGCCTCTCAAAATCAAAGGCGGAACGGGGTCCACGGTGGCGCCGGTCGCTATTCATTAAAGGTCGTCTGCGCATGAACATGGTTGCCGAAAAAAATTCCACCACGAGCGCGCGACTCACGCGCCAGAATTTCATTGACGGCCGCTGGCAGGCCGCCTCTGATGGTCGCGTATTGGAGGTGGTGTCTCCCAGCGATGGGCAGGTGTTCGCACACATTGCGCGTGGCACGGCGCAAGATGTGGACGCAGCGGTGCGTGCCGCGCGCCATGCCTACGAGGCCGGCACATGGGGAAAGACCACCGCGCTGGAGCGCGGCCGCTTGCTGATGAAGCTGGGAGAAAAAGTCCTCGCCCACTTCGATGAACTGGCGGGCCTCGAAGCGCGTGACACCGGCAAGCCGCTCAAGCAGGCGCGAGCGGATATCAACGCGGCCGCGCGCTACTTCGAGTTCTACGGCTCGGCCGCGGACAAGATTCACGGCGAAGTGATTCCATTTCTCGATGGCTACATGGTCACGGTACTGCGCGAGCCGCACGGCGTTACCGCGCATATCATTCCGTGGAATTATCCGGCGCAGATGTTCGGCCGCACCATCGCGCCGGCGCTCGCGATGGGCAATGCCGCGGTGATCAAACCGGCCGAAGAGGCGTGCATGACACCGATTCGCCTGGTGGAGCTGGCGCAGCAAGTCGGCTTTCCCGAAGGCGCGTTGAATCTGGTGACCGGGATCGGCGAGGAGGCGGGCGCGGCGCTCTCTAATCATCCCGATATCAATTTTATTTCCTTCACCGGTTCCCCCGAAGTCGGTACCTTGGTGCAGATCGCCGCTGCTAAACATCACATCGCCTGCACTCTGGAACTCGGAGGGAAATCGCCGCAGATCATTTTCGACGACGCCGATCTCGATGCGGCTTTACCCGTTGTAGTCGCCGCGATCGTGCAGAACGGCGGACAGACTTGCTCGGCCGGCAGCCGCGTGCTGGTGCAACGGTCAATCTATGATGGCTTCGTTGCGCGCGTCGCGGAACGATTCGCCACGTTGCGAGTCGGCTCGCACGGCATGGACCTGGATTGCGGCGCGCTCATATCGGCAGGGCAGATGAGGCGTGTAGAAGGTTTTGTCAGCCGCGCCGCAGCGGCCGGAATCAAGCAACTGGCGCAAGCGCAGATCACCGGCGACGTGCCGCCGGGTGGTTTTTACGTGGCGCCGCGTCTGTATGGCCCGGTGCCGCGCGAGAGCGAGCTCGCGCGCGAGGAAGTGTTCGGTCCTGTCCTGTCGATCATTCCATTTGATGACGAAGCGGATGCGAGCGCACTGGCAAACGCCACCGAATTTGGTCTCATCGCCGGCATTTGGACGCGCGACGGCGGCCGTCAAATGAGAGTTGCGAAAAAAATGCGCTGCGAACAGGTCTACATCAATGGCTACGGCGCGGGCGGTGGCGTCGAATTGCCGTTTGGCGGGATGAAAAAAAGGCGGTCACGGACGGGAGAAAGGCTTCGACGCGCTGAAAGAAATGTCGGTGACCAAGACGGTGGTGTTCAAGCATGGCTGAGCTAGCGCGCTTCTGTTTCTCCTTCGATGAGGCCCTCTTGGCACGAGATAACTCAGCGTGACCTTGCGGTTCTTCTACCAGTGACTGGAACGATCGGAAAGAGCGCAACGCCGGCAATGAAGATTGTCGCGACCGCCACGCTGATGGCGCTGACCACCATCGGCTCCGCCAAGGACTACGCGCTGACGGCGTACGCGGGGTATCGAGGCGGCGGCGGGTTTATCGATGCCAATACCGGGCAAAGTCTCAATCTCGGCGGCAGCGCCGCGGTTGCGCTCGCGCTGGACTTTCCGCTCGATGATGCCCGGCAGTACCAGGTCTTGGTCAGCCATCAGCGCACCCACCTGTCGCTCGGCACCACGTCGTCCGCGCGCGGCAACCCGCTGCCGATGGAGATCACTTATCTGCACCTCGGCGGCACTAACTTCTTCGAGGGGACAGTAGGCCGCGGACCCTACCTCGTCGGTGGCCTCGGCGCGACGCTGTTCAGTCCGGGGGCAGGCTATAGCGGCGAGACCTATCCGTCGCTCAACCTCGGTATCGGCTACCAGTGGCTGTTGGGCGATACGTTCGCAGTGCGGGTCGAGGCGCGTGGTTACGCTACGCTGGTCAACAGCAGCGGCGGGATTTTCTGCTCAGGCGGTTGCGTCGTCTCCATCAAGGGGGACACGGTGCGGCAGGGCGACCTGATGCTGGGCGTGGCCAGTCGCTTTTAGCCGTGGCGATGGCGAATCCCGGTGCGGTGACCTCACAATTGACGGAATCAATGAATTTAGGCCTCAGTCGTTATGCTCTTAGTTCTTGACGCCAGATGAATCGCGACGCTAGATTGCGAGAAATTGGGAGGATCAGATGAATCTCGCTCTAATTTGGTTGGGTGCCGGTCTTGTGTTGGTGATTGCGGAATTGGCAACGGGTACTTTTTATCTCTTGGTATTGGGGGTTGCTTGCCTGGTAGGAGCGGCACTTGCCTTCGTTGATCTCTCATTCTGGGTTCAGGCGGTGTGCGCCGCGATGTTTGCGATCTTTGGGGCGCAGTGGGTGCGAACGCATCGCAAGGTATCCGAGCAAGCGCCGATGCCGTCGCTTGACCTCGGCCAGGCCGTCACCTGGGAGGCCTGGATCGATCAGGTGCGAGGATTCGCCCGCGTGCACTATCGCGGCAGTTCCTGGGACGCAACCGTGGCTGGCGGGTGCAGCGGAACGGCCGGTGAAATTTTGTACATCACTGCCGTGGATGGCGGTCGCTTCACGGTGTCAAGGAGCAAGTAATGGCTACGCCTGCGCCGCACGCAAAGCCGATGCAAGCAGACGAGCGAGCCGTCGATCTGATGAAGTTGGCTCCACATTCGAGGGAGAGCAGCATGTTTCCAAAGCTTCTGGTGTTTGCAGTCCTGTCCGCGCTGGTGTTCATTTACGAGCCAACCCGTTGGCTGTTTATTCCCTTCGTCATCATCGCGCTGGCGATCGTCTTCGTCGTCGAAAGTTTTCGCATCGTGCCGCAGCAGTACGCGTGGGTGGTAGAGCGCCTCGGCCGCTTTCATCAGGTACTGGAACCGGGACTGCGAATCATCATTCCGGTGTTCGATCGCGTCGCCTACAAACACTCGCTCAAGGAAGTGCCCTCGCACGTGCCCGAGCAAGTGTGCATCACCAAGGACAACACGCAGCTTACCGTCGATGGCGTGATCTATTACCAGTTGACCGATCCGCGGCTCGCCAGTTACGGCACCTCTGATTACATTGTCGCCATCACTCAGCTCGCACAAACGACGCTGCGTTCGGAAATCGGCCGCATGGAATTGGATAAGACTCTTGAGAGCCGTGACGACATCAATAAGCGCATCGTCGGCGTGCTTGACGAAGCCGGGCGCTCGTGGGGTGTAAAAGTGTTGCGCTATGAACTGAAGAACCTCACGCCGCCGGAAATCATCTTACGCGCCATGCAGCAGCAAATCACTGCGGAACGCGAGAAGCGCGCGCTGATCGCCAAATCGGAAAGGCAGAAACAAGAAGAGATCAATCTGGCGGAAGGCGAGAAGCAAGCCGCGATTCTGAAATCCGAAGGTGAGAAGACCGCAGCGATCAACAAGGCGCAAGGCGATGCGACCGCGGTTCGCCTGATCGCCGAAGCAACCGCCAGCGCCGTTCGCGTGGTGGCCGAATCGTTGTCTTCGACCGGCGGCTTGGATGCCGCTAATCTCAAAGTCGCCGAGCTGTATATCGGCGCGTTCTCGAATCTGGCGAAAACAACCAACACCTTGATCTTGCCGAGCAACTTGTCCGACGTGGCCTCCATGATCAGCAGTGCGATGACCGTCCTCAATCGCACCAAGAACTCCGGTACGCAGACGGGACCGGCGGCGAGTTGAGTCGTTGTACTCGCGCGGCGTCCAGCGCCCATAAATATTGAACCCGCCACACACGATCGGCGGAATTCTCCAAGCCGAATTTTGCGAGTCAAGAAGGTCGCCACGATGCAAAGATTAAACGGACAGGTTGCTCTTATCACCGGCGCGGGTCGCGGCATCGGGGCGGCGATCGCGCTGCGCTATGCGCGGGAAGGCGCCAAGATCGTTGCCGCGGATCTGGATGAGGCTAACGCCAGAGTGATAGCAGAGCAGGTGCGTGCTTTCGGTGCGGAGGCGGAAGCTGTTCCCGTCGATGTGCGTGACCCGGCACGGAGCGAGGCCATGATCGAGCGTGTCGTACAACGCTTCGGGCGACTCGATGTGCTGGTGAACAATGCCGGGGTTATTCGCATTCGTTCGTTACTCGATACCACGCCGGAGGATTGGGACTTCATTCAATCGGTGAATGCGCGCGGCTTGTTCTTTGTTCTGCAAGCGGCAGCGCGGCACATGCTGCGGCAATCGCCGATGGGCCAAGGCCGCCCTTGCGGAAAGATCATCAATATGGCCTCAATCGCCGGCCGTGGTGGTCGCGCGATGATGGCGGCCTATGCGGCGAGCAAGGCGACGGCAATCAATATTACGCAGACTGCGGCCATCGAGTTCGCGCCGAGACTGACGGTGAACAGTATCTGTCCCGGTGCGGTGGACACCGAGATGTGGAAACAGATCGACCGCGAATGGAGCGAGCACGAACAGCGTCCGATCGGCTCGGTGTGGGAGCAACGCACTCGCGCGATCCCGATGGGGCGACCTGAACAACCTGAGGACATCACGGGTGTTGCCGTGTTTCTCGCCAGCGCCGATTCGGACTACGTCACGGGTCAGTCGTACCACGTCGATGGCGGGCTGGTGATGATGTAATGGAAAGCGCGTGTTTATTGTGTGCCAACGCATCGTCAAGGGCCGTGTCGCATCGTTATCCTAAACCTGCTCGCTCTCCCTATCTCGCAATCCAATGCCAAGTCGGCCGTTCCAATACGCCCTGCGTACGGATACTGGTTTCGCCGAACTCCTTCTCCAGAGTGATGGACTCGGAGCAATTTTCTTCCAGCGCCGCGATGAGTCGCGTGGCATGAGAGACGACGAAGACCTGAGAGCGCTGCGCCGCTTTTATGATCAGACGGCCCAAGGCGGGTAGCAAGTCCGGATGCAGACTGGTTTCGGGTTCATTGAGGACCAACAACGCAGGTGGGCGAGGAGACAACAACGCTGCGATCAACAGTAGATAGCGCAGAGTGCCGTCTGAGAGTTCAATGGCTTTGAGCGGGCGCAGCAGGCCATGCTGCCGCATCGTGGTCTCAAAACGTCCGTCTTGGTTTTCCATCGTCCCGCTGGAACCGGGGAAGGCATCGTTCACTGCGTCGTCGAGCGCCCGCGCGTCGCCAATCTCGCGAATCGTCTGCAGTGCCGCGGCGAGGTCCGTGCCATCATGCGCAAGCACCGGCGTGTGTGTACCGATCTGCGGCATGCGGGCCGGCGCCAAGGCGTCGGTGCGAAAGTGATCGTAGAAACGCCACGAGCGAATCTGCTCGCGCAAGAAGTAGAGCTCGGGTGCGCGCCGCGCATCGGCGATCTGCGAGAGCATGCTGTCGAAATCTGCCAAGTGCTGATTCACCACTTGCCATTCACCGTCGTCCCCGCGCGTGCGCACCATCGCGCCGCGCCGCTCCACCAGCATGGTCGCCGGCCGCGCGAACGGGCCGCTCCAAACGAACTCGCCTTTGATCACCGGATCCAGGGAGAACTGCGAGCTGCTGGGTGTTGGGAGTCCGAGATCAATCGAATAGCTGAATTCCGATCCGGCGAATCCGAGGCTAAGGCTGATCGGCTTCTTACGCCGAGTTCCTTCGACCGCCGTGTCGCCGCGCTTCATGGCACGAGATATCGCTTCGGGCCCCGCCCAAAGAGTCGAAGAGAGCCCGCCTTCTCGGGCGAGCGACGCGACGACGCCGCCTTGCGCCGTTTCGGCCAGCAGCCGCAGCGCTTTGTAGATATTGGACTTGCCACTCCCATTCGCTCCGCTGATGAGATTGAGCGAACCCAACGGAATCACGAAGTCGCGCAGGGTGCGGTAATTCAGAACGGCGAGCGTTTGCAGCATAGCGACTGGTGCGCGGTCAATCCGCGGCGTGCGCTGAGTTCGCCCCACCCAGCAAGCGCGCGTTGCGCGCGCCGCCGGAAAACAACCTCTCATGCAGCGCAGCTGCGGCGGTGTCACGCGATACCTCGCCCTCGCGCACACTGTCCACGTGATGTCCGACATCATTCGCCGTCCGATGACAAAACTGACATCGACCTGCAGAAACCTTAAATTCAGTCATGATTTCGTTGCCTCCCAGTGCGATGCAAAGTGTTACTCCATTGAGGCTAAAATACCTGAAATTCGCCCGAGGCAGGAGAATACCGTTGGACAACGATGCGGCAGGAGAAGCGAATCGATCATCGCTTGCGCGAGCGGATGTTGCGGCGGCAGGGGAACGCGTTGTGCGGCCGGAGTTCACCGGTTCCGCGAGCGAATATTTCCGCATCTGGATCGTCAATTTATTTTTCACGCTGATTACTTTCGGCATCTACTCGGCGTGGGCCAAGGTGCGGAAGAAATGCTACTTCTACGGCAGCAAGCGTCTCGACGGTGACAGCTTCGATTACTTTGGCAATCCCAAGACGATCTTAGCGGGGCGATTTGTGGCGGTGATCGTGTTGCTGGTCTATGCATTTACCATTGAGATCTACCCGATGTCGCAGTTCGCGTTCATTGGCGCTTTCCTGCTGTTGCTGCCGTGGCTGGTGGTGCGTGCGTTGACTTTCAACGCGCGTAATTCCGCGTATCGGGGTGTGCGCTTCGATTTCCTGGCTACGTCACGACAGGCGCTGCCGGTGTTCCTTGGGATGCCGCTGCTGGTAGGGATCAGCGCCGGGACTGCCTACTCGTGGTTCGTGGCGCGGAGCAAAACTTTCGTCGTCTCTCACCACACGTTGGGCACCACGCGCTTCGGTTGCGAGCTGCGCGGGCGCGATTTCTTCAAGACCTATTTTCTTTCAGGGCTGATGCTGCTGGTGCTGGTGATTCCGATCGGCGTCTTGATGGGTGTTTATGCGCCCAAGCTCGATCTGCCGGCAGGAATCGAGTGGCTGGCTTTTGTGGGCCCGTTGATCTTGATGTATGCGTCTTATTTGGCGGTGTACGCCTACGTTCAGGCGCGTACCATCAATCTGCAATGGAATGGCACCGAAGGGCCCGGTCTGCAATTCGCGAGCACGTTACAGGCGCGGAAATTGATGCGGATTTATTTCGGCAACATTGTCGCCATCGCCGCCACGGCAGGCTTGTTGATACCCTGGGCCGTCGTGCGCACTTTGCGTTACCGGCTGGAGAGTTTCTCTGTCACCGCGCAAGGAGAAGAAATTTTCGCGGCGAATCCGGACCTCGAAGGCGTCGGCGCTACCGGGCAGGAGTTCGGCGACATCTTCAACCTGGACCTCGGACTGTGAACGTCATTCAGGCAAGCTATTTCGACGGGAAGTCTTCGCGCAAGCACACGGTGAGCATCATCGTCGTTGGCGGCAAACTCAAAATCGTCGGCTGTGAGATTGATGAGACCTTCGACGCCAAACGAGTGCGCTGCTCGTTGCGCGTAGGCAATACGCCGCGCTGGCTCTATTTGCCGGGCGGTGGCGCGTGTGTCACCGCGGACCACGACGCGGTGGATCGCGTCACGCGCGTTCGCCGCTACCAACGTGCTCTTCACTTGTGGGAGTCTAGCCCGGCCTACGCGGCGATTGCCATTGCGCTGGTGGTGGGCGGCGTGTGGCTCCTCATGGATCGAGTCGTGCCGCCCGCGGTCGAATACGTCGCGACGCAGGTACCGCCGGAGACCGAATCGATCCTCGGAGAGCAGACTCTCGGCGGGCTGGAGCAACATTTCCTAAAGCCCTCAAAGTTACCCGTGGCGCGGCAAGAAAAAGTGCGCGCCAAGTTCGATGCCATGGCGCATGCGGTGGATGACACCACGGCCTATCGGCTCGAGTTTCGCGCAAGCCCGATGATGGGCCCCAACGCGTTCGCGCTACCCTCGGGAATCATCGTCATGACCGATGAGCTGGTAAGGTTTTCAAAAAACGACTTCGAAGTGCTGGGCGTCCTGGCGCACGAGCTGGGTCACGTGCATCACCGGCACGCCATGCGCCTGCTGCTGCAAAGCTCGGCGACGGCGCTGATCATTGCCGGCATAACCGGCGATGTGGCGTCGGCATCCTCGCTCGTCGCGTCCGCGCCGTTGCTGTTACTCCAAGCGAAAAATTCGCGCGAGAGCGAGCGCGAGGCGGATCGCTATTCGATCGACATGATGCACAAGGCGAATTTCAACCCCGGCCATCTCGCGGCGATCCTCGAACGCATGAGCACTATTGACGCGCGCGGCCGCAAGCACGACTTCCTGCCGCCGTTTCTGTCGTCGCACCCGCCAACGGAGGAGCGCGAGGCCCTTGCCCGCTCGGAGATGATTCCTGAGGAGATTGGGGAAGACACTGGGGACGATGTGGCGCAAACGGAAGTCGAGCCAGTCGATGTGGACTTGGTGCCGGAGAAACCCAAGTCCAACGCGATCGTCCCCGCCCATCGCGAAGTGGTCGCCCTGGTGGCGCGCCGGGACATTGAGGCGCTGGAGCGATTGCTCGGCGGTTATCAGACAGCGTTTGAGGCGGATAGCGGCACCAGCCGCGCGCTGGCGGACGCGTTCAGAGCCTTTCGTGAAGTCCCGCGTAGCGCCCAGACGACGCTGGATGAGTGGTGCAAGACTCACCCCACTTCTTATGCCGCGTTTTTGGCGCGCGGGAAATTTTTTTACTACCAGGGGAAGGACGCCCGCGGCTCGGCCTACGTCGGAGAGACGCCGGAAGAAAATCTGCGCACCATGCACGCCTTTATGCACAAGGCGCGCATCGACCTGGAGCATTCGTTGCGCTTAACCGCGAAGCCTTATGCAAGCCGTCTCGGTCTGACGTGGATCGCCATCTATGCGGGCAGCCGCGGCGACGAACAGATGCAGTATCAAGAGGCGCTGAAATTCGCCCCGCAAAGCGTTGACCTTCGGCTTTCCCACATGACCAATCTCGAACCGCGCTGGGGCGGCAGCTACCGGGAAATGGAGGCCTTCGTCAGCGAGTCACGCGCTCAACTGAGCGATGCGAAGGCCGCCGACCGTGTCGCAGCACGTGTTCCGGCGTATCGCGCGCGCGAG
>JAYUZG010000130.1:0-5826 GCA_043751985.1 Betaproteobacteria bacterium
TTCATCTGGACCAAGAGCGCTCGTGACATCCTGCAAAAGGTCATTCGCGCTAACCGCCGCTTAAGTTCTAAACAGAATGCAACACTACACTAGCGAAGCGCATCGCCTCCGCGTCGTTTCGCGTTGAGGCGTGGGTGCAAGGAGTATTATGCGGGCCATTTCGCATGCTTCCCGACAGATGAATCGTCCCGCGGCGTTCCGACACAGACTATTGAGTTTTATCGAGCAACTGCGGCGCGCGCGCCACTTTCCGTGGGCGCTTGCGCTGGCAATTTTCATTGCCGTGGCAGTGAGCACGCGAGTGATCCTCTCGGCGATCAGCCTCGCCAAGGGCCAGATTGAGGTGAGCGATCTGGCCTCGATCTTCGGTCGCGGTTTGCTGTTCGATGTGGTGGCGAGTCTCTATTTGTTTGCGCCCTTCGCGGTTTATCTGGCGCTGATGCCGGCGCGCTGGTACCGGGCGAAATTACATCGCGGGTTCTTCTTACTGACCTTCGCGGTGGTGATATTCGGTCTGTTGTACCTCGCCGCGGTGGAGTATTTTTTCTTTGACGAATTCAACGCGCGGTTTAATTTCGTCGCGGTGGAGTATTTGATCTACCCGCACGAAGTCTTCGTCAATATTTGGGATTCCTATCCGGTTGCGCGTTTTCTCGCCGCCGCTTTGTTGTTGACCTTGCTCATTCTGTACTGGGTCTGGCGACCGCTGTCGGCGAACTTGCGCGTCGAACATGCGCACCAGAGGCGCTGGTTGTCGGTGCCGGCCTTGGGTGTCGGTTTGCTGATCGCGCACGGCGCGGTGAATCTGAACCAGGCGCGTTATTCCGACAATCGTGTGGGTGCCGAGCTGGCGCTGAATGGCGTGTACTCGTTTTTCAGTGCCGCCATGAATAGCCATCTGGATTACCCGGCTTACTACTTGACGCTGCCGCGCGCTCGGATTGACGTGGAAATGCGCAGGGTGCTGGCGGAGTCTAATGCGACGTTTTTGCCACACGGCCCTGGGATCGCGCGCAAAGTCACGGGTCGCGCAACACCGAAAAATTTACACGTCGTGGTCCTGCTGCAAGAGTCGTTGGGCGCGGAGTTTGTCGGCGCCTATGGAGACCCGCGCGGCATGACGCCGAATCTCGATCGCTTGGCGAAAGAAAGTCTGCTGTTCACTCGTGCCTATGCGACGGGAACGCGGACGGTGCGGGGAATGGAGGCGGTGTCGGCGTCGTTTCCGCCGGTTCCGGCGGAGTCGATCGTGAAGCGTCAGCACAACGAGGGCTTGTTTAATTGGTCCGGCGTGATGACTAAGCTCGGTTACCAGCCCACTTTTGTCTATGGCGGCTTCGGCACTTTCGACAACATGAATTACTTCTTCGCCAACAATGGCTACCAAGTGTTTGACCGCACCGATTTCGACAAACCGGCCTTTGCCAATATTTGGGGCGTATCGGATGAAGATCTGTTCCGCAACGCGGTGCGTATTTTCGAGCGGCAACATGATCGCGGCGAGCGTATTTTTTCCATCGTGATGAGCACATCGAATCACAAGCCGTTTACTTTTCCGGCGGGTGTGCCCGGCGTTCAAGAGAAAGGCGGCGGGCGCGACGCGGGCGTGCGCTACGCGGATTACGCGATCGGCCGTTTCTTCGACATGGCGCAAAGTCAGCCATGGTTCGCAAATACCTTATTCGTGATCGTAGCCGATCATGGCGCGCGCGCCTACGGGCGCGAAGACGTTCCGGTGCCGACCTACGAGATTCCGCTGATGATTTACTCCCCCAAACATGTGAAGCCAGGAAAGTTCGAGCAGCTGACCAGCCAGATCGATATCGCACCGACGGTTCTCGGTTTGCTCGACGCTTCCTATGATTCTCTGTTCTTTGGGCGTGACGTGCTGCGCGAACCGAGTCCCGGCCGATTCATTCCACTGAATCACAATCGGGACATCGCATTGTTCAACGGCGACACGCTGGTGGAAATTGGTTTCCGCAAGTCTTCGGCGCAGTTTACTTATGATCGAACCAGCCACCAGCAATGTCGCGTGCCCGTGACGCCCGACTATCTGAACGAGACGATCGCCACTTTCCAGAAGGCCTACGAACTGTTTCGCGATCACGCGTTCGTTGCGGCATTCGAGTGACACGCTTGCCGCGTGATTTTCAAGTAGGTCGCCATTTGATTGATATCAAATCGAAAATCCGTATAATGGCGCCTCTTTTTTGCCCTTGCCTCACCGGATGCCCATGCCGGGAGGCTTATCTGCCGGTTGTTTAGGCTTACCCACAAGGAGTTTCAATGCGGCATTATGAAATTGTATTCATTGTCCATCCCGATCAGAGCGAGCAAGTCCCTGCGATGATCGAACGCTACCGCGCGATGGTCACCACCCATGGCGGTCAGATCCACCGCCTGGAAGATTGGGGCCGTCGTCAAATGGCCTTCCCATTGCAGAAGATTCACAAAGCGCACTATGTTCTGATGAACATCGAGTGCGGCCAAGTTGCGCTGGACGAGCTTGAGCATGCGTTCAAATTCAACGACGCGGTGTTGCGCCACCTCACGGTCAAGATGACCAAAGCGGTCGCCGTGCCCTCCGCGATGATGAAGGAAGAGAAATCGCGCACCGTAGTGGGCCAAGGCGCCGAGGAAGTGAAAGAAGCGCGGCCGGCATCCGTTGAGGCGGCGCCGCTGTAAGTGTGTCGCGCAATCGGGTTGAGCTCAGTGGCCGTCTGCTTCTCACGGGGCCACTCCGCCACACCCCCGCCGCCGTACCGGTGTTTGAAATGCGGTTGGAGCATGAATCCAACCAACTCGAAGCCGGGCTTCCGCGCAGCGTCAAAGCGTCAATCGCCAGCGTGGCGATCGGACCGCTCGCGGAGAGATTGAGCAGACTGCGCAGCGGAGACCCAGTGATCTTGAAAGGGTTCCTGGCGGCGCGCAGGGCGAACAGCAGATCGATGGTGTTGCACGTAACCGAATTTGAATTGGCACAGGAAAATTAATCATGGCACGATTTGGATCAAAGTTAGCTAAAGGAAAAGACAAGAAAAAAGACGATCGCGGCTCGCGCTCTTTGTTCAAGCGCCGCAAGTTCTGCCGCTTCACGGCCGAGAAAATCGAGGAAGTCGATTACAAGGACATTGCCATTCTCAAGGATTTCATCAACGAGAACGGCAAGATTATCCCGGCGCGGATCACCGGAACGCGTTCGCGCTTTCAGCGTCAATTGTCGGTGGCGATCAAGCGCGCACGCTTCCTTGCGCTGCTGCATTACACCGACTTGCACTAAGAGGAACAACATGCAGATCATTCTCATGGAGAAAGTACACAATCTCGGTCAGCTCGGCGACGTGGTGAAAGTGAAGGACGGTTATGCGCGCAACTTTCTGATTCCGACGGGCAAAGCGCGACGTGCGAACGACGCCAACTTGGCGGAGTTTCAGAAGCGCCGCGAAGCACAGGAGTCGGTGCAAACGCGCGCGCTGACGCAGGCGCAAGAGCGGGCGAGCAAGCTGGAGGGATTGATGATTCAGATCACCCAGAAGGCGGGAGTCGACGGCCGCTTGTTCGGCTCGGTCACCAACGCTGACATTGCCGAAACATTGGCGGCGCAAGGTCACGAAGTGGTGAAGGCAGCGGTGCGGCTACCTAACGGACCTCTCAAGCAAGTGGGCGATCATCAAATCGTGTTGGATTTGCACGCGGACGTGACGGCGAAGATCACGGTTTCCGTTTTGGGAGACGCCGCCTGATCGGGCAGAGTCACGTAGACCTCAAGAAAGGGCTGTTTTCGCAGCCCTTTTTTTTCGCCTGATTTCTCGCGCATAATCGCCCACCTTGGCAACGCATGACTGACTATGGCCCAACTCACCACCCAGCGCATGCCCGATCTTCAGGTTGACGTGCTCAAGTTGCCACCGCACTCGGTGGAAGCGGAGCAATCGGTATTGGGCGGCCTGCTGCTCGATAACAATGCCTGGGACAAGATTGCCGACTTAATTCGCGAAGCGGATTTTTATCGCGCCGATCATCGCCTGATCTACCGCCACATCTCCAAGCTCATCGAGTTGATGCGGCCTGCCGATGTGGTGACGGTGTCGGAAAATTTGCAAAGCAGTAACGAACTCGCGGAAGCGGGAGGCACCGAGTATCTGAACGCGCTGGCGCGCAATACGCCGTCGGCCGCGAATATCCGGCGCTACGCGGAAATCGTGCGCGACCGTTCGGTGTTGCGCAATCTGGTCGAGGTGGCGACCGACATTGCCGAGTCGGCGTACAGCCCGATGGGTAAAGATGCGGGCACGCTGGTGGACGAGGCCGAATCGAAAATTTTTGCGATCTCCGAAGCGGGAGAGCGCGGTAAGCAAGGCTTCGTCGCGATGCCGCCGTTGTTGACTCAAGTGGTCGAGCGCATTGATCTGCTCTACCACCGCGACAACCCGTCTGACATCACCGGCGTGCCAACCGGGTTCAGCGATCTCGATCGCTTGACCTCGGGCTTGCAACCCGGCGATCTGGTGATCGTCGCGGGGCGGCCTTCCATGGGCAAGACCGCTTTCGCGCTCAACATCGGCGAGCACGTGGCCTTGAGCGCCGGCCTGCCGGTGGGCGTGTTTAGCATGGAAATGTCGGGGCCGCAGTTAGTCATGCGCTTGCTCGGGTCGGTGGGTCGCTTGGATCAACATCGGGTACGCACCGGCCGCTTGGAAGACGATGATTGGCGCAGGCTCACCGATGCGGTGGGTAAGCTGAATGAAGCGCCGATTCATATCGATGAAACCGCTGCGCTCAATGCGCTCGAACTGCGCGCGCGCGCGCGCCGACTGCACCGTCAGTACGGCCGCCTCGGTCTGATCATAGTTGACTACTTGCAGCTTATGTCCGCGTCGTCGCAAGGGGAGAATCGCGCCACCGAAATTTCCGAGATATCCCGTTCGCTAAAAGCACTGGCAAAGGAATTGCAGGTCCCGGTGATGGCGCTGTCGCAATTGAACCGCAGTTTGGAGCAGCGTCCCAACAAAAGACCGGTGATGTCCGATCTGCGCGAGTCGGGCGCGATCGAGCAGGACGCCGATATTATTTTCTTCATTTACCGAGATGAAGTGTACAACCCGGACTCATCTGATAAGGGCCGCGCGGAAATTATCATCGGCAAGCAGCGTAACGGGCCGATCGGCACGGTGACGTTGACATTCCAGGGCGAATACACGCGCTTTACCAACTTCGCCGATCCCAGCCGCTATTAGCTTTCTTCTTGGGTAAAGGCGCGCTCGATACGGAGTTCTTTTAGTTGACCCGAATTGTGCCGCTGCCTTAGTATTACTGACCAAGTAGTCAGTTACCAAATTTCCCCAAATCCTAATTTAAACCGTCGATCCTCACGATCGTTGTTGGGCGCGTCGAAAGGAAACGCGAACGGCGGAGCGCCTGGCTGCCGCGGTCGATTTGTTCGTCGAACACGGCGACAGCGCGACCCGCCTGGAGGATGTCGCGGCACGGGCAGGCGTGAGCAAACGAACCTTGTATCTGTATTACGCAAGTAAAGAAGATTTATTCAAGTACCTCGATTTCCATCTGAGCATGCCGGTAGACGGACTACGCATTGCCCCGGAAAAGAAAGCGTCATCGTTTCGAAAACCATTCAGAAAAGTTTTGTCGCAAGAAATTACGGAGACGCAACAATGATTCGATTCGCGCATTCCTGGGGTCTCGTGGCGGTACTCTTAGCATCGACGTCCCCCGCTGCCGACCTGTTAACCATCTACCGGGACGCTTTGAGCCAAGACCCGGTGTTTGCCGGCGCCCGCTCGGCGTACCTGGCCGCCCAGGAAA
>JAYUZG010000131.1:0-8897 GCA_043751985.1 Betaproteobacteria bacterium
TACTCAGCAGTCGCCAATTAAGACGACACATTCCAAGCTTCGGCGCTCTATGATGGAGACGGCAGTGTGTCGCACAAGTTACCGACTTCTGAGTAAGAGGCCGGCGCGGCCCACGAGGGGGAGGGACGAATGGTGTCCAAGGAAAGTCTGGCGCATGCCAGTCGCGTTGACGAAGCGGTCCGCCGCCCGTCGTTCGCGGCGCAACGGCTCGCGGACGAACGCTTACAGCAATCGTGGCGGCGTTCGCTGGAATCCTACCGGCTGGACCCCGGCCGTACCGCCGAGCCGCGCATTCTTACCAATGACAAACTGCGGGATCACCTGGAATCCTTGGAAAGTTTCCTGCGCATCGCGCGCCATGGCGTCAAGAAACTGCACGAGCAGATGCGCGAGGCGAATTACGTCGTGCTGTTGACCGACGCGACTGGCGATACCATCGATTTTGCCGGCTTGCCTTCACTCGACAAGGAACTCAAGCACGCCGGGCTGTATTTGGGCGCGTGTTGGTCCGAAGACGAAGAGGGTACTTGCGGCGTTGGCACCGCGATCGTCGACCAATTGCCAATCAAGGTTCACAAGAAGGAACACTTCCGCGCTCCCAATATTTCGCTTACTTGCAGCGCTTCGCCGGTGTTCGACCCGGAAGGGCGGTTGCTCGCAATTCTTGATGCGTCGGCACTGTATTCGCCGGACGATCGCAAAAGCCAAAACCTGGTCCTGCAATTCGTCAACCAGTCCGCGGCGATGATCGAGAACGCGTTCTTCTTGGAACGATTTCGCGGCGCGTGGGTGCTGCAGTTGAGCTCGTCACGCGAATTTCTAGAGGTGCAGACAGATTATCTGTTTGCCTTCGATGAACACGGTATTGTGCTTGCGGCCAACCGGCGCGCCCAGTCGGAGATGGCGCTTTGCGCGAGGGCCGGCTCGCACCTTGAGGAATTGTTCGAGGCGAGTAGTGGCGAATTGATTCGGCGTGGCCTGACATCCAATCTGGTGTTTCCGTTGCGAGCGGTGACGGGAGCGACTTTTTATTCGCGCTTGCGCGTTCCCGAGAGCGAAACGCCCGCGCACCCCAGAGTAAACCCCGCGCCCGCTTCACGCGGGCACGCGGCACGGTTCGTGCCGCTGCAATCGTTCGCCGGCGCGGATTCGAGCATGCGCACGAACGTGCATCGCGCCGCACATATTCTCAATGCGCGCATTCCTTATGTTGTTCCTGGGAGAGACCGGCACCGGCAAAGAGGTGTTTGCCAAGACTATACACCTGTCCAGCGCTCGAGCCGACAAGCCGTTTGTAGCGCTCAATTGCGCCGCCATTCCTGCCACGCTGATTGAAAGCGAACTGTTCGGTTATGCGCCGGGCGCTTTCACCGGCGCGCGTTCTCGAGGCATGCGCGGCAAGATTCTGCAAGCGAGCGGCGGCTCATTATTCCTGGACGAAATCGGCGATATGCCGTTGGACTTGCAGAGCCGGCTGTTGCGAGTGCTCGCCGAAAATGAGGTGCAGCCGATCGGTGCCGAAACGCCAATCGCCGTTGATCTGCATGTCATCTGTGCTACACACCGTGACCTGAGCGTCATGTGCGACGCCGGCACATTTCGCGCGGACCTGCTGTACCGCTTGAACGGTGCGACTTTTGAACTGCCTCCTTTACGCGATCGTCAGGACCGGGATGATTTGATCTCCAAGATTTTGGCGGAAGAGAATGCCATCGCGGACAAGAGCAGCGCGATCGCGCCTGCCGCACGCGAGCGGTTGCATGCATACCGATGGCCGGGCAATATCCGCGAACTGCGCAACGTGCTCCGCTACGCCGTGTCGATGTGCGATTCCGCATGCATCGAAGTTGGCGATCTCCCGCCAGAGCTGGCGCGTAACGCCATCGAATCGGGCGCGGCGCTGCGCCCGCAATCGAACAACGCTGAGGATGAAGCCGTGCGCATCATGGCCGCGCTGCGCCGCCACCACTGGCGAGTCGGTGCCGCGGCGCGCGATCTGAAGCTGTCACGGGCGACCTTGTATCGGCATATGCAACGGCTGGGAATTGCCGCGCCCAGTCGCCGCGACAAAATATAAGCGAGACACTGAGACAACCGTCTCAAGAAAGCCTGGATGTTCTGTCTCATTTGCGTCCGGCGCTCATGCTCTCGGCGCCTCGAACTCACACAGAGAATCAATCGAATCCTCAACTTATCCCGGCGCGTGTTGCGCCGGGCATGACGCTCTGTAGATGGCACATTGATTGCGGCGTTGTTCCTCAATTGCGAGTGGTGCAGTGCACGGTGCAATTTTTTAATTATTGCGTCTAGAATGTGCCCATTCGGATCGCGGCCGCGGACTGGTTCGCAGTGGCAGCCGGCGAGCGGGGTTCGATTTTGTGAGTACAAATTTAATAATTGGAGGAGAAAATGAAGCACGTCACAAAAGTGACCTTGACTGCCGTCGCGCTCGCGCTGGGGTGCGCCGCCGCAGGTGCGGATGACAGCAAGAAAGCGCGGCTTGAGCGTGCGGGCAATTGCAAAGACGCCAAATCGCAGATGGAGTATTTCTGCGACCCCACCAAGGCCGCATCCGACAGCATGGTTGCAATCGGAACGGCGTGCAATAACGCCAAGAACAACGTGAAGTCGGCGTGCGAGGGGATCGACGAAGCCGATCCCGAATACAAGAATGATTTCAAGTAAGCAGAGTGCCGGGCACGCTTCGCGTAAGCGCGCTCGGTCGTCTGCATGTGGTAGTAGCCGTAGCAACAGTTTATTGAAAAACGTAGCGAGCACCGAGCAACGCAGTAAATAGTCCGCCGCAGTAGTTTTGCAACAAACTGCCAACCGTCGTAAGACAGTTCAACCAGCTTAGTTAGGAGGAGATTCAAATGGCAAGTCAGCGTCATATTGGCGTCCACATGAGCGACGAGGAGTTCAAGCTGTGCGCTCCCGCCGATGAGGCAGCGTTTCGCTCGCCGGTACCCACGCAAGTGGTGTCCAACGGCGAATACAATCCGCTGCCGCAAACCGAACAGCAGGCGCAGGTCGAGAGCCTGATCAAGGAAATCAGCGATGTCGAGGCCAAACGTCATGGCATCGATCGCCGCCAGTTTCTCGCCAGCAGCGCCGGCATGGCGACCGCGTTTTATGCGATGAACAAGGTGTTCGGCCCGGTGTTCGATGTCACCGAAGCTGAAGCGAAAGATATGGACATGGCAAAAGACCGCGCCAAAAGCCTGTCCAGCCAGTTCATCTTCGATGATCAAACGCACTTCATTCGCGACGACTTCAAGCAGGAAGGTCTGCTGGGCCTCACCAAGTGGGCGGTCGGTGCCAAGGTCAATCCGGACATCATGTCCGCGCCGATGTCCCTCGCGCGCTACAAGATGGACAACTATTTGAAAGAGATCTTCCTCGACTCGGATACCAAGATCTCGCTGCTGTCCGGCGCGCCGTTTGATGATCCGTCGTGGTGGCTGCTGTCCAACGACGCAATTCAGAACGCCTGCCGTTCGGTCAACAAAATTGCCGGCAACACGCGCATGCTCGGCCACACCGTGATCACGCCGAAGTACCCGAACTGGATGGACGAAGTGGATCGCGCCATTGAGACGCTGTACCCGGTGTCATGGAAGTCGTACACCATCGGCGATCCGTTTGGCCCCTCCAAGTTTGCCTGGAGACTGGACGACGAGAAGCTGATGTATCCCTTCTACGAAAAAGCCATCAAGTCCGGCATCAACACCATCTGTATTCACAAAGGCCTCATGCCGCGCGACTACGAGAAGGCGTTCGCAGGCACCTGGGAACACGCCTCGTGCTGGGATATCGGCAAGGCTGCCAAGGACTGGCCAGGCATGAACTTCGTGATTTACCACTCGGCGTTGCGGCCATGGCTGGCCGATCAACCGCAGGCGGACCTGGAGAAATTCCTTGAGACCGGATACGTTGAGTGGGCCACCGATCTCGCACGCATTCCCGAGAAGTTTGGTGTGCATAACGTGTATGCGGAAATTGGTTCCACCTTCGCGTCTACCGCCGTGACCATGCCGAAGTTCTGCGCCATGTTCATCGGTCAGTTGGTGAACATGATGGGTTCGGATCGCGTGGTGTGGGGCTCCGATTCCGTGTGGTATGGCTCGCCGCAGTGGCAGATCGAAGCGATGCGCCGCCTGGAAATCCCGGACGATGTGATGAAGAAGATGGGCTGGAAAACCAAGCTGGGCGGACCGAACAGCGAAGTTAAGCAGAACATATTCGGTTTGAACTCGGCGCGTCTTTACAACCTTGATGTCAAACTGCAAATGGGCAAGGCGTTCGAGGCGGACAAGATCGCCGACATTCGTCGTGAGTACGAAGCGATGGGTGGCGAGCGCAGCAACGCCGCCTATGGTTACGTGGCCAAGACGACAGCGTAATTGCTTGGTGTTCAGAGAAGCCGGGGCAAAGTCCCCGGCTTTTTTGTCTCTAACTTATGCGGAGGAGATCATGAAAAAAGTTGTGTTCTTCCTAGGGATAGGCATCGCACTATCGCCGCTTGTCGCCGGCGCGCAAGAGAAAGATTCACGCGGCGGCACCTGCGCGGACGCCAAGAAGCAACACGAGTACTACTGCGAGGGCAAGGGCGATCCGAACGACATCTTCACCCAGGCGAATATTGCCTGTAACAACGCGAAGCGCAACATGGCGGCGGCGTGCGACGGGGTGGTGGAGCCCGACAAGAAATACGAATTTGATGATGGCAAGAAGAAATAGCGACGCGCCCTATTCTGAGAGCAGATACCCGGCTCGCACATGATGTGGTGCAGCACGAAATGTTGTTGACGCAGCGCGGGAGCTACGTCAATACTGATTCCGTGTGGGTGAATTTCTGAAAAGGGCGCGCAGTTGGCGCCCGTCTTCTTGAAGGCCGCCGACTCGTCATTGTTTGTCCGCGGAAGCGAGTAACATTCCCGTCTTCCAATCAGTTGAAACCAGGAATTCATCATGACTCTCGCCGCCGTTACTACGCCCAGCGCCATTGACGAATTACGCCTCATGCTGGGCGAGCGCCTCTCCACCAGCACCGGCGTGCGTGACCATCACGCCAAAGATGAATCCTGGCATCACCCGCATCGGCCCGATGCGGTGGTGTTTCCCAACTCAACCGAGGAAGTGTCGGAGATCGTGCGCGTCTGCGCCAGGCACAACACGCCGGTAGTGGCCTACGGCACCGGTACTTCGCTCGAAGGTAACGTGATCCCGCATCACGGTGGCATCGTGGTGGACTTGATCAACCTGAACAAAGTTCTGCGCGTGAGCGCAGAAGACCTCGACGTGACGGTTCAGGCGCGAGTCACGCGCAAGGAGTTGAATGCGTATATTCGCGACCAGGGTCTTTTCTTTCCGATCGACCCCGGCGCGGATGCCTCGCTCGGTGGCATGGCCGCGACGCGTGCGTCCGGTACCAACGCCGTGCGTTACGGCACCATGCGCGAGAACGTTCTTGCGCTCACTGTCGTGCTGGCGGACGGCCGCATCATTCGCACCTCGCGCCGCTCACGCAAGTCCGCCGCCGGTTACGACCTGACCCGCTTGTTCGTAGGCTCCGAAGGCACGCTGGGGATCATCACCGAAGTCACCTTGCGTTTGTATGGAATTCCCGAAGCGATGGCGGCAGCCGTGTGTTCATTCAAGAACATCGAGGGCGCAGTCAACACGGTGATTCAGACCATCCAGTTGGGCATTCCCGTCGCACGCATCGAACTGCTCGACGACGTGCAGATGGACGCGGTAAATAAATTCTCCAAGTTGAGTTACCCGGTGCAGGACACTTTGTTCGTGGAATTTCACGGCACTGAGGCTGGAGTCAAGGAACAAGCCGAGATGGTGCAGGCGATCGCGGCCGAGCATGGCGGCGGCGATTTCAAGTGGGCCACCAAACCCGAAGAGCGCAGCGCGTTGTGGACTGCGCGCCACGACGTGACCTACGCCAACAAGGCGCTGCGTCCAGGTTGCGAAATTTGGGCGACCGATGTCTGTGTGCCGATCTCGCGGTTGGCGGAATGTATTCTTGAAACCAAGCAGGACTTGAAGCAAAGTTTCCTCATCGCCCCCTTAGTGGGTCACGTCGGCGATGGCAATTTCCATCTCGGATTTCTGATCAATCGTGACGATCCGAAAGAGCTCGCCGAAGCAGAGCGGCTAAATGATCGATTAGTGATGCGCGCGCTCGCCATGGACGGCACCTGCACCGGCGAACACGGCATCGGCCTCGGCAAGATGAAATTCCTCACCGCGGAACACGGCGACGCAGTGTCGGTGATGCGCTCGATCAAGATAGCACTCGATCCGCAGAACATCATGAACCCTGGGAAGATCTTTGCGTTGTAGGTTTTGTGCTTGTCTCCGATTGGCAATTTGCCTATAATTTAGCGGCAAATGCCAGATAGAAGTTTAAGGCGGTAGAAGGACAGAACATCATGACTCAAACGCAGCGCGCGACAGCGCCTTCTCATACGCCGCATCGGTCTCCTTACCTCGGACGCTTGTCTGAACTGCTGAATTTGACCGCGCCGTTACGCTCCGAAAAAGAGCTCGCCGCTATTGTGGAAGCCCGTGTCGCGCCGGAGACCGTGGACTCTCTGGCGCAAGCTGGGCTCACCTCCAAGGAGTTGGCGCTGGTGCTTCCGCCCCGTACACTTTCTCACCGGCGTGCCAAAGGCGGAATGCTGTCGGTCGATGAATCCGACCGCGCCGTCCGTGTTGCGCGAATGATCGCGTTAGCCGAAGCTGTCTTCAGTAACGGAGATTTAGCTCTACGCTGGCTGCGTAAACCGATTCGGCGGTTCGGCGATAGAACCCCATTGGAGATGTTGGTCACCGAAGCGAGTGGCCGGTTGATTGAAGAGTTGCTCATTCAAATCGATGAGGGATATGGCGCCTGATGCGTGTTTGGCGCATCAGCAACTATGCCGATCTGCGTGGCATGGGCGGGATTCGTGCCGGTGGTCGATGGCATAGTCCAGGCCAACCTATCGTCCACACCACCGATCACCCCGCGGCCGCGCTTCTGGAGAAGCTCGTGCATTTCGAGTTCGACTCCACGGAGGATTTTCCGGCGACCTATCAATTGCTCGAAATCGACCTGCCCGAACGACTCAGAATCAGCCAGGTGGCTCAGGCGGAACTGGAGACCGATTGGCGGCAGGCGGAAGACCGTACTCGAACAATCGGGGATCGTTGGCTGGCAGGCGCTGCCAGCGCTGTTCTTTCCGTTCCTTCCGCCATCATGCCCCGTGCGATGAACTACATGCTGAATCCAAAACAAAAAGACTTCGGCAAAATCAGGATCATTTCCGCGGCGCGCTATCCATTCGATGTGCGCTTATTCAAGATCGTCTGATGCAGTTCTTTCAAGCTGGTACTCGTTCAAACCTACACGACCCTCGGCGGTGGAATCGGAACCATGATCTCCGACGGATTGCTGCTGGCGAGGAAAACGGAACTTCGACTCTTCAAATAAATGAGCCTGGGCGCTTTCCCCCTTTCCCTCGGGAGAATTCTCAATGACTTACTTCAGCCAACGAAATGGGCCGCTCGGCAAGCAGAAACATAAGCTAAGATGACAATGTCTTGCCGCAATTTCGCTTCTACATGAATGGCTCAATGTGACAGTGCCCTATGAGATGCACCCGTATTTTGATGTGGGTAGGTACGCTTGGCCTGATTGCCAACCTGATGAGTGTTCTTCCGTTGGCCGCACCGGCGGAAGCGGCCGTTCCAGCACCACCTCGCATCACCATCCTCTACGACGCATTCGGCAAGCATAGCGATATGACTTTGGACTGGGGCTACTCGGCACTGGTCGAGATCAATGGTCAGCGGATCTTGTTCGACACTGGGGATAATCCTGAAATTCTAGAACGTAATGTCAAGGCTAAAGGCGTTGATCTTGGCAATCTCGATTTCGTCGTCATGTCGCACCGGCATGGAGATCATATGGGAGGACTGACCTACTTGTTGAGCGTCAATCCCAACGTGAAAATCTATGCTCCCAAGGAGAATTTCGGCGTCTACGGCTTTGATCTGCCCAGTAAGTTCTACCGAAAAGATGAATCACTACCCGCCGAAATGCGTTACTACCGCGGTGCGCCGCCTCCTATCATGAAATTCGGCAGCGCTTTTCCCAAGGCCAATATCGAGTTGATCGAAAAGACCACTGAAGTGGCACCGGACGTGACACTCATCGCATTGGTATCGGATGCAGCGGGGACTCGGGAATTGAAAGAGCTCTCCCTTGCCATCAAGACCGAAAATGGAATGGTGCTCGTGGTGGGTTGCGCGCATCCCGGTATAGAGGCCATTGTCGCGGAGGCGGCGAAGATCGACTCACGCATCCACTTCATCGCGGGTGGCTTTCATTTGGTAGTCGCGCAAGATTCAGTCATACAGAAAGTGACGGATGCTTTGCATGACACCTATCAGGCTGATTTCATCGCGCCAGGTCACTGCACGGGCGAACCAAGTTTCGCGGCTTTGCGGAATGCTTTTGGTAAACGTTATCTCTTCGCGGGTCTTGGCGAAACGCTGAGCCTTGGCGCGCATCCACTCGCAAATTCGGATCGCTCGGCGGTTCACGCCCTGGACCAGATTGACTCACGCTCCTATCGAACCTTACTTCGTTCCAGCGATGATTTCGAGGATTCCATGTCAGTGCACGTTGCGCATCGCAGATGACGGGCGAAAGGGTCAGGGGCGAAGGAGTCAGGCTTCGTTATATTGCAAGAATATGCTGCTTGAAAAGGTTGGCCAAATTCTTGGAGTGCCGCGAGCGTTCTTTCAGAATGGGAACCGCAAGGCTGAGATTCGAAAGATCGAGCTGAAAGTGGACAACATATACCGTGAGGGTGACGAGTTTGGTTCGTTATGAG
>JAYUZG010000132.1:0-10462 GCA_043751985.1 Betaproteobacteria bacterium
GAAGCCGTGGCACAGCGGCTCAACGACTTGACCGGCCTCGATTACATCGAAGGTTACGGCCAGACGGAAACCATTGCCCCCACGCACATCAATCCGCCGGAGCGTCCCAAGAAACAATGTCTCGGTATTCCGGTCAACAATACCGATGCTCGCGTCATCGACCCTGAGACCGTGCGCGAACTCGGTGCCGGCGAGATCGGCGAAATCGTCTCCTGTGGTCCGCAAATATTCAAGGGCTATTGGAATAATCCCGAAGCCAACCAGGCATGCTTCATCGAGATCGACGGCAAGCGTTTTTTTCGCACCGGCGATCTTGGGCGCTACGATGAGGAGGGGTATTTCTTCATCGTGGACCGCCTCAAGCGCATGATTAACGCCGCCGGTTTCAAGGTATGGCCGGCGGAAGTCGAGGCGATCATGTACCACCACCCAGACATTCAAGAGGCGTGCGTGATCGCTGCGCGAGATCGCAATCGCGGTGAGACCGTTAAGGTCATCGTGGTGCCGAAGGCGTCGAGCAAGAACTCGCTCAGCGCCGAACAAGTAATCGACTGGTGTCGAGCGAATATGGCGGCGTACAAGGTTCCGCGCTTGGTCGATTTCGCCGAGACCTTGCCCAAGTCGGCTACCGGAAAAGTGCAGTGGCGATTGCTGCAGGAAAAAGAAATGGCGGCTTCCAATGACACCTGAAGATTATTCCTGTTGGCCGAAATATCAGCCGCATCGTCTCACGCCGCCTGCGACCTCGCTGGTGTACAACCTGGAAGTATCGGCCAAACGATTTCCCGGCAAGCCGATCGCGCTGTTTTACGATTCGCGTCTCGACTATCGGACGTTTCTGCATCAAACCGAGCAACTCGCCGGCTTTCTGCAGAAACGTTGCGGCGTGAAGAAAGGCGACCGCGTTTTGCTCGATCTGCAAAACAGTCCGCAGTTCATGCTGGCGTACTACGCGATTTTGCGCGCCGACGCAGTCGTGGTGCCGGTGAGTCCGATGAACGTCACCGAAGAGCTGTTGCATTACTGTAGCGACAGCGGCGCGCAAACTGCCTTTGTCGGCCAGGAAGTGTATGCGCGGATGCAGCCGCTGATGGGCAGCGCGGTGAAGCACGCGATTGTCGCGACCTACTCGGATTATTTGAGCGAGAAACCCAAGCTCGACATGCCGGATTTTCTGCGCGCACCGCGTGAAAAAATTTCGGATGCGGGCGCCGTGCCGTGGGCTGAAGTCTTGGCGGCGAACTATGTTCCGCTGCCTTGGCAAGCGGGGCCGGACGATCTCGCGGCGATTCTGTACACCTCCGGCACCACCGGCAAGCCCAAAGGCTGCATGCATACGCATGCGAGCATCATGCACTCGACGGTGGGCGCGGCATTGTGGGAGCAGATGTGTCAGGAGTCGGTCATTCTGTCCACCGCGCCGATGTTCCACGTCACCGGTATGCAGCATTCGCTGAACGCGGGCATCTACTCCGGCGCGACCATCGTTTTGCTGCCGCGCTGGGACCCGGCGGCAGCGGCGTATCTGATCGAACGCGCTCGATGCACGCATTGGGCCAACGTGCCGACCATGGTGGTGGATCTGCTCGCGCACAGCTCGACCGACAAGCGCGACTTGTCATCGTTGCAAAATATTTTCGGCGGCGGCTCGGCCATGCCCGAGGCCGTTGCGCAGAAATTATTCGATCGCTGCGGCATCGAATACATGGAAGCCTATGGCATGACCGAAACGATTTCGCAGACGCATATGAATCCGCCCGGCGAATTACGTAAGCAGTGCCTGGGCATTCCGACTTTTGACACCGAGTGCCTGATCATCCACCCGGAGACCGCGCAACCATTGGGAGTCGATGAGGCCGGCGAGATCGTCGCGCGCGGTCCGCAGATCATGAAAGGCTACTGGAACAATCCCGAGGCCACCAAAGCCGCATTCGTGCAGATCGATGACAAGATTTTCCTGCGCACCGGCGATCTCGGCCGCGTCGACGCAAGCGGCTTCTTCTACATGGCGGATCGTTTGAAGCGCATGATCAACGCCGCGGGGTTCAAAGTCTGGCCAGCCGAAGTGGAAATGACTTTGTACCAGCACCCGGACATCAAGGAGGTCGCGATCATCTCTGCTCCGGACTCGCGACGCGGCGAGACCGTCAAGGCAGTCGTGGTGCTTAAGGAAGGCATGCAGTTACCTGTCGAAGCGCTGATCGAGTGGTGCCGCGAACATATGGCCGCCTACAAGGTGCCGCGGCAAATTGTTTTCACCGACGCCCTGCCGCGTTCGGGTAGCGGCAAGATTCAGTGGCGGCAATTGCAGGAAGCCGAGTGGCTGGGTCAGGCGGCTGACCTGGGCAAGTCGTAAGCAGGCTGCCCGGTAAACGATTGCGAGCCTCAGGCGTTGTGTGCGCTAGCTCGTGGTGAGTACGTCATCCGCGCCTTCGATTCTGCGCGCGGACTGCAACACTGAGCTAAACGCGCGGCGCGTACAATGCGCGCCGGACAAGAAAACTGTTCGGTTTACTCAATTATATTTGGAGACTTTAATGAAGCGAATAATTTTAGCCCTCACGTTGGTGCTGGGTCTTGTTGGCGTCGCGGCTGCCGCGGTCAATATCAACACCGCCACCAAGGAAGAGCTTGACTCACTGAAGGGAGTCGGCCCGGCGAAAGCTCAGGCTATCATCGACTACCGTAAAGAGCACGGTCCGTTCAAGAGCATCGATGACTTGGTTAACGTAAAGGGAATCGGCCCGAAGACCATGGAAGAGATTCGCGGCGACCTCACCATCACCGGCGCGACCAAGGCGGATAGCAAGCCCGCCGCGGTGACTCCTGCTGCGAACAAGCCAACCGCGCCCACGTCTGGCCCGGCCCAAGCTGCTGCGCCCGTTACGGCACCCGCCGCCGCAACGCCTGCGGCCGCCGCAGCCGCGCCCGCAAAATCTGACGGCAAGGCCGACAAGAAGGCCGCCAAGCTGGAAAAGAAAGAGGCCGCCGCGAAGGACGACAAGGCCAAGACGAAATCGAAAAAAGATGACGACAAGGCCGAGAAGAAAGCCGCGAAAGACCAGGAGAAAGCTGACAAAAAGAAAGCAGCAAAAGAAAAGACTGATAAGAAGAAGTCCAAGAAGGGCGACGAAGACAGCGATAAGAAATCCGACAAGAAGTAAGCGAGTAGTTCAAACAAAAAGCCCCTGTGGTAAACACCGGGGCTTTTTTTCGCGCCGGATAATGGCCTCTATCCGGAAGCACACGCGACGTCATGGAGGCACTTCAGCGGACGGAAATTTCCACGCGCCGATTGCGCGGCTCGGGCATGCCGGGTTTTTCAGTTGGGTAAAGCGGTTCACGCGCGCCGCGCCCGGCCACGCTGATGTGATCTTCGGGAATGCCCAGCTTTACCAAAGCGTTGCGGATTTTGCGTGCGCGTTGCAGCGATAGTCTGTCATTTCTTGATTCACCGCCAATCGCGTCAGCATGACCGATCACCGTGACGTCCGGTACCGAGCGCTGGCCGATCTACTCCAAAATGCGTTTCAGTTCCTTGCGCGAATCGGCGGTGGGTTCGTCTTGACCCTCAACGAACCACACCAAATAGCTCGCAGGGCGTTCGGGTAAGGCGGCGAGCGCCGCGCGAAATTCATCTCGTACCTGCACGCCGTCCAAGTTGCTCGCGCTGATGGCGCCGGTGCTTGTAACATGCGCTGACGCGTAGGCAGTGTTGAGCACCTTGGTTTCGCCTTCGCTCTCCACGCGGACCGTACCCACCTTGCCGTCGGCCTCGGGCAAGACGACGACCAGCACTTCCGGCGTAGGAGCACGCGTGACCGCGGGCGTGGGAGGAGTAGTCGATTGCACAGCCGCTGGCTCAGACGCGGCGCGGCGTTGTGGCAACATCGAGCGTGTTGACGCCGCGGGCTCGATCGCAGCGGTTGGCTGTGGGGCGGGAGGCATGCTGGTTGGCAGAGGCCCTTCCGTTGGCTCAATACTGCGCTCGGAGTGCTCGACGCTGGGAACCGGCGCTTGCTGCGCGCACGCGGCCATAGTCAAAAGAATCAGAGCGAAAAACGCCGGCCGCACGCACATGTCAGTTCGCGAGCTGGTTCACGCGCACCAGAAATTCAGTTCCGCGCACACCCATGATGGCGGACGGCGTTTTGATGCGCACGGCCTCCGGGGATTGTTTGACGATCTTCCCGGACACCATGGCGAGGGTGCCTTTTCGAATAGTGGACTCTATCGCGCCTCGGTGAGTGGTACCGTCAAAGACAAATTTATCAATCGACAACACACTGTTCGGTCCAATCGATAGCAGTGTATTGTCGTTGAGGCTGATGCCTGTCGAAGCCTGCGTGGCCGTGATGAGGACGTCGCCCGCCTGTACCGGCGTGCCGCCTGGCGCGGGGAGGCGTTGCCCGGCACGCTCGATCTGGACGTCGCCAACGGAAGTCTTGATCCGCCCGACGTCGGCGCCCTGCGCAACTCCACTCAGCAGCAACAAGCTCGCGAGCACCAATAGTGGATGGCCTATGGTTTGATACATGTTGTGTTTTCCCGCGTAGTCGATTTCCGACTTGGTAAGCGATAAGCGCACCCGAGCGTCATCGACCAAGACTGTCCCTGGTACGGGATTCGCGTTACCCGAAGTGTGCACCAGCCAAACACCCGTTCATCTGAAAGCTTATCAATGAATTCGGATACTTCGAAAGCGATGCTGCTGCGTCGCCGCGATTTCCCGGCGCGCCTCACGGTGTTCAAGGACATCAAGGCGTTTGTGGAATCCTTTGGCGCGGATGCGTCACTCCATCCCGTAGATTGGCTGAAGCTGGTCTTGTTGGCCGAGGAACTGTTTACCAATACCGTTCATCACGGCTACCGGGGAGGCAGCGACGAGCGAGTGGAAATCACACTCGAATCGCTGGAGCGTTTCATTCGTTTAACTTACGAAGATTCGGCGCCGCCGCACGATCCTTTGTCAGCGGTCAAACGCATCGACTTGCAACAGCCTTTGGAGAAACGCCCGGTGGGCGGCCTGGGAATGCTGCTCACGGTCAGACTTACCGAGAGCGCCGACTACACTTACCTCAATAACCGCAATCGAGTGGAGCTGCTTCTCGCGCGCTTGCGTTAGAGGCAGGGTTCGTGTGACCCCGTCATTCCTTTGGGGGATCATGGCATCACGGAATTGTCCGGTAAGCGAATCACTTTTCGCTTAGCGCGCCGCCACGCTCGCGGCGGGTACTTTGCCTACCACGCCCGAGATATCCGCGTACCAGATACTTCCGGTGCGGTCCGCAGTCAGCGTATACGGCCGCGCATCTTCACGCGGCAAGCGCAAGCTGGAGAATTTCCCGTTCTTCAAGCATCCCAAAGCACCCCGGCGCAACAAGCCGAACCACACGCTGCCATCGGCCGCGACGGCAAGACCCGACAAGCCGGCGAATTCGCCCGCGATGTCGAACTCGGTAAACTTGCCATCCGCGTATCGCGCAACCTTATTGCTGCGAAACTCCAGCAGCCATACCGCGCCATCCGGCGCGACCGCGACGTCGGTCGGCGCCGCGGCGCGAGTGGGAAGCTCGATTTCGCTGATCTCACTGCTCGGACTGATGCGCACCAGCTTGTTCCCGCTTTGCAACGTGCCCCACGCCGTACCGTCGGCGGACACCGCCACGCCATACGGCCCGCCGCGCGCCGCGGAAATCACATGGCGCTTCAGCACGCCATCCTTGATGCGCGAAAAACTGAAAGCGCTAGCCTCGGCGAACCACACCGAATCATCCGCCGCGACCGCGAGCCGCGCCATGCGGCCGATCGGCGTGCCAAGCGCCGTCTCGCTCACTTCGCCGGTGCGCTTGATTCGCAACACCGACACCGTGGGTGCGTTCGCCATCCACGCATTTCCTTCGCGATCCACGTCCAGACCGATCGCTTCCTGCACGCGCCGCCCGAGGTCGATGCGCTCGATCTTGCCGTCGCGCAGCAGCCCGATGCTGCGACCCGAATCGAGTGAAAACCACGCAGCGCCGTCATCGGCTACCGCGATCGCAGTCGGCATTTCCTGCGCGTCGCTCATTGTGTACTCGACGCAACTGTGACAAACCCCCTGATCGCGCGACCACCACCACAGCGCGCTTGCGGCGGCCGCGAGCAGCGCGCACGCCGCTACGAAAATTATTCCACGACGCCAATTCATTTTTCTCTCCTCGAAACCGCTGCTTTGTCACTCAAGCATTTCACCAGCATCGCACCCCCGGCCAACAACAACAGCAAGAATGCTCCTGCACCCACGATGCTTAGCGCGCTGAGTTCCGATAACACGCCGGCGCCGCGTGCCGCGCGCCGCCACAGTTCATCATAGGGCTGAATTCCGAAGCCCACATACAAGGTCGCCGCATCATGCGGGTCACGCACCAAGGGGCCGGCTTCGAGATGCACCGGAAGACTGCCTTCGATCAGCTCCCAGCTCGCGCCTCGATCGCTGCTCCGGTAAACACCGCGGTGCGTCGCCAGGACGAAAATTTGCCCGTTGTCGCTCACCGCGAAACCACGTATCGCGGTATCGCGTTCAGGCAGCATCACACCGAGCGCCGACCAGTTGCCGTCATGATTCAATTTGTAGACTCGATCATCGCCCGCAACCCATACCTGATCGGTGCCACCAGTGACCGCTTGCGCGCGGCGGTCTGGGAGCCCGGCGCCATGTTGACGCCAGGTGTGCGCGCCATCGTCGCTCGCCCATACCTCCCCATCGACTATCGCGTACAGATGTTCTTGCGGCCGCGTGGCCAGCGCCAGCGACATCACCGCGCCCTCGGGCAATTCGCCGACGAGATTCCAGCTGTCGCCGCCGTCATCGCTACGCAGCACGCCGCGCGTGCTGGCCGCGTACAGTCGCATGACCTGGGAGCTGCGTAATATCGCGCGCAACGGCGCGGCTCCCGAGGGCAGTGAGATTTCGCGCCAACGCTCATCTCGCCGGCGACGGAAGAAATTGCCTGCGGTGGCGGCAAATTCAGTCACACCCTGCGCATCGAAGGCGGTCGCGAAAACGCCGCCGAGGACTTCGGATTCGCCCGCGCCGGTCCAGTCACGGCCGCCATTTAGAGTACGCAGGAAGCGTGTGTCAGTGCCGTAGAGCAAAGTGGCCGGGTCAAGCGGGTGCACCGCCAAGGCAAGCGCCCCACTCACGTACAGGCCGGGATCCGCCGGCAGCCAGCTCGCTCCGAAATCGCGCGATCGGAACAAGCCACCCCAAGCACTGGAATCGTGTGCCGGTGCGGTTCCGATCAACCACAGCCACAGCAAGACAAACAGAAAATAACGATGAGTCCGCATCGAAAAAAAAGGAGCCGGCTCGCCGGCTCCTTAGAATGTTATTGGTTCAGCAGTTTATTAAGGCTTGCGCGACTTCTCGCCCGGCGCTAACGCGATCTCCGCCAGACGTCCACCGTTCATCCCGACCCAATGGTTCTTGGTGAGGGGATACTTGTCGCTGTAGGAGAGCGGTTCATGCGCCGCGACGCAGTTTTGATAGCCGCCGGTCACTTTGTAGCATTTCTCGTAGGCGAGAAACTGCTGCACCGAGTCGGTCTGTTGAATGTTCGCAACTTCCCAATCGCGAATCGCTTCCCATGACGAATACGCATCCGAGCCGAACATCAGCTTGCCGACGCTGGTGGGCACTTCCAGCAACTGCGAACCCGCGGTGTGGGCACGATGCGCGGCATGAATCTTCACGCCGGGCATTATTTCCATATCGCCGTCAACGATCACGGCCATACCCTTGAGCACTTTACCGTAAATCGAATCCAGCGTCTTCGGCATATAGCCGCAAGCCGGGGTTCGGTTGCAACCGCCCGGTGAATTGTTCACCGCGCGAATGCGCTCGTGTCCCGGGTAGTTAATCGCCCACTCGATGCCCTTCAACTCTTCCCGCTGCACGTACAACTTGGCGTTGGGAAACTCATCCAGTGAACCGGCGTGGTCCCAGTGACCATGACCGATGATCACCTTGCTCACCTGATCCGCCTTGAAGCCAAGCTGTTCGATTTGCTTGGACAGAGGAGACCAATGATCGGTGCCGGTCATCTTGTGATAGTCGGTCGCGTTCCAGCCGTTGTCATACAGAATCAAATCATTGCCACACTTGATCACGCCCACGTTGACCGGCAGGTCTACCGTGTTGACGTTGTTGCGTGGTTTGTCGCTGTCCTTGATGTAAGAGCGATCCGGATGAAACATGCCGAAGGGCACGTTCATGAACCGGCTATTCTCTACCAGCCATACCGAGCAGACATCCGCTGCCTGCACCGGTGCGGCACCCAGGGTCGCCACTGCGGCGAGGCCCAAGGCCGTTAATGTGCGTTTCATATCAAAACCTCCCGAAAAGTTAATCACGTGATTGACTACCCTCTTGCGCTACTTCGCGACCGCGGCCCTCGTGAGGCCCCGGCCACGAATTCTCAAATTCAGTTTGGCTTGTATTCCCCCGGCCACACTTGCTCGCCCACTTCCAGCAACAAACCCGCGGCGCGCTCGCTCATCTCGTGCGCGGCCAGCAACTGCGTGTCCTTTCCATTGGCGGTGGCTTTCAACATCGTCTCGGCCGCGGCGCGATACAACTGTAGCGCCTCGGCATACCGCCGGTGCAGCACTTGCATCGACGCTGGCGCGCTTATTTTTTCCAGTTGGCTTTGCGCCGCGGCAAAAGTTGTGACAGTTGGAGCAATGCGCGCCTTGAAGCGCGCGCGATCCACACTGCCGGTCTTGAATGCGATCCCGCTGAACATCATGCCCACTGCGTTGCTCTTCACCTGATCGTGAATCGCGAACAGCGCCTGCGCGTAGCGTTCCTCCTCCGCCGTGAACGCTTTACGCGGCGCATCATGGAAGGCGCTGACAGACGCGTCGGCCGGCGTGGTGCGACGAGTTTCCTTCAGCAGCGCGTAACCTGCCAGCGCCGCGAGCGCGGCGATCAGCGCAGCGACGGCAACCACTTTGAAATTCGGCCCGCGGGACACAGCCAGAGTTTGCATGTCAATGGAATGTTATCGGGAAATGTTATTGGAAGCCTAAGCTGCTTGGTTTACGGGATGCTACTCGCTCTTTGGCGCGCTTGCCATCACCGTGAAAACTTGCACGCTCACTGCGGCGTCCAATGCGGGCTCGCAGAGAACAGGCCCTCCACCCATCCGATGTAGGCGATGAGAAACAAGCCGAAGCCGACGCTCAACAACCCGCTCGCCACGCGTAGGTAAACATTGAACCGCGGAAAGCGATTGGCGCTGACCGAGAACGGCGCGGACAGCGCCAGCGTAATGAGCATCATGCCGCAGATGGTTCCTACGCCAAACAACATCAGGTAGACGAAGGCCCAGAGCGGATCGCGAATCGCCGCCAGCACCAACAGCGCCACCGCGGCCGAGCCGGCCAGGCCGTGAATCAGTCCGATCACCAACGGGCGCAAGGCCTGATACAGCGTCAATCCACCGTACCTTTTGTCCAGCCAGGCTTGCGGTGTTTCCTCGATCTTGTGCCCATGATCCGCTCCGCTGTACCCTTGATCGGCTCCGCGGTGCCCGTGAGCGTGGCTGTGTGCGTAGTCGCCGTGCGCATGGGTGTGGGCATGCGCGCCCCACAGATTGGGCGTCACGTGATCGCGCAGCCACTGCGTCATGCCGGTGAGAGTGAGCACGCCCAAAATCACCAGCATGATGGCGACTGCAAATTCCATTGCCAGCCCAATTCGCGGCGGAATGACGACGCTGAAAAAAATGATCGCGCCGCCGACCAGCGCCACGGTAATCGTGTGCCCGATTCCCCAGATCGCGCCCACCCACGCAGCGGACGTGAGGCTCCGCTGGCGGCTCACGATGGTCGCGATGGCGATCACATGATCGGCATCGGTTGCGTGACGCATGCCAAGGAAAAAACCCAGCGCGATTAAAGGTAGAGCTTCTGGCACGGCCTAGATTTCAGGAGTTGCAGGTGACCTCGAAGATTGTAGCGGAGCGGCGAAGCTACTCCGCTGAGGTGTAGGGGTCAAGGGGCTAGGGGGTCAGGCGGGTCAATCGCCGAACCTACGCCAGGCTATGGGTGCACGCCGTAGGAAAATTTCCGCCAGATACAGCAGCAGCGCCAAGGCTGCGAGCCACGGCCACAGCTCGGTGCGACTTTCGCCCGAGTCGCCGCGGCCGGCGAAAATTTCCGCGGCGTCGGGCGCGTAACCGCCACTGGTCTCGCGCGCCAGTGCTTTCAGTAGCTCAATGTTGGGCGGCCGAAAACGATCTTCGTCGGGAACCGTGTAGTACAAGGCGCGCGGACCTACTTTGGCGATCACGGCGCGGGGCAATCCCGCGGATTCCAGCAATTCAAACTGAATCGGCTCGGCGCTGGACTGAACCGCGACGCGCGCCTGGTAAACGCCGGGCGCGTACTGTTGCAATTCGACGGTGCGCGCGGCGCC